>JAVBXL010000042.1 GCA_030824575.1 bacterium | reverse complement strand
GGCAAGGAAGGCGTCATCACCGTGGAAGAGGCCAAGGGTCTCGACTTCGAACTGGACGTCGTGGAAGGCATGCAGTTCGACCGCGGCTACCTGTCGCCCTACTTCATCACCAACCCGGAGAAGATGTCGGTCGAACTGTCCGATCCGTACATCCTGATCCACGAAAAGAAGCTGTCGAACCTTCAGTCGATCCTTCCTATCCTGGAAGCCGTCGTTCAGTCGGGCCGTCCCCTGCTGATCATCGCGGAAGACATTGAAGGCGAAGCGCTGGCGACCCTGGTCGTCAACAAGCTGCGTGGCGGCCTGAAGGTCGCTGCGGTCAAGGCGCCTGGCTTTGGCGATCGTCGCAAGGCGATGCTGGAAGACATCGCCGTCCTGACCAAGGGCGAAGTCATCTCCGAAGACCTGGGCATCAAGCTGGAAAGCGTCACGCTGTCCATGCTGGGCACCGCCAAGCGCGTCACCATCGACAAGGACAACACCGTCATCGTCGATGGCGCTGGCGACCATGACTCGATCAAGGGCCGTACCGAGCAGATCCGTCAGCAGATCGAGCACACCAGCTCGGACTATGACAAGGAAAAGCTGCAGGAACGCCTGGCGAAGCTGGCTGGCGGCGTTGCCGTCATCAAGGTTGGCGGCGCGACGGAAGTCGAAGTCAAGGAGCGCAAGGATCGCGTCGACGACGCTCTCCATGCAACCCGCGCAGCTGTCGAAGAAGGCATCGTCCCCGGCGGCGGTACGGCTCTGTTGTACGCAACCAAGGCTCTGAACGGCCTGGCCGGCGTCAATGACGACCAGACTCGCGGCATCGACATCGTTCGCAAGTCGCTGACCGCTCTGGTTCGCCAGATCGCCAGCAATGCGGGCCATGACGGCGCTGTCGTGTCGGGCAAGCTGCTCGACCAGGACGACACCTCGTTCGGCTTCAATGCGTCGACCGACGTGTATGAAAACCTGGTTGCCGCCGGCGTGATCGACCCGACCAAGGTCGTCCGCACCGCGCTGCAGAACGCTGCTTCGGTGGCCGGTCTGCTCATCACGACGGAAGCCGCCGTGTCCGAGCTGCCCTCCGACGACAAGTCGCCGATGGGCATGCCCGGCGGTGGCATGGGCGGCATGGGCGGCATGGACTTCTAAAGCGATCGTAGCGGGCGGGGCTTGGCTCCGTCTGTGGTTCGATCGCGGGAATGAAGTTTCCTGCTTTCCTGACGCAAAAGAAGGGGCTGGTGGAGCGATCCACCGGCCCTTTTCTTTTGGGCGGTCGGGGTTAGAACGAGCGGGGTGTCTTCAGTAGGGCAAGATCATTCCGAACATTATCGCCTTGTTGGCCGCGGCTGTGCTGGCCGGTTCGCCATATTTCCCTGCGGACCTTGCGACGCCGGCGGTGGAATGCGGCAGCGCGGCGCATCGCTGGGCCATGCCAGTTGCCGACGCTGGCACCTTGGCATCCTATGCGGCTTTTCTGACTGCTGCGGGGGAGCCTGCCCTCTACACAGGTCAGGGCAAGGTGGCTTTGGACGGAGAGCGGGTCGTTCGTTTCCTGTGGCTTCGCACTTTTCATCCGCCGATCGTGATCCGTATCACTTTCCGCAAGGATAAGCCGCCCCGGCTGGTTGCCAAGCGGCTGACCGGCATGGGCGGCTATGATGTCGGCAAGGTCGACCTCACGATCGATCGTCGGCTGGACGGCGGGGAGGCGGATCGGATCAATGTGCTGTTGGCGAAGGAGGACGTTTTTGTCTCAGCACCTCCCTCCTGTGGCCCGCCCGGAACGGATGGCGCGCAATGGATGGTCGAGGGGGTTTATGCGGCGAGTTATCATTTCGCCCGCGCATGGAGTCCGCGCGATGGCAAGGTGCGTGAGATCGGGATGGCCCTGCTGGCTCTTGCCGGATGGGGCGACACGAAAATCTATTGAGTGATGATGACGGGATCGCCTGCGAGCCGATCCGCCCCTAGCCGCTAGCGCGTCACCACCATCATCGGCACTTCCGCCCGGACATTGAACCCTAGCGTCCGGTAGAGCGCGATCGTGCGGTCGTGCGCGGCATAGGCATGGAGGAAGGGGGTTTCGCCCCGGTCCAGCATCGCTTGCGCGACGATCCGCATCAGCGCGCCGGCCAGCCCGCGACCGCGCCAGTCGGGGTGGGTGCAGACGCCGCTGACTTCGGTGAAGCCGGGCATCGCCATGCGCTCCCCTGCCATCGCGATCAACTGGCCCTTGTCGCGCACGCCGATGAAGCGGCCCAGCCGATGGGTCAGGGGCGCGAACGGTCCCGGCCGGGTGAGCAGGGCAAGGGCGCGCATGTCCGCGGCGTCGCTTTCGTCCAACGTCACCCAGGCGGGCGGGGCGGAGGGTGCGGGGGTGATCGACGGCGCGACCATCTGCGCCAGCGCTGCGGTGCGCAGTACGGTGACGCCCGGCGGCGGTGTGATCGCATCGGGGCCGACCAGCCAGAGTTCGCCAGCGTCCGGCACCAGCGCCGCAAGCGCCGACCGGCTGTCGGCGCTGTCGTCTGCTGCGGCACCGAACGGGCCATAAAGCGGGTCGATCCGGCGCGCGCGGGCGTCGCCCTGCGCCAGCGCCGACCAACCGGTCGACAGGCTGTGCCAGACGGGGTGATCGAGCGGATGAGACAGAGAGTTGGACACCAGTAGAGGCTTTCGATTATTAGTTGACGATGGCAACTATCATGGCTTAGCCTGCCCCGCAATGACCGATGATCGACCCCCCGCCGATATCTCCCCCGCGCGCGCCGCGCCCGAAACCGTGGCGGCGCTGCGCGCGTTCAACCGTTTCCACACCCGGTTCGCGGGCGTGTTGCAGCCCAGCTATATGGACAGCGGCATGGGCGTGACGGCGGCGCGGCTGCTGTATGAAATCGCGCAGGCCGAGACGGGCGTGCTGGCCAGCAGCCTGCGCGAGCAGATGGGGCTGGACGCCGGCCATGCCAGCCGCATCATCGCCGGCTTTGAAAAGCGGGGATGGATCGCGCGTGGGCGGGGGAGCGACGCGCGGCAGCGGCCGATCGCGCTGACCGCGCAAGGGCGCGCGGCCTTTGCGGCGATCGATGCGCGCACCCGCGCCGATACCGCCGCGCGGATCGCCGGGCTGGACCGGGCGCAGCAGGATGATCTGGTCGCGGCATTGGGACAGGTTCGCGCTCTGTTGGGCGATCTGATGGCGGGTGAGGGGAGTTGGTCGATCCGACCGTTCCGCATCGGCGACCTGGCGCTGGTCGCGTCGCGTCAAGCCCGGCTGTATGAAGCGGAATATGGCTGGGGGCGGGCGATGGAGGTGATGCAGGGGGAGATCACGACCGCCTTCCTGCGCGATTTCAAGCCGGGCCGTGAACAGGCCTGGATCGCCGAGCGTGACGGCGCGATGCTGGGTGCGGTGTTGCTGGCCGATGCGGGCGACGATGTCGGGCAGTTGCGGCTGTTGCATGTCGAGCGCGCCGCCCGCGGACTGGGTATCGGCCGGGCGCTGGTCGATCAGTGCGTCGGCTTTGCCCGTGATGCAGGCTATCAGCGGGTGATGTTGTGGACGCAGGATGTCTTGATCCATGCCCGCCGCCTGTATGAATCGGCGGGATTTATTTTAGCCGAGCGGGAAGCGCACAGGTATTTCGGGATCGAAATGATGGGCGAACGCTGGATATTGTCGCTGCATTAACCGAATAATAAAGGAAGAAATGCGATCACCGGAGCGGGAACCGGAGACCCGCCATTTTGCGCCTGCTGAAAACATTGCTGGAACGGCGCAAGGCGCAGGAACCGGGGCAGGACGCCGAGGTGCGGCGTAGCCTGGTCGAATCACTTTATGCGTCCCCTGCTTCGCTGACCATCGGCGCGGTCACCGGCGTTGCCGTCGGTATCGTTATCAGCACTTTGTCCGCGCCGGGGCCGATCCAGATCGTCGTGTCGGTCCTGTGCCTGGTAGCGACGCTGCGGGTGGTGTCCGCTATTTTCTTCCATCGCCAGTTGGTGCGCGGCGCTGCGGTCGCATCGCGCAATTGGGAACTGGCCTATGAACTGGGCGCCTGGGGCTATGCCGGGCTGCTGGGTTTGATGGCCTTCGTCACCCTGATCGGATCGGCCGATCCGGTCACCCATATGTTGAGCGTGTCGATGGCGACGGGCTATGCAGGCGGCATCTCCGGCCGCAATGCAGGCCGCGTGCAGATCGCCATCGGGCAAGTGTGCCTGACGCTGTTGCCGACCGCGACCGGGCTGTGGATGGAAGGATCCACCGGTTATCGCGTATTGTCGGTGGCGATGGTGATGATGGTGCTGGGCCTGGCCGAAATCAGCTCCACCATCCACCGCATCGTCGTGCAGGCACTGGTCGGCAAGCGCGACAAGTCGCTGCTGGCTGACAAGTTCGAGCGGCTGGCGCGGTTCGACAGCCTGACCGGCCTGGAAAACCGCATGGCGATGCAGATGCGCCTGCGCGAGATATTCGAGACGAACCAAAAGCGGAATGATGCCGTCACGATCCTGTGGATGGACATCGACCGGTTCAAGGAAATCAATGATTCGCTGGGCCATATGGTTGGCGACCAGTTGTTGCGCAGCGTTGCGGAGCGACTGAACGACGTGGTGCAGGGGCGCGGGCGCATCGCCCGGTTCGGCGGCGACGAATTCGTCGTCATCTGTCCCGACATGGACCGGGTGACGGCGGCCGCCCTGTCGCAGGAAATTATCGCCTATTTCGCCCATGGTTTCGACCTGAGCGACAATCACCTCTCCGTCACCGCCTCTATCGGTTACGCCGTCGCGCCGCAGGACGGGCGCGACATGGACGAATTGATGCAGCATGCCGACTTGGCGCTGTATGAAGCCAAGCGGGAAGGGCGCAACCGCGCGGCCAGTTTCAACTGGTCGCTGAAGGAACGGTTCAACCGCGTCCACGAGATCGAGACGGGCCTGCGCCGTGCGCTGGATGGCGGCGAATTGAAGCTGCTGTTTCAGCCGATCGTCAATCTGGATGGTGGCCATATCGACGCCTGCGAAGCGCTGCTGCGCTGGGATCATCCGGTGTTGGGGCCGATCCCGCCGTCCGAATTCATCCCGATCGCCGAAGGCATGGGCATGATCGAGGCGATGACCGGATGGGTGTTGCGCGAAGCCTGCGCCGCCGCCGTATCCTGGCCGGGCGATGTCCGCATCGCGATCAACATATCGCCAGCATCGCTCAAATGTTCCGAACTGCCCGGCAATGTCATCGCCGCGCTGCTTGAAACCGGGCTGCCGGCGCGCAGGCTGGAGCTGGAAGTCACCGAATCGATCTTCCTCGACAATAGCGGGCAGACCAATGCGATCCTGCGCGAGTTGCAGCGGATCGGGCTGCGGCTGGCGCTCGATGATTTCGGCACCGGTTACAGCGCGCTGTCCTATCTGCGGTCCTATCGGTTCGACACGCTGAAGATCGACCAGAGTTTCATGGCGGGAGTCAGCGCCAATGCCGAGGACCGGGCCATCGTGCGCGCGATCGGCAATCTGGCGCGTGACCTCAGCATGGATACGGTGGCGGAGGGGATCGAGACGCCCGACCAGCTGGCGCATGCGCGCGAAGCCGGTTTCACCAACGTCCAGGGCTATTTGTTCAGTCGGCCGGTGCCGCGCGAGCGGATCGCCGAACTGATCGCCGCCGGTCCGCTGGATGGCAGCGAGCGGCCAGATCCGGTGCGCCGCCGCCGCCGCGCCTGAACGCGGCGGCGTGTCTCATCTCATCAGCGCAACCGTGTTTGCGCGGCGGCCAGCCGGCGCATCATCCGCAAATCCCGGTCCGACAGCGCCAGCGCGGTGTCGGTCCAGGTTTCGACGATGTCGATCAGTTCTTCCAGCATCATCGGATTGACCCGGCGGCCCGCCCGGTTGATGCCGACATAGCCGGCATGATGGGCGCTATGGTCCTTGATCCACTGGGCGGTCGCAGCCTCACCCTCTCCCGTGTCGACGACCTGGGTGACGATGCCCATTTCGCACATTTCCTCGGCGGTGTAGATATGACCCTCGGTCAGCATCTGCCGCGCCAGCGCAGGGCCGACCCGGCGCGAGAGGATGGAGTAGGCACCCATGCCGGGGAACAGGCCGAACAGCACTTCGGGTAGACCAAAGCGCGCCTGCCGTTCGGCAATGATGAGGTCGAAACACATCAGCGCTTCCAGTCCGCCACCCAGCGCGTCGCCCTGAGCCAGGCCGATATTGATGACATTCATGTCATTGCAGTGCCAGATGCGGTCGACGATCTCGCAGCAGGCGATGCCATATTTCAACAATGTCTCGCGGTCGCGTCGCTGGATACATTCGGCGAACATCTCCAGGTCGCCGCCCAGGTTGAACACGCCGGGAAAGCGCGATCCGAGCACCATGAATTTGAGCGGGCCGTCCCGGCCGTTCCCGTCCGTGCCGCCAAACACGCGGCGGCTTTCGCGCTGCCAGGCCATGGTGTCGCGAATCAGGCCCATATTGCTGTTGGGTCGTTCCAGCGGCGTCATGAACGCCCAGAGAGTCGCCAGATCCGCATCCCATCGCACGTCGATCTGGCCCAGATCGAACAACGTCGATTGACGAAAGGCCGCGTCGAGTGCGCTTTCCGTAGCGGCGAGCGGCGGATGGTCGCCGGCATCTGAAAAATGGTCCTCGGAGGCATGTTCAGCCTCGTCTCTGGTGGGATTAAACCGTCCTGAATCAATCATATGCGACCTCGTTTTTCTATATTGATTGAAAAGATCAGGCTGGACGGCAGCATGCAATCAACCGATTTATGATTGACAGGCCGTTAACCATTTTTGCCCGTCACTGTTGCAAGGAGGTCGCCCCAAACCGCCCGGAACCGGCCCGCATGTGGCGCGAATGCCACAAAAGTCGTTGTTGAACGGCAGTAAGATTATGGGGGCAGGGCTTTGTTAACCTTTATTAATTACCCCGCCTGGCATGAACGACGCGCGTCCCGCCACCCCTTGTGTCACCTTGGCCCTGCATGATGCGGACGGCACCCCATGGCCGTTGCGCCTGTCTGCCGACTGCCTGCGCTTCATCGGTCCCTATCGGCGGGTCGACGGCTTCAACATCGACGCGATGGCGCTGTTCGACGGGGTTCGCAAGGCGGGCTGATCAGGCGGATTGCGCCGATCCCAGTACCGATCCCCGCACCCATCCTTGTGCGCGCGGTTGTTCGCTCTTAAAGCGCGGCGATGACCAAGCCTCGTTTCTCCTTCGCCATCAGCGCCACCGACGGCAAGGCCCGCACCGGCGCGATCCAGATGCGCCGCGGCGAGATCCGCACCCCCGCCTTCATGCCCGTGGGCACCGCCGCGACCGTCAAGGCGATGCGCCCGGCCGAGGTGCGCGCGACCGGTGCCGACATCATCCTGGGCAATACCTATCATCTGATGCTGCGTCCCGGCGCCGAGCGCATGGCGCGGCTGGGCGGTTTGCACGGCTTCATGGGCTGGGACCGGCCGATCTTGACCGACAGCGGCGGTTATCAGGTCATGAGCCTGTCCGCGCTCACGAAGATGAGCGAAGAGGGCGTGGCCTTTTCCAGCCATATCGACGGGTCGAAGCATATGCTGACGCCGGAGCGGTCGATGGAGATTCAGCGGCTGCTGGACAGCGACATCGTCATGGCCTTTGACGAATGTACGAAAAATGGCTGTACCCATGATGAGGCCGCGCGGTCGATGGAGCGGTCGATGCGCTGGGCCAAGCGATCGCGCGACGGATTCGACGCGGGTGGCGAGCATGCCGAGCGGGCGGCGCTGTTTGGCATCCAGCAGGGTTCGCTTGACGAAGGGTTGCGCCGGATTTCAGCGGAAAAGCTGACCGAGATCGGCTTCGATGGCTATGCCGTGGGCGGATTGGCGGTGGGCGAGGGGCAGGCGGCGATGTTCGCCACGCTCGATTTCGCGCCCGACATGCTGCCGCAGGACAAGCCACGCTACCTGATGGGGGTGGGCAAGCCCGACGACATCGTCGGCGCGGTGGAACGCGGCATCGACATGTTCGATTGCGTGCTGCCGACGCGCAGCGGCCGCAATGGCCAGGCCTTCACCTGGGCCGGACCGCTCAACATCCGCAACGCCAAGTTCAACGAGGATATAGGGCCGATCGATCCGCGCTGCGGCTGTCCGGTCTGCGCGACCTGGAGCCGCGCCTATCTGCACCATCTGGTGAAGGCGGGCGAAATGCTCGGCGCGATGTTGATGACACAGCATAACATCCATTTCTACCAGGAATTGATGCAGGGGCTGCGCGACAATATCGCGGCCGGCACGCTGGCCAGCTTCACCGCCGATTTCCGCCGCGATTACCAACGGGTCTGAGCGGATGCTTAGGGAATGACGGTGATGGTGATGGCGTAGCTGCCCGCTTCACCGTCATAATCCAGCGGCGCGCGTAGCTGCCGCGACAGGCCCGTGAGGACGCGGCCATAGCGTTCGTCAAGCCGGCCGGTCATGGCCTCCGACGCCTGAAGGCCGGGCGATCGCACCATCAACCGGGCGCGATCGTCGCGGTCTGGCTCCACCTGCACGGCGATCTGCATCGTCGCCTGCGGCGCGAGCATCATCGCCAGTTCGACCAGTTCGGTCAGCAGGAAGGCGATCGGCACCGCCACATCCTGACTGATGTGGAGATTGTCACTGTCGATCTGGATCGCGAAGCGGCGCGCGGCGGCCGGGGCGGTGCCGCGCAGGCTGGCCGACAATTCGCTGATGAGCGGGCGGACGCCCACGCCGCGATTTTCCTCCAGTTCCGCAAAATGATTGCGGTGGACGACGGACAGGGCATCGACCCGGCGCTGGATCGAGGCATAGGCCTCGACCGCTTCAGGATCATGGGCCGAGCGGGCGTGCAGGTTGATGAGGCTGGCGATGATTTGCAGGTTGTTCTTGACCCGGTGATGGACTTCGCGCGTCAGCTTGCGCTGGGTTTCTAGGCTTTCGGAAATCTCCGCCTCATGGGTGGCGACATCCATGCTGATTTCATGGAAGGTTTCGCCCAGCGCCACGATTTCCAGCGCGGGCGTGCGGATGCGCTGCAAAGGCTGCAGCACTTCGCCCGGCTGATAATCAGCCACCACGCGTTGCAACAGCACCAGCGGGCGAATGAGCAGGCGGTTGACCACGAACCAGCCGATCGCCGCGGCGGCGAACCACATTACCAGCGGCAGGAACAGCGACAGCATCCGCGCCAGCGTAGCGGGCGGTTCGCGCACCGTCATGGTCAGCAATATGTCGGGCGGGTCGAGCCGGGCGGACAGGCTGTTGCTGTCGCCACGGATGCCAGCGCCCGGACGACTGACGATCAGCTGCCTGACGCCCTGGCGCAGGCTTAGCTGACGGTTCTGCAGCGCGGTCGCGGGGTCGGCGATACTTTCGAGATGGCTGCGCGAATAATAGGACAGCGCGACCAGTCGGCCGTTGCCGCTGCGCACGCGGCTGACCAGATGGGTCGGCAGCAGTTGCGCCATCGGCCGGGCGAAGCGATCGGCGGGCGCTATGCCAGCCGGTTCGGTTTCGGGCGAATTGCACAGGCGGTTGCCCGCGCGATCGTAGATGTAGAAGTGGCCGCCTTCGGCATCGTGAGAGGTCAGGAAGAAGGCGAGCCGCCGGCACATGCCCTTGTCCGCGGCGTTATTGGCCAGCGCGTTGACGACGAGTTCTAGCGCGGTGCGGTCCGATTGCAGGTCGGCGGTCAGCTTGCGCGCGCTTTGCGTCACGGCGACGCGCAGCAGCGCCTCCTTTTCCAAGTCGGCGGTACGGATCGCCTGGAGCGACGCGACAAGCGCAATCAGACCCAGCGGCAGCAGGGCGAGCGTCAGGATGAGGAACATCTTGACGCCGGTCGAGCGGAAAAAATGCAGCACTGGCTCGATCACGGAGCGGGCTGCCGGAGGAAGGCTGCCCCCGATCATCTGTGCGTCAGTCCAATTTGCTCAGCAAGTCCAGCATTTCGGACGGGATATCCTCATCCACGGCGCGCTGGTAAACGGTGCGCAGGGCCTGGGACACATGCGCGTCCTCCTTACCCGCGGGCTGCGGACTTTTTTGCCTTGTGACGGCACCCGTCATCTTTGCTTTCCGGGTTGCGGCGTCGGCATCCTTATCATCATCGGCCACGCCCCGCTCCGTCGTTGAAGAAACCAAAATCAGCCCCTCTGCAGCCATTCCCGCCATGTCGGCGCGCCCATTTCGCGGGTTTGCGTCATGACGTCAATTCGCACAATCATGCAATTCATGGGAAATTCACGATATCGTCTAAAAATCCATATGGGAGCGAAACAAATCCGGTTGTCGATGGTTCCGCCCCACGAAGCATTTTTTACGCTGCGCAACTTTGCGTGGCTATGGGGCGGCGGGGGGTTGTCATCCTGACATGGACATTCCATCCTTCCACCATGTTCCCCACGCTTCGGGACAATGTAGCCCTGACGGGCAGGGAGAAGACTTGACGATGTCGCTTGGACAGCAACTACACCCCCACCTTCCGTTCCTGCGGCGCTATGCGCGGGCGCTGACCGGCAGTCAGAATCATGGCGATGCCTATGTCCGCGCCGCGTTGGAAGCGATCGTTGCCGCGCCAGAGGAATTCCCCAGCGACGTCGATCCGCGTCTTGGCCTCTACAAGACTTTTCATGCCATCTGGTCGTCCGCCCATCTGGAAGATGTGCCGGTGAGCGGGAGCGGCCGCGAAGCGATTGCGCAGGCGCGCCTTGCCCGGTTGACGCCGTTGCCGCGCCAGGCGTTGTTGCTGACCGCTCTGGAAGGTTTCACCGTCGATGACGTATCCTATCTGATCGACATGGATAGCAGCGATGTCGAGGCACTGGTCGAGGAAGCGTTGAGCGAGATCGAGGCGCAGACCCGCGCCAAGGTGCTGATCATCGAGGATGAGCCGATCATCGCGATGGATATCGAGACGATCGTCCGCGACCTGGGCCATGACGTGACCGCCATCGCGGTGACGGCCGAAGACGCGGTACGCGAAGCGCTGGCCGACCGTCCCGGCTTGGTGCTGGCCGACATCCAGTTGGCGGACGACAGCAGCGGCATAGACGCAGTGAAAGACATCCTGGCCGAATTTTCCGTGCCGGTGATCTTCATCACCGCCTTCCCCGAACGGTTGCTGACGGGCGAGCGGCCCGAGCCGACCTTCCTCATCACCAAGCCGTTCCAGCGCGCTACGGTCAAGGCCGCCATTTCCCAGGCGCTGTTCTTTGACGAGGCGACGGCCCCCGCCTGAAGGCGGGCGACCAGAAAGTCGCGGAACCCCGATCGGTGCGCTGCGTTAATGATGCGTAACGATCGGGAGATCCGTCATGGTCGAGCAGGAACAGCATATCGCCACCGATGATGCGCGCGCCGGCGCCACCCACCATGGGGTGCGCTACGTGCTCGCCATTTCGCTGGCTCTGGCAGTCATCGCCATGTTGCTGGTGATCTGGCGATAAGGCGGAATGCGGAAGGTTGGTCTTTGGCGGTGATCGGTTTAGGGTACGGATGTTTTTATGGCTTTGACGACGTCGGTTCATGCGGCGAGTGCGAGTTCGGGCACGGGGGTTCTTCCCATGGATGATGACGTTGGCGAAATCAGCGGGATCGAGGAGCGTGCTGCGCTATCCGATTCGGATTTCAAGCGCGAATTGGCTGCTGTCATTCCGCACCTCCGCGCCTTTGGCCGGTCGTTGTCGGGCAATCGCGATCTAGCCGATGACCTTGTGCAGGAAACGCTGTTGAAGGCTTGGGCGGCGCGTAATCGCTTCCAGGCCGGCACCAACATGCGCGCCTGGACGTTCATCATATTGCGCAACCATTATCTCTCGCAGATGCGCCGGTCGCGCTTCCGCGGCGATTGGGACGATCTGACGGCGGATCGCATCCTGGCGGCCCCGGCGGGCCAGGACAAGCATGTCGAATTGTCCGACATGCAGCGCGCCCTGCTGCAATTGCCCCAGCCCCAGCGCGAGGCGCTGATCCTGGTCGGGGCGGGTGGCTTTGCCTATGAAGAAGCGGCGGAAATCTGCGGCGTTGCTGTCGGCACGATCAAGAGCCGGGTCGCGCGCGGCCGAGCTGCGCTGGAACAGATATTGGAGAGCGGCGACCTGCCTTCGCGCCGCACCCAGGAAACGACAGAAACTGCCGTGCTCGATGAGATCATGGAGGATGTCGATCGTCTGAGCCGCGGGCGGTCGATAGATAGCGGGGATAAATAACCGGAACGATCGAGTCGCCCCATCCGTTGTTTGCAGGACAGAGGAGACGGATCATGGGTGATGGACCCTCCGGCCGGGAGGATGACCGGCCACCGCCTATAAGCACCGTCGAACGGTCGCGCGGCAGTGGCGTGGTGTTTGCTCTTGTCGCTCTGGCGCTGATCCTGGCTATCGGCTTTTTTTACCTGACCAATGAACGGCGCGTGGACCGCCAAGCCGACAAGGTCACGAAGGCCGCCGGATCGGTAGATGACGCTGCCCGCGTCGTAGGCGATGCCGCCAAGAACGCAGCGGACACATTGCGCGACAATAATTAGTCGCTGTCCATCCAGCCTATGGCATCATGCGCTGGTCGCCTTGCGATCGTGCCGGATGCCATCAGGCCTATCGCCATCCGCCATAATAATCTTGCGCTGCAAAGCGTTGCGACGCGGCCCCCGGTCCTAACCCGATAAAAGGTTGGGCCGATATTCAGCATTTCTTTGCCATTTTCGGGCAGGGTGCGCGCACTGTCGGATTATCTTACAGCCATTGTAAGAAACCCCGAACCCGGAAAGGCGCGCCATCATGGCGGCCAGCAGGATATGCGCGACGATGATCAGGCTGTTCAAACATTATGTGCCGCATGCGGTGCTGTTGCTGGGGCTGCTCGATTTCATGCTGCTGTTGTGCGCGGCTGAAGGTGGCTGGATATTGCGCGCGCGGCAGATCGGCATGGATGTCGACCATGTGATGACGCGAATGGGGCCGCTGCTCAGCTTCGCCTTCGCGATCCAGACCGGGATGATCGCGGTCGGCGTCTATGGCGTCGAATCGCTGCAATCGATTCGTTTCGCCTTTGCGCGGCTGCTGGTGGCGGTGTCGCTGGGCGTGATCTTCCTGTCGGTGATCTATTTCCTGATGCCCGGTATGACGCTGTGGCGGTCCAATTCGCTCTACGCGATGGGCCTGGCCATGGCCTTGCTGGTGGCGGTGCGGCTGCTGTTGGGGTCGATGCTGGGGGGTGAGGCGTTCAAACGGCGGCTGGTCATCCTGGGCGCGGGCAATCGCGCCAACCGGATCAAGGATCTGGAGCAGAAGCGCGGAGCGGGTTTCCTGGTGGTGGGCTTCATCGCCATGAATGACGGGCCGCAGGTTATCCCCGAGGCGATCAACCGCGACGCCATTTTCAACCTGTCCGATTTCGTCGTGCGGCTGAACGCCAGCGAAGTCGTGCTGGCGCTGGAGGAGCGGCGCAACGCCATTCCCATGTCCGACCTGTTGCGGATCAAGACGACCGGCGTGCATGTCAACGACCTGTCGAGCTTTCTGGAGCGCGAGACGGGCCGCGTCGACCTGGCCAGCGTCAATCCCAGCTGGTTGATCTTTTCTGACGGCTTTTCTGCCGGTCGCCGGATTTCCAGCTTTGCCAAGCGACTGTTCGACATCATCGCCAGTGCCATCCTGCTGGCGCTCACCGGCCCGATCATCCTGCTCGCCGCGATCCTGGTGAAGATGGACAGCAAGGGGCCGGCTTTCTATCGTCAGCAGCGCGTCGGCCTGTTCGGCCAGGAATTTTGGATCGTGAAACTGCGCACCATGCGGCTGGACGCGGAAGTGAATGGCCAGGCGGTGTGGGCGGAGAAGGACGATCCGCGCATCACGCGGCTGGGCTATTGGCTGCGCAAGCTGCGGATCGATGAATTGCCGCAGACCTGGACGGTGCTGAAGGGTGAGATGAGTTTCGTCGGCCCGCGCCCCGAACGGCGCCAGTTCGTTGAGGATCTGGAGCAGCATCTGCGCTATTATGCCGAGCGGCATATGGTGAAGCCCGGCATCACCGGCTGGGCGCAGATCAACTATCCCTATGGCGCGTCGATTGAGGATAGCCGGCACAAGCTGGAATATGATCTTTACTACGCCAAGAATTACACGCCCTTTCTGGACCTGTTGATCCTGATTCAGACGTTGCGGGTCGTGCTGTGGCCCGACGGCGCGCGCTGAGGCGATAGCGGGCATGGGCGCGCTCCTGCAATTTGTCGGCGACTGGGGGCATGCGCTCGCCGCGGTGCTGTTCGCGGCGCTGGGCATATTCCTGTTGCGCCGCCGCGACGAGGCGCCAGAGCCGCGCCTGCTGTCCGCTGCGTTGCTGATGACATCCTGCTGGGCGCTCTATGTGTCGTTCGGCGGCGTGTCGAAGCCGTTGTCCGGCATTGGCGAAAGCATCCGCAACGCCGCCTGGCTGCTGGCGATGTTCGTCATGCTGCGGCGCGGGCCGGTGGGACGCGCAGGGCCGACCGTGGCGATCAGCGCGGTCTATGCGGCGGTGGCCGGGCTGATCCTGCTCCAGACATTCACCGACTTGGCCTGGCGGCAATTGTCGCCGGCCAGCGACCTGCATCGCGCGCTCGTCACCTGTTCGCTGATCCTGCGGATGATGACCGCGATCGGCAGCCTGCTGCTGGTGCATCATCTCTACACCGCCTGGCCATCGCGCGAGCGGGGCGGGATCGCGCTGCTGCTGGGCGCGCTGGCGGCGATGTGGACCTATGACCTTAACCTCTATGTAATCTGCTATTTCGCGCCGGACCGGGTGAGCGAGCTTTATGCTTTGCGCGGGCTGTTGATGGCGCTGGTTGCGCCGGTGATCGCGGTGGGCATGCGCAAGGGGATGGCGGGGCGGCTGCAATTGTCGCGCGCCATCACCTTCCAGTCGCTTTCGATCGTTGCGGTCGGGCTGTATGTCGCGGTGCTGACCGCTGCTGCGGTGCTGATCGAACTGATCGCCGGACCCTATGCGCGGGTGGTGGAGATTGGCGCGGTGTTCTTCACTGCCGTTACCGCGCTGGTGCTGCTGCCATCGCCGCAGGTGCGGGCGCTGTGGAAGGTGCAGGTCGCCAAGCATTTCTTCCAGCATCGCTATGATTATCGCACCGAATGGATGCGCTTTGGCGACACGATCGGCCGGCCCGGCGAGGATGCCGCGCCGCTGGGCGAGCGGGTGGCCAAGGCGATGGCCGACATCACCGATTCGCCCGCCGCCATGCTGCTGCTGCGCGACGAGCGGGATGCGCTGACGTTCGAGACGCATTGGAACTGGACCGGCGACCTGAGCGACGTGGATGCGGTTGCGCCGGCGACGGTGCTGCAAATCGAGAAGAGCGGCTGGATCGTCGATCTGGCGCGGCTGAAGACCGGGGACGGCGCGCTGGACCTGCCCGGCTGGATGACGCAGGATCGCCGCGCCTGGGCGCTGGTGCCGCTGATCCATTATGGCCGACTGATCGGCGCGCTGCTGCTGGCGCGTCCGCCGATCGACCGGCGGCTGGACTGGGAGGATTTCGACATGCTGCGCGCCGCCGGGCGGCAGGCGGCGACCCATATCAGCGAGGCGCAGGGCCAGCAGGCGCTGGACGATGCGCAGCGGTTCGAGGAGTTCAATCGCCGCTTCGCCTTCATCATCCACGATGTGAAAAACCTGGTCAGCCAGTTATCGCTGCTCTCGCGAAACGCGGAGCGCCATGCCGACAACCCGGATTTCCGCGCCGACATGGTGCTGACGCTCAAGGAATCGGTGGGCAAGATGAACGACATGCTCGCCCGCCTGTCACAGCATAATAAGGGGCGGGCGGAAGAGCCGCGCCCCATGGCGCTGATCGACCTGTTGCAGCAGGTCGCCCGCACCCGCGCGCGCCTGCATCCTGTCCATGTCGCGGGTGATGCGCCGCTGGCGCTGGCCGATCCGGCACGGGTGGAGCAGATCGTTACCCATTTGCTGCAAAATGCCATCGACGCCAGCGCGCCCGACAGTCCGGTCGAGCTGCGCCTGTCCGTCGATGGCGGCGAGGCGGTGGTGGAGATCATCGATCGCGGCAAGGGCATGAGCGCCGAATATATCCGCCGCGACCTGTTCAAGCCCTTTTCCTCCAGCAAGGCGGCAGGTTTCGGCCTGGGCGCATTCGAGGCCCGCAGCCTGGCGCAGGCCATGGGCGGGCGGATCGAGGTGGAGAGCAAGCCCGGCGCGGGCAGCCGCTTCACCCTGCGCCTGCCGCTGGCGCCCCAGACAGATAGACAAGAGAAGGCCGCCTGATGAGCGACACCCGTCCCAAATTGCTGATCGTCGAGGATGATCCGGGGCTACAGCGGCAATTGCGCTGGGCCTATGAGGATTATCAGTTGTTCATCGCGGGCGACCGACAGGAAGCGATCGAGATGTTGCGTGCGGAAACGCCCGATGTGGTGACGCTGGACCTAGGCCTGCCGCCAGACCCGGACGGCACCAGCGAAGGCTTTGCGACGCTGGCCGAGATGCTGAAGATCAAGCCGGACACGAAAATCATCGTCGCGTCCGGGCATGGCGCGCGCGAAAGCGCGCTGGATGCGATTTCCGGCGGCGCCTATGATTTCTACCAGAAGCCGGTCGATATCGACGAACTGGGCCTGATCGTTCGACGCGCCTTCCATGTTCATGCGCTGGAGCGGGAGAATGCGCGGCTGGCCGAAACTGCGCCGGAGGACGGGAGAGTGCTGGGCCGCCTCATTTCCGGCGCGCCGGAGATGATGAAGGTGGCCCGCACGATCGAGCGGGTTGCCGCTGCGCAGGTGTCGGTGCTGCTGCTGGGTGCGAGCGGGACCGGCAAGGAATTGCTGGCGCAGGGCCTGCACGATGCCAGCCCACGGCGCGGCGGGACGTTCGTGGCGATCAATTGCGCGGCTATTCCCGAGACGCTGCTGGAATCCGAACTGTTCGGCCATGAAAAGGGCGCCTTCACCGGCGCGATCAAGACGACGCCCGGCAAGATCGAGCAGGCGCAGGGCGGCACATTGTTTTTGGACGAAGTGGGCGACATTCCGCTGGCGTTGCAGGTCAAGCTGCTGCGCTTTCTGCAGGAGCGGGTGATCGAACGGATCGGCGGGCGTCAGCCGATCGCGGTCGATACCCGCATCGTGTGCGCGACCCACCAGAATCTGGAGCAGATGATTGCGGCGGGGACGTTCCGCGAGGATCTATTCTATCGCCTGGCCGAAATCGTCGTGCGCATCCCCGCGCTCAAGGACCGGGCAGGCGATCCGGCCTTGCTGGCCCGCCATTTCCTCACCCGCTTCGCGCGGGACATGAACCCGCAGGTCAAGGGACTGGCCCCCGATGCGCTGGCGGCGCTGGATGCATGGGGCTGGCCCGGCAATGTGCGCGAACTGGAAAACCGCATGAAGCGCGCGGTCATCATGGCCGATGGCAAGATGATCACCGCCGCGGACCTGGACCTGGACGACGAGCGGGCCGAGGGTGGCGACCTCGTCAACCTGAAGGCGGCGAGGGAAATGGCTGACCGCCGCGCCATCCGCCGCGCCATCGCCCGCACTGACGGCAATATCTCCGGCGCGGCCAAGATGCTGGGGATCAGCCGTCCGACGCTCTACGATCTGCTCAAACAATATCAGATGCAGGGTTGATCGCGATGCGCCGGTCCCGCCTGATCCTGCTTTCCCTTTTGGCGCTGCTGCTCCTTGCCGGGGCGGGGCTGTGGCAATGGCGCGCGCATGAGCGCGACGGCAGCGCCGCCCTGACGCGCGGTCTGGCTGCGCTCGACAAGGGCGACGCACGCACCGCGCGGATCGAGTTGATGAACGCGATCAAGGGCGCGCCGCGATCGGCGGTAGCGCATGAGGCGCAGGCGCGGGCGCTCGCCGAACTGGGCGACGGCGTGGGCGCGCAGGCGGCGGTGCAACGCGCCCGCGCGCTGGGGGCGCCACCGGCGCAGACGCGCGCCGTGATGGCGCAGGCGCTGTTGTTGCAGGGCGATCTGGACGGCGCGCTACGGGAAGCGCAGGCGGCCGATCTGCCGACCGATGCCGCGGTGCCGGCCGCGCGGGTCGTGGCGCGTGCCGCATTGGCGCAGGGAGACATGACTGGCGCGCGCGCGGCGCTGGACCGCGCGCTGAAGGCTGCGCCGGGCGACCCGGCCAATTGGGTCGAATTGGGCCGCCTGCGCATCCTGTCCGGCGATCAGGCCGGGGCGATCGCCGCGGCCGATCGGGCGGTGGCGCTGGCCCCGACCGATGCGAAGGCGCTGACCTTGCGCGGCGAACTGGTGCGCACCCAATATGGCCTCATGGCCTCGCTGCCCTGGTTCGAACGGGCGCTGGCGGCCAATCCCGATTCGGTGCCGACGCTGGAGCAATATGCCGCGACGCTTGCCGATGCGGGGCAGGCGAGCGCGATGCTGAGCCTGACCCGTCGCCTGATCGCGATCGATCCGTCCAACCCGCGCGCCTGGATGATGCAGGCGGTGATGGCGGCGCGCGCCGGGCAGGGCGATCTGGCGCGCACGCTGCTGGGCCGGACGCAGGGGCGGCTGGACGGGGAGCCAGCGACCCGGTTGCTGCGCGGCGTGCTGCAATTGCAGGATGGCAATCCGGTTCTCGCTGCCGACGCGCTTGGCCCGCTGGTCGCGGCGCAGCCGGACAATCGCACCGCGCGCACGTTGCTGGCGCGGGCTTATCATAGCAATGGCGACTTTGCGTCCGCCGCCTCCACCCTGGCACCGATGGTGGCCCAGCGTGACGCCGATCCCTATGTGCTGACGCTCGCCGCGCGCGCGCAGGAAGCGATGGGCAACCGGGCGATGGCGGACGACATGCTGGCACGGGCCGCCTGGCCTGTGCGGGCGTCGGCGGACGCCTTCGCCAGCGCAGCGGACGGCGGGTTGGCGAACGGGTTAGCGCCGGCTAGCGCCGCGACTGCGCGCGACAATGTGCCCTATATTCGCGCGCTGCTCAGCACCGGGCGGACCGGGGAGGCGGTGGCGCGGGCGCGTCTGCTGAGCCGGGCCAATCCGGGCGCGCCCGATGCTTGGCTGATCCTGGGCGATACGCTGGGCGCGGACGGCGCGGCGCAGGAGGCGGTGCGAGCCTATGAGGCAGCGGCCAATATCCGCTTCGATCGCGACGTGGCGTTGCGGCTGGCGGCGGCGTGGAGCCGGGTCGGCAACCCCGCGCGCGGGACGCAGATCGTGCAACTATTCCTGACGCAAAATCCCAATGATGTGGAGGCGCAGCGGCTGGCTGCAGGCATCGCGATGCAGGCGCAGGACTGGCGTGGCGCGTTGCGGATGCTGCGCGCGGTGCAGGCGCAGATTGGGGAGAATGACGCGGTGCTGATGGCGGACCTGGCCCGCGCGGCGCTGGAGAGTGGGGATCGCGCGAGTGCGCGCGCCTATGCGGCGCATGGCTATCGGTTGATGCCGGGCAATCCGCTGACCGCCGACATGTTCGGCTGGGTGTTGATGAAGACCGGAGAGAAGGGGCCGGTCGCGGTCGATTTGCTGGAAAAGGCGGTGGCGCTGGCACCGCAAGCGCCCGCGTTCCAGATGCATCTGGGGCAGGCCTATGCCGCCGCGGGGCGCAAGGGGGAAGCGAAGCTGGCGCTGGGCCGGGCGGCGGCGGTGCGGGGCTTTGCGGGGCGGCAGGATGCTTTGGACGCACTGGCGGCGCTGTAGTTATTCTATCAATCCGTTCGCCCTGAGCGAAGTCGAAGGGCTCCGCCCGAACGGTTGTTGAATAGGTTTTACGCCTTCGCCAGATCCAGATCGTCCAGCCGGATGCCCAGCCGCTTGATCTGCGCCGCGACTGGGGGCCAGACGCTGTCGAGAAAGCGTTCGCGTTCGGCTTCGCGCAGGCGGCGGGTCGCGCCGTCGGCGACGAACATGCCGACGCCGCGCTTTACGACCACCAGCCCGTCATCCTGAAAGCTTTGATAAGCCTTGGCCACGGTCAGCGGGTTCGCGCCTTGCGTCGCGGCGAACGCGCGCACCGATGGCAGCAGGTCGCCGTCGGAAAATTCCCCATCCAGGATGGAAGCGGCGATGATCTCACGCAGGCGGAGATAGACGGGTTTGGATTCGTCGGCCATAGTGCATCAGTGCCATAATACAGCCATGCGCGTCAATCCGCATGGTTGTGCGGCAAAGCTTTGCGTTCGCAATTATATGTCCCAGGTCGAAACGATCGCGTCATATTCTGGCCGCGGCCGTTCTTCCTGCGCTTTTGCCGGGGTGCCGATGAAGACGAATCCGGCGATGGATTCGCCCGGCGCGCCAAAGGCTGCGCGAATGTCCGCATTATAGGTCGGCCATCCGGTCAGCCAGCCGCCGGCAAAGCCCAACGCATGGGTGGCATGGAGCAGGTTCATGATCGCCGCGCCGACGGACAATTGCTGTTCCCAGACCGGGATCTTGCTGCCCGCCACTGGCGCGGACAAGGCGACCACCAGGGTCGGGGCCTGATGCGCGAACTGGTGCATTGCCTCGATCTCCAGCCGGCCGGCGTCCGGCTTTTCGGCGCGATAGGCGGTTTCCAAAAGGTCCGCCAGCGCGGCCCGCTGGTCCGGCCGCACGATCACGAAGCGCCACGGTGCCAGCTTGCCATGGTCGGGGGTGCGCAGCGCCACCTCCAAAATCTGGCGCAATTGCGCGTCGTCCGGGCCGGGCGCGATCAGGTCGCGCGGCTTGCCGGAACGGCGGGTCTGGAGCAGGGCGAGCGGGGAGGAGAGGTCGTTGAACATCGCGCTGACAGATGGCGCGCTGTTCGCTTCGACGCAAGGGCGGGGTGCGCTTTTGACAGGACGAACCGATAGGTTCTAGGCTGCGCACCATAAGCGGCCGCCGATCGGCAGGCCGGACACAAGATATGCAAAGGGTGCCGAATGGCGATTTCGGACATGAACTCGGTCGAGGCGGGCAAGACCTGGCTCGGCCATCCGCGCGGGCTGTATCTGCTCTTTTTCGCGGAAATGTGGGAGCGTTTCTCCTATTACGGGATGCGCGCCATCCTGATCTTTTACCTCACCAAACATTTCCTCTTCGGCGAGGACAAGGCGTATCTGCTCTACGGTGCCTACACGTCGCTGGTCTATATCACGCCGGTCATCGGCGGCTATCTGGCCGACCGATTCCTGGGACCGCGCAAGGCGGTGCTGGTGGGCGGCGTGTTCATCGCGATCGGCCATTTCCTGATCGCCATCACCGAGGGGCCGGGCGGGCAAGACCCGCTGTTCCTCAACGGTTTCTACTTCGCGCTGGCCAGCATCATCGTGGGGACGGGGTTCCTGAAAGCCAATATCTCCGTTCTGGTGGGCGAACTCTATGCCCGCGACGATCATCGCCGCGATCCGGCCTTCTCCATCTTCTATATGGGCATCAACATGGGCGGGATGCTCGGCCCGATCGTGTGCGGCCTGCTCGGCGAACTGTGGGGCTGGAGTTGGGGCTTCGGCGCAGCGGGCGTGGGGATGCTGGCGGGTCTGGTCATGTTCGTGTGGTTGAAACCCTGGCTGTTGGGCAAGGGCGAGCCGCCCGCGCCGCAGCAGCTTCGCCAGCGGACCGCGACCGGCCTCAGCCAGGAATGGACAATCTATCTGGCCGCCGCGCTGGGCGTCGCCGCCATCTGGCTGGTGATCCGTTATGCCGAACTGCTGGGCTATGCGCTGCTGGGCTTTTCGGCGCTGACGGTGGTGTATATATTGTGGCGGACGGTTGGCACGCTGGGGAAGATCGATCGCGACCGGATGTTCGCCGCGCTGTTCCTGATCGCCTTGAACCCGCTCTTCTGGGGGCTGTTCGAACAGACCGGATCGTCGCTCAACATCTTCACCGACCGCAATGTGGATCGTGGCATATTGGGCTGGGAGGTGCCTGCCTCGCTGTTCCAGTCGGTCAATTCGGTGTTCATCATCCTGCTGGCGCCGTTGTTCGCGGTGTTGTGGACGTTCCTCGACAAGCGCCGGCTGGAGCCATCCTCGCCTGCCAAGTTCGGCATCGGCCTGGTGCTGTGCGGCGCGGGGTTCCTGGTGCTGGTCGCGGGCGCGGCGATGGCGGGAGACAATCTGACCCCGGTCCTCTTCGTCTTCCTGATCTATCTCTTCCACACCATGGCCGAACTCTGCTTCTCGCCGGTCGGCCTGTCCGCCATGACGCGGCTGTCGGTGTCGAACATGGTTGGGCTGGTCATGGGCACATGGTTCCTGGCGATGGCGGCGGGCAATTTCATCGCCGGCCTCATTGCCCGTGCCACCGGCAGCGGGGAGGCGGGCGATGTGACGCAGGTGCTGGACGTGTATAGCCGCATCGGCTGGTTCGCGATCGTGGTGGGCGGGGTGGTGCTGCTCGTATCCCCATATATCAAAAAGTTGATGCATCTCGACCTGATCGGTGCGGAGGAAAAGGCATGAAGGCATATGGACGCGCGCTGCTGATGGCGGCGCTGCTTGCGGGGGTCGCCGGACCTGCCGTCGCGCGCAAGGACAAGGACGAGGCGCCTGCGTCGCAGGGCCAGAATCAGGGCTCATCCGCCGAGCCGGCAAACCCCTATCCATCGACCTATAGAGCCTATCCTGGACGTCCCACGGCGATCCGGGGGGCGACCATCTTTGATGGCGAGGGCGGCCGCATCGATAATGGCGTGGTGTTCCTGTCCGAAGGCAAGGTGACTGCGATCGGAGGCCCGGACACGCCGATCCCGGCCGACATCGCGGTGTTCGACGGCACGGGCAAATATGTGACGCCAGGCGTCATCGACATCCACAGCCATCTGGGCGACTATCCATCCCCCGGCGTGGAGGCCAATAGCGACGGCAATGAGGCGACCGCGCCGGTCACCGCCCATGTGTGGGCCGAACATAGCATCTGGCCGCAGGATGCGGGCTTTTCCCGCGCGCTCGCCAATGGCGGCGTGACCAGCCTGCAAATCCTGCCCGGCTCGGCCAACCTGTTCGGCGGGCGCAGCGTGACGCTGAAGAACGTGCCGACCCGCACCATGCAGGGGATGAAGTTCCCCGGCGCGCCGCAAGGCCTGAAAATGGCCTGCGGCGAAAATCCCAAGCGCGTCTATGGCAGCAAGGGCCGCGAGCCTGCCACTCGCATGGGCAATATGGCCGTGAACCGCCAGACCTGGATCAAGGCGCGCGAATATCAGAAGAAGCGCGCCGCCGGAAAGGACCAGACGCGCGATCTGGGCATGGAGACGCTGGCCGACGTGCTGGAAGGCAAGATCCTGGTCCAGAACCATTGCTACCGTGCGGACGAGATGGCCAATGTCATCGATATGTCCAAGGAATTCGGCTATAAAGTCACGGCCTTCCACCACGCGGTCGAGGCGTACAAGATCGCCGACCTGCTGCGCGACAATGGCATATGCGCGGCGCTGTGGGGCGACTGGTACGGCTTCAAGATGGAAGCCTATGACGGCATCAAGGAAAACCTGCCCTTGGTGCATCGGGCAGGGGCCTGCGCCATCGTCCATAGCGACGATCAGGATGGCATCCAGCGGCTGAACCAGGAAGCGGCCAAGGCGCTGGGCGCCGGGCGGCGCATGGGCATCGACATAGCGGACGAGGTCGCATGGACCTGGCTCGCCATCAACCCGGCGCGCGCCATGGGTATCGATCAGCAGACCGGCAGCCTGAAGGTCGGCAAGATGGCCGATGTCGTGCTGTGGAACGGCAATCCGTTCAGCACCTATACGCGGCCGGAGAAAGTGTGGATCGACGGCGCACTGCTGTACGACAGCGCCAATCCCAAGCTGCGGCCGGTGGTCGATTTCGAACTGGGCCAGATCGGCGCGGGAGACGTGAAATGACCTATCCCACCAACAAAACGCCGTTCGCCCTGTTCCAACGAGCCGCCTGTCTCGTTCGAATGTCGAAGGGCTTTCCTTCTCACGTGTTGAAAAGACGGAAGGCGGCTTCGACAGGCTCAGCCCGAACGGTCTTGGGGGCCATTTTGCTCGCCACCACAACCCCAGCTCTTGCCCAATCCATCGCCATCACCGGCGCGACGCTGGCCATCGGCGACGGCTCCGAACCCATCAAGAACGGCACCGTCGTCATCAGCGCGGGCAAGGTCGTCGCCGCCGGCGCGGGCGTGGCCGTCCCTGCGGGCGTCAAGACCATCGACGCGGGCGGCAAATGGGTGACGCCGGGCATCATGTCGGGCTTCTCCCGCGTGGGGCTGGCCGAAGTGCCGGGGGTCAAGGAAACCAACGACACCAGCGCCCGATCGCCCTTCTCCGCGGCGATCGACGTTGCGCCGGTCATCAATCCGCTGGCCAACCCGATCGCGATCAGCCGCACCGCGGGCATCACCCGCGCCGTCGTCGCGCCCGCCACCGGCACGAACATCTTCGCGGGCCAGGGCGCAGTGGTCGATCTGGGCGCGGACATGAGTCCGATCACCAAGGCCCGCGCCTTCCAATATGTCGAGATGGGCGAAGCGGGCGTGCAGGAAGCGGGCGGCAGCCGCGCGGCGATGATCCTGACCTTCAAGATGATGCTCCGCGAAGCACAGGACTATGCCAAAGCCCCCGCCAGCTATGATGGCCGATCCAGGGACGCCCTGCTCAACCGCGTCGATGCGGAGGCTCTCGTCCCGGTCGTCAGCGGCGCCATGCCGCTGATGGTCCATGCCGAAAGCGCGCGCGACATATTGGCGGTGCTGGCGCTGCGGCAGGATTTCCCGGCTTTGAAACTGATCCTGGCCGGGGCGACCGAAGGCTGGATAGTCGCGCCGCAGATCGCGGCGGCCAAGGTGCCGGTCATCACCGCGGGTCTGGAAGACCTGCCTTCCAGCTTCGAAAAGCTGGCCGCGACCCAGAGCAATGTCGGCCGCCTCGTGAAGGCGGGCGTGTCCGTCTCCATGGGGATGCTCACCGGTGACGATGCGCTGCAATTGCGGGCGGCGACGCAACAGGCGGGCAATATGGTGGCGCTGCTGAAGGTGCCCGGCGCCACCGGCCTTAGCTGGGGGCAGGCGCTGCGCACCATCACATCGGCCCCGGCCGAAGCGATGGGGCTGGGCGACCGGATCGGGTCGCTGAAGGCCGGCAAGGCGGGCGACGTGGTGATCTGGGACGGCGATCCGCTGGAAATGACATCCGCCCCGGTCGCGGTCTGGATCGACGGCGTGCAGCAACCGCTCGAAAACCGCCAGACCAAGCTGCGTGACCGCTATGCGACGCCGACCGAGGGCGCGTTGCCCAAGGCGTATGAATGGTGAGGGGGGAGGGGGGCGTCGGCCCCCTTTTTCTTGTCCGTGCGGGGCGGGCGTCGCAGCTTTAACCGAATGATCAGGAATGGCCGCCGATAAAGGCGTCATGCGCCATCCTATCATCGCGATCATGCTCATCCTGACGGCGTCGCCGCTGGCCGCGGCCGATATTCCGATGGTGGCGATCGGATTGCCCTTCGCACCCGAAACGCCGCGGCCTGTGGCGGCTAGCCATCCGCTGCATCACCGGATCGAGACGGGTGAGATTGCAGGGTTGCCGCCCACGATCAAAAGCTCCGCGCTCAACTGGATCGCGGCGGCCAAGCGGTCGAGCGTCAATACGGCGCTGCGCGAGAGTTTCGAGCGGATGAATATGCTCGCCCCCGATGCGGCGTCCGGTCGTGCGCGGCTGATGGTGCAATGGAAAGGGAGCGACACGCCGTTCCGCATCGCCACCAAGAACGAGGCTAGCGTGACGATGCATTACCAACTGGTGCGTATCGACAACGGCCAGACGATCTTCGACCGGGAGATTACGACATCGGCGCAGGGTGGAGGCGTGGATGCCGGGATGCGGGACAATGGCATCGTTCGCGCGGCGATCGCGGCGAATTTCGCGTCAGCCGCCAATTGCATCGATCGCGCTGCTTTAGGGACGGCACCGGCCGATTGCGCGCTTGTGCCGAGATTCTCCGTATCGGTCGAACGGCGGCGATAAGATCAGCCGCCGGTCGCGCCCCAGACGTCGCTGGCCTTCACATAGCCGCGCTGGCCCTTGGCGTCGAAATTGCACCAGCCGCCCGAACAGTCGCCCAGTCGCCCGACCACACCGCGTTCCGCTCGGTACAAGGCCCGCGATCCGTCGCGCGGCGATTCGCGCAGCGGCGCGACCTCTGACCGGACGATCGCGGTCGGCGTGTCGCTGAGCAGGCGGACATGCATCCAGCCCTGCGCGCCATCGGGGTCTTCCACCTTGCGCCAGAGGCCCAGCACCTGCACGACCTTTACGGGCAGGTCGCGGCGGCGGTAGATCCAGTTGGACGGGTAATCCAGGCTCGGCCCGACGCGCATCCGCGCCTCATCCTGCGACAGCGACGCCCAATAGGGGACCGGCTTGCTTGGCCCGGCCAGCACCGTGCCCGCCGTCGTCAAGGACGCGACCACGCCAGCGGCCAGCAAAAGACGCTTCATTCCAGACCTAAATTCCATGTCACCCATGGCCTTCCCATACGCCGGCACGGCCCACCCCGACAAGCGTTGATGTCGCCGGTTGCGTTGCCAGTCGCCATATCCGCTTGACCGGCGACGCGGGCGGGCATAGCGGCTTGGTCATGGCCAGAAAACCGCGTCCCGCAAAGCCGCGCGTCATCGTCACGCGCCGCCTGCCGCCCAATGTGGAGGCGCGCATGGCCGAATTGTTCGATGCCAGCTTCAATATCGGCGATGTCGCGATGAACCGCACCGACCTTGCCCGCGCCATGGCCCAGTGCGACGTGCTGGTGCCGTGCATCAGCGACCAGATCGACGCCGCGCTGCTGGCGGCCGCGCCGGAACGGCTGCAACTGATCGCCAGTTTCGGCAGCGGGGTCGATCATATCGACCTGTCGGCAGCGCGGGCGAAGGGGATCATCGTCACCAATACGCCCGGCGTGCTGACCGAGGACACGGCCGACATGACGATGGCGTTGATCCTGTCGGTGCCGCGTCGCCTGGCCGAGGGCGAGAAGCTGGTCCGCACCGGCGAATGGCGCGGCTGGAGCCCGTCGGGGATGCTGGGCCACCGTATCGGCGGCAAGAAACTGGGCATTATCGGCATGGGACGGATCGGCCGTGCCGTCGCGCGCCGCGCCCGCGCCTTCGGCCTGTCGATCGCCTATCACAACCGCCATCGCCTGCCCTTCGAAGTGGAGCAGGAGCTGGAGGCGGAATGGCATGGCGACCTGGACGCGCTGCTGAAGGGGAGCGATATCGTGTCGATCCATTGTCCGCTGAACGCCGACAGCCGCGGGGTGATCGACGTGCGGCGGATCGGGCTGATGCAGCCGCACGCCTATCTCATCAACACGTCGCGCGCGGAAATCACCGACGAACAGGCGCTGATCGCGGCGCTGGACGAAGGGCGGATCGCCGGCGCGGGCTTTGACGTTTATACCCATGAGCCGGCGGTCGATCCGCGGCTGCTGGCGCTGGCCAACGTCGTGTTGCTGCCGCATATGGGCTCCGCGACATTCGAGGGACGCGATGCGACCGGCGCGCGGGTGATCGCCAATATCCGCACCTGGGTCGATGGCCATCGGCCGCCGAACCAGGTGCTGGAAGGCTGGGTCTGATCGGTTAGGCGGTGGCGAGTTGGTCCTTCAACCCGTTCACGACGATATGGCCATGCGCGACGGATTCATGGGCGCGGCGCACTACATCCTGCGTTTCGGCGTCTATCGCTTCGTCCTTGAGTGCGCGCTCAAACTCTTCGCGCAGATAATCCTCGCCGCGGTCGATGGCCTGGATCACGGCCTTGTCGCCGCCACCCAGCGCCACGAAGATATCCTCCATCCGGCGGTGGACGGTGCCCGCCACAGAGCCGAACTCGTTGGGCTTGCCGCCCAGCGCCCGGCTGCGCGCCTGCAACAGGTCGACCGCCTTGGCGCGTTCGGCCGCCAGATCGCGGAACAGAGTCTGGAACGCCTCCGACTTTACCTTGTCGGCGCTATGTTCATAGCCTTTCACGCTATCGATCAGGGTCGTGATCAGGTCGTCCAGCTTGCTGATGGCATGATTGTTCGACATCGCCTTCTCCTTTGATGGGCGGGGGAAGAACGGCCGATCAGGCGCGATTGTTCATTCAACTGTCTGAGAATGAACCTTAATCTTGCGTTATCCATAGTTGTGGTGAGCGGAACAAGCGCGGTCGCCATCGGTTGATGCTGGCATAGACCGGATACGAAACGAAAGGACTTCCCATGCTCAAGCTCGCCCTCATCTCCCTCGTCATTGCCGCCGTGCTGGCACTGCTCGGCTTCGGCGGCGCTGCCGGTACGTTCGTCGGCATCGCCAAGATATTGTTCTTCATCGCGATCGCCGTCTTCGTCCTGTTCCTCGTGCTTGGACTTCTGGCTGGCAAGGGCATCAAGGACGCGATAGACTGACGCCATGACGGAGATTGGCGCTGGGGTGAATGAAACCGGCAGGTTGCTGCGCGACGAAGCCGGCTTCCTGCTCCAGCGCGATCTGGGCGGCAGCTACCGCCTTGTCCTGTTGCGCGTACCCGTCGATCATGTCGAAAAGCGGGTGCGCGTGCAGGGCTTTTATGCCGGGGACGGCATAGTCGAGGCGGAGGGCGTGGCTGCGGCCTGAACGCTGGCGGTCCCCCCTTGCCAAATATGCCCGGACGCGCGAACCATTGCGTGCATGCGTAAGATTCTATCCCTGATGCTGGCCGTTGCCGCGCCGATATTGGCGCAGGCGCAAACGCCCCATGATGAACTCGCCAAGGTCATGGATGACCATTGGTCCTGGTATTTGTCCACTCATCCGGTCGACGCGACTGCGCGCGGCGTGCGCGATTATGACGACCGCATCTATGACATCTCGCTCGGCGCGCGGGATGCGCAGATCAAGGTGGAGCAAGGATTCGTCGCCCGCTTGCAGGCGCTGTCGGCCGATGCGCTGGACCCCGCGGACCGAGTCAATCGCGACGTTTTGTTGTGGATGCTGCGCGACGATATTGATGGCGACGCGCATCCGGCGGAACGGCTGATGCTGTTTACCACCTATTATGGCTGGCATCAGGGCTTTTCGGGCATGGCCGACGGGTTGCCCTTCTATAATCGCGCTGATTATGACAGTTACCTCAAGCGGTTGGCGCTTTACCCCCAGCAGAATGGCGATGCGTTGGCCATCACGCGGCAGGCCATCAAGGGCGGTTATGTCCAGCCCTGTTCCGTGCTGCAAAATTATGCGGGAACGATCAGCGGCATCGTTGCGGGCAAGCCGGAGGAGACGCGCTTCTACGAACCGTTCACGCGCGCCAGACCGCGTGATATCAGCGAGGGCGACTGGCGCGCGATGCAGGCGAAGGCTGTGATGCTGATCCGTGACGTGCTGACGCCGGAATATCGCAAATGGCATGATCTGTTCGTGGCGGACTATCTGCCCCATTGCCGCAAGAGCGACAGCGCATCGTCCCTGCTTGGCGGGGCGGCCTGGTATGCCAGCCGGGTCAAGGCGCATACCACTACCGACCTGACGCCCGATCAGATTCATACCATCGGGCTGGAGGAGGTCGCCCGTATCGGCAAGCGGATGGATGCAATCGCGGCCAAGGCCGGCTATCCCAGCCGCGCGGCCTATATCGCGTATCTGCGTACCGATCCGTCCTATTATGCCAAGACGCCAGAGGAATTGCTGCGCGTTGCGGCGCGGCAGGCCAAGGCGATCGACGGCCTGCTGCCGCGCTATTTCGGCACGCTGCCGCGATTGCCTTATGGATTGAAAGCGATTCCAGCGGCCGAGGCTGAGGGGACGACGACGGCCTATTATATGCCCGGCGCGCCGGAGAGCGGGATATCGGGCACCTATTTCGTAAACACGTCCAAGCTGGACCAGCGGCCCTATTGGGAGCTGCCCGCGCTGACCGCGCATGAAGCGGTGCCGGGCCACCATAATCAGATTGCCCTGCAACAGGAATTGCCGCTGCCGCCGTTCCGCAAATATCTGGCGGGCTTCACCGCCTATGTCGAGGGCTGGGCGCTCTACACCGAATATCTGGGCGAGGAGATGGGCCTGTACGACACGCCCGAAAAGATGATGGGGCGGCTGTCCTACGAGATGTGGCGCGCCTGCCGCCTGGTGGTGGACACCGGCATCCATGCCAAGGGATGGGACAAGGGCAGGGCGGTCGCGTTCATGAAGGCCAACAGTGCGCTGTCCGACGCGAATATCGATGCGGAGGTGAACCGCTATATCAGCTGGCCGGGGCAGGCGCTGGGTTACAAGCTGGGCGAGATCAGGATTCGGGCATTGCGGGCAAAGGCGGAGGCGGCGCTGGGGCCGATATTCGACCTGCGGCGATTCCATGATGCGGTGCTGGCGCAAGGGGCGGTGCCGCTCACCGTGCTGAACAGCCAGATGGACAGTTGGATCGCGGCGGAGAAGGCCAGGGGATAGCCGTCCTACTTAAGTCCACTCTTTACTCAGAGTAATGGCAAAAGCCGCTGTTTCCGGTCGATTGGTGTCGATGGCAGCATCAATTTGCTGCGCCGCGGCGACTTGCCAATCGGCGTCTCTTGACGTACCGGGACCGCGTCAGCTCCCAGACCGGGCATAAAGATCGGCAAGTGGCGCTGCGCGTCGAGTCCGTACACTTTATGACGTTGGGAACGAGATGAGCATTTACCTGGATTATCTGGCCGAAATCGACAGCCGACAGACTCAGGGACTCGCGCCCAAGCCGATCGACGATGGGGCATTGGTCGCTGAGATCATCACCCTGATCCGGGATGCGGGCAGCGAACATCGCGCCGACGCGCTGAAATTCTTCATCTATAACACGCTGCCGGGCACCACGAGCGCAGCGGTCGTCAAGGCGGCGTTCCTCAAGCAGATCATCCAAGGCCAAGCGATCGTCCCTGAAATCCCGGTGGCCTTCGCGTTCGAACTGCTTAGCCATATGAAGGGCGGCCCCTCGATCGCCGTGCTGCTGGACATCGCGCTGGGCGATGACGCAACACTCGCGACCCAGGCGGGCGACGTCCTCAAGACCCAATTCTTCCTCTACGACGCCGACATGTTCCGCCTGCGCGATGCCCATGCGGCGGGCAACGCGGTAGCGACGGGCGTGCTGGAAAGCTACGCCAAGGCGGAGTTCTTCACCAAGCTTCCCGATGTCGAGGACGAGATCAAGGTCGTCACCTATATCGCGGGCGAAGGCGATATCTCGACCGATCTGCTGTCGCCGGGCAACCAGGCGCATTCGCGGTCCGACCGCGAACTGCACGGCCTGTGCATGATGACGCCGCAAGCGCAGCAGGAAATCGTGGCGCTCAAGGCGCAGCATCCCGACAAGCGGGTGATGCTGGTTGCCGAAAAGGGCACGATGGGCGTGGGGTCTTCGCGCATGTCGGGCGTCAACAATGTGGCGCTGTGGACTGGCAAGCAGTCCAGCCCCTATGTCCCCTTCGTCAACTATGCCCCGGTCGTCGGCGGCACCAACGGCATCTCGCCCATCTTCGCGACCACCGTGGACGTGACCGGCGGCATCGGCATCAACCTGAAAAACTGGGTGAAGATGACCGGCCCGGACGGCAAGGCCATCCTGAACAATGACGGCAATCCGGTGTTGGAGGAAAAATTCTCGGTCGAAACCGGCACGGTGCTGAAGATCGACGTCAAGAACAAGAAGCTGACCGACGAGGCCGGCAACGAACTGGTCGATGTCGCCTCCGCCTTCACGCCGCAGAAGATGGAATTCATGAAGGCGGGCAGCAGCTACGCCATCGTGTTCGGCAAGAAGCTCCAGACCTTCGCTGCCGAAACGCTGGGCGTGGAAGCGCCGCTCGTGTTCGCGCCGAACAAGGAGATCACGGTCGAGGGTCAGGGCCTGACGGCGGTGGAGAAGATCTTCAACCGCAACGCTGTCGGCGTGACGCCGGGCAAGGTGCTGCACGCGGGGTCGGACGTGCGCGTGAAGGTCAACATCGTGGGGTCGCAGGATACGACGGGCCTGATGACCGCGCAGGAACTGGAAGCGATGGCGGCCACCGTCATTTCGCCGCTGGTCGACGGTGCCTATCAATCGGGCTGCCATACCGCGTCGGTGTGGGACAAGAAGGCGCAGGCCAACATCCCCAAGCTGATGTCCTTCATGAACAATTTCGGCCTGATCACCGCGCGCGACCCCAAGGGCCGCTATCATGCGATGACCGACGTGATCCACAAGGTATTGAACGACATCACCGTTGACGATTGGGCGATCATCATCGGCGGCGACAGTCACACGCGCATGTCGAAGGGCGTTGCCTTCGGCGCGGACTCCGGCACGGTCGCACTGGCGCTGGCGACCGGCGAGGCGACCATGCCGATCCCGCAGTCGGTGAAGGTCACCTTCAAGGGCAAGATGCTGCCCTATATGGACTTCCGCGACGTCGTCCACGCGACCCAGGCACAGATGCTGGCCCAGTTCGGCGGCGAAAATGTGTTCCAGGGCCGCATCATCGAAGTGCATATCGGGACGTTGCTGGCCGACCAGGCCTTCACCTTCACCGACTGGACGGCCGAGATGAAGGCCAAGGCGTCGATCTGCATTTCGGAGAATGAGACGCTGATCGAGTCGCTGGAAATCGCCAAGTCGCGTATCCAGATCATGATCGACAAAGGCATGGAGAATGCCGCCGGCACGCTCAAGGGCCTGATCGCCAAGGCCGATGCGCGCATCGGTGAAATTCGTTCGGGCGTAAAGCCCGCGCTGGTGCCCGATCCCAATGCGCAATATTTCGCCGAAGTCGTGGTCGACCTGGACCTGATCGACGAGCCCATGATCGCCGACCCGGACGTCAACAATGCCGACGTGTCGAAGCGCTACACCCACGACACGATTCGCCCGGTTTCTTATTATGGCGGCACCAAGAAGGTCGATCTGGGCTTCATCGGTTCGTGCATGGTGCATAAGGGCGACATGAAGATCCTGGCGCAGATGCTCAAAAATGTCGAAGCGAGTGAAGGCAAGGTCGAGTTCAAGGCACCGCTGGTCGTCGCACCGCCGACCTATAATATCGTTGATGAGTTGAAGGCCGAAGGCGACTGGGACGTACTCAGGAAATATGCCGGGTTCGAGTTTGACGACGTAGCGCCCAAGGGCGCGGCCCGCACCAGTTACGAGAATATGCTGTATCTGGAACGTCCGGGCTGCAACCTGTGCATGGGCAATCAGGAAAAAGCCGCCAAGGGCGACACCGTAATGGCCACTTCCACCCGCCTGTTCCAGGGCCGCGTCGTGGAGGATACGGCCGAGAAGAAGGGTGAATCGCTGTTGGCGTCGACCCCGGTCGTGGTGCTTTCGACCATATTGGGCCGCACGCCCAACATGGACGAGTATAAGAGCGCGGTCGTCGGCATCGACCTGACCAAGTTCGCGCCGCCTGTGGCCCACTGATCCGAAGGGCTTGTCGCGCCTTTTCTAAAAAAGATGCCGCCGCTACGCTCTCCCTGTGGGGGGAATGTGGCGGCGGCATTGCCGTTTATGACGGTCCTACGGGCCTGCAAATTTTCTGTGATCCGTTCGCTTCGAGCGCAGTCGAGAAGCGGATAGCACAGCATCCGCGTTTCTCGACTGCGCTCGAAATGAACGGTCGGTATCGTCTGCCGGGAGCCGTGTCAGGAAACGCGGTCAATCCACCCGCGATGTTGCGATGCGGCAAGTGGCAGCGGGGTTTCGCATCGGGCGCATTCCGCCACCATCCGACCCACGATCCACTGGGTGCCGCCGCAGTCGGGACAATGCGTTGCCTGTCCCTGATAATATTGCGGATTGATAGCAATTATCCCGTTTTCGATGGGTGCAAAACAGATTTCCATGGCCGTTTCCCCTTTCTGCCCCTGCAACGCTTCAATGTGCGAAACATATCCCTACATAGGAGGCTCAGGCTGCGTCGCCATTTGACTTGAACCCTTCAGATGTTATGGCACCGCAGCATCGGGACATACCGGCTTCGACCACGGGTTGGGGCGCATCCCTGCCACCTTGCCGGCCGGTTTCTGAATCGCCGTTCGGCGAGCTTCTGGTGGAAACGCGCCATCCTCTGGCCGGGGCCATGCGAGGAGACGCACATCTTATGACCGCCATCGGACAGGACACTCTGGGCACGCGCGACACGTTGAACGTGGGCGGCAAGGACATTGCCTATTATTCGCTGAAGAAGGCCGCGGCGAAGCTGGGCGACGTGTCGCACCTGCCTTTCTCGATGAAGGTGCTGCTGGAAAATCTGCTCCGATTTGAAGATGGCGTCACCGTCACCGTGGAAGACATCCAGGCGATCATCGATTGGCAGCAGGACCGGGGCAAGGCGCAGCGCGAAATCCAGTATCGCCCCGCCCGCGTTCTGTTGCAGGATTTCACCGGCGTCCCCTGCGTGGTCGATCTGGCCGCGATGCGCGACGCGATGAATGCGCTGGGCGCCGACGCCGGCAAGATCAATCCGCAGGTGCCCGTCCACCTCGTCATCGACCATTCGGTCATGGTTGATGAGTTCGGCACGCCCAAAGCGTTCGAGCAGAATGTGGAAATCGAATATCAGCGCAATATGGAGCGCTACGACTTCCTGAAATGGGGCAGCAAGTCCCTGGCCAATTTCTATGCCGTGCCGCCGGGCACCGGCATCTGCCATCAGGTGAACCTGGAAAATATCGCGCAGGCCGTGTGGTCGTCGGTCGATGCGGACGGCGTCACCGTCGCCTATCCCGACACCTGCGTCGGCACTGACAGCCACACCACGATGGTCAACGGCCTGGGCGTGCTGGGCTGGGGCGTGGGCGGGATCGAGGCGGAAGCAGCGATGCTGGGCCAGCCTGTCTCCATGCTGATCCCCGAAGTCGTCGGCTTCAAGTTCACCGGCGAACTCAAGGAAGGCGTTACCGCCACCGACCTCGTCCTCACCGCGACCCAGATGCTGCGTGCGCGCGGCGTTGTCGGCCGCTTCGTCGAATATTTCGGTCCCGGCCTTGCCAGCCTGTCGCTCGCCGATCGCGCGACGCTGGCCAATATGGCGCCGGAATATGGCGCGACCTGCGGCTTCTTCGGCATCGATGACAAGACGCTCGATTATATGCGCCTGACCGGCCGCACCGACGACAATATCGCGCTGGTCGAAGCCTATGCCAAGGAGCAGGGCTTCTGGATCGATCCATCGATCGATCCGGTCTTTACCGACACGCTGGAACTGGACCTGGCCACCGTCGTCCCCAGCCTGGCCGGTCCCAAGCGCCCACAGGACCGCGTATCGTTGCCGGATGTCGATGACGTGTTCAACGCCGATCTGATCAATACCTACAAGAAGGCGCAGCAGCGCGTGCCCGTAGCGGGCGAGGATTTCGACATTGGCGACGGCGACGTCACCATCGCCGCCATCACCAGCTGCACCAACACGTCGAACCCCAGCGTCATGATCGCGGCCGGCCTGGTCGCCAAGAAAGCGAACGAGCTGGGCCTCAAGCCCAAGCCGTGGGTCAAGACGTCGCTGGCGCCGGGCAGCCAGGTCGTCACCGACTATTTCAACAAGGCAGGGCTTCAGACGCATCTGGACGCGATCGGCTTCAATCTGGTCGGCTATGGTTGCACCACCTGCATCGGCAACTCCGGTCCGCTGGCGCCCGCGATCAGTGCGGCGATCAACGACAATGGCCTGGTCGCGGCCGCCGTCATTTCCGGCAACCGCAATTTCGAAGGCCGCGTGTCGCCCGACGTGCGCGCCAACTTCCTGGCCAGCCCGCCGCTAGTGGTGGCTTATGCGCTCAAGGGCACGGTGATCGAGGATTTCATCACCACGCCGATCGGCGTCAGCACGGCGGGTAACGACGTCTATCTGAAAGACATCTGGCCGACCAATGACGAAGTCGCCACGACCATGGCGGGCTGCATGGACCGGGCGATGTTCCAGGCGCGCTACGCCAACGTCTATAAGGGCGACGCCCATTGGCAGGCGATCGACGTGACGGGATCGGCCACCTATAGCTGGCGCGCGGGGTCCACCTATGTCGCCAATCCGCCCTATTTCGAGGGGCTGAGCATGACCCCGGCGCCGGTCACCGACATCATCGAAGCCAAGCCGCTGGCGATCTTCGGCGATTCGATCACGACCGACCATATTTCGCCGGCAGGATCGATCAAGGCGTCCTCGCCCGCGGGCCAATGGCTGAGCGAGCATCAGGTCGCGCAGGCCGATTATAACAGCTATGGGTCGCGTCGCGGCCATCATGAAGTGATGATGCGCGGCACCTTCGCCAATATCCGCATCAAGAATCTGATGCTGGACGGGGTCGAAGGCGGCATGACCCGCTATGATGGCGACGTGATGCCGATCTATGACGCGGCGATGAAGCACAAGGCGGACGGCACCCCGCTGGTCGTCATCGGTGGCAAGGAATATGGCACCGGATCGTCGCGCGACTGGGCAGCGAAGGGCACCAACCTTCTGGGCGTCCGGTCGGTCATCGTCGAAAGTTTCGAGCGTATTCACCGCTCCAACCTGGTCGGCATGGGCGTGCTGCCGCTCCAGTTCAAGGATGGTGATACCAAGGATACGCTGGGCCTGACGGGTGACGAAAGCTTCACCATCACCGGTGTCGCGGACCTCAAGCCCCGCCAGGACGTGGACGTGGTCGTCACCCGTGCCGACGGATCGACCTTCACCTTCACCGCGCTCTGCCGGATCGACACGATCAACGAGCTGGAATATTTCCTGAACGGCGGCATCCTGCAATATGTGCTGCGCAAGCTGGCCGCTTGATCGGCTGACGCGCTGTCGTAAGAGTGTGAGGGCGCTCTCCGTGAGGAGGGCGCTCTTTTCTTGTGGGGGAGTGTTGCCATGTTCGCGACTATGGGCCTGGCCGCCGCCCTGTTTTTGCTGGCCGGGGCAACCCCGACAGACCCGCCGCCGCCCCAGGCAAGCATCGATAGCATCCGCGCGCAGCTTTTCTACGAATTGTCGGGCACGCTGTCGGGCAATATCGCGTCGCCGCCCAGCAATTTTTCCGGCTGGAACACCGTGATCGGCGAGGGGGAGGCCAAAGAGGCGGCGCAGGATCTGTTGGTGACGGTGCGGGTAAAGGGCCATGGCGCAGACGGTTTCCTGACCGAAATCCCGCTGGTCATCACCGCGCGCAATGCCGCAGGCAAGCTGCTCGGTTCCCGCAGCGTGACTGGCATATTGGTCCCTTATGAAGGCAGCGTGGCGACGGCGCTATGGATCAACAATGCGACATGCGCAGGCAAGTTGACGATCGAGGCCAAGCTGGGCCGACAGGTCAAGAAAGTGACCGTGGCGCTGGATTGCGGCGAATGATGGCGGTGGCGGTCGAAGTCATCGGCTGGACCGGCGCGCTGCTGGTGCTGGCGGCCTATGTCGGTGTATCGACCGGGCGATTGTCCGGCGGGTCGGTGACGTTTCAATGGCTCAACGCGGTCGGCGCGACGCTGTTCGTTCTCAATACATGGTGGCATGATGCCTTTCCATCGATGGTGCTGAACATCATCTGGAGCGTCGTCGGCTTCGTCACCCTATGGCGCATAGGACGCCGGAGAATTTCCCCATCATGACCCGCTTCGTCGACCTCAGCCATGCAATCGAACATGGGATGCAGACCTATAAGGGCGTCGCCGCGCCGCATATCTGCGACTATTGGACCCGCGACCAGTCGCGCGCCAACTATGCCGATGGCAGCGCCTTCCAGATGGGGCGGATCGACATGGTGTCGAACACCGGCACCTATCTCGACGCGCCCTTTCACCGGTTCGAGGAGGGCGACGACCTGTCGATGCTGGCGCTGGACCGGCTCGCGAGCCTGCCCGCCATCGTCGTGCGGCGGCCGTTCGAGACGGTGGGGCTGGCGACGGACGCGGCCGATCTGGACGGGGTGGACGTCGCTGGCTGCGCCGTGCTGGTCCACACCGGTTGGGACCGCCACTGGCGCACACCGGCCTATTTCGAGGAGCATCCGTTTTTGACGGAGGCGGCGGCGCGGCTGCTGGTCGAGCGCGGCGCGAAATTGGTCGGGATCGACAGCCATAATATCGACGATACGCGGCCCGGCACCGGTCGCCCGGTCCATGCCGAACTACTGGGCGCAGGCGTGCTGATCTGCGAACATATGACCAATATGGGCGTGTTGCCGGAGGATGGCTTCAGCTTTACCGCCGTGCCGCCCAAGGTGGTTGGGATGGGGACGTTTCCGGTGCGGGCATTTGCCCATGTCGAAGCGCGGATGTAACGGTCCGTCCTCCAATATTGAGGATGATGTGATGCTGAAAATTGTCGCTCTGGCCATGGCGGGCCTGTTGACGCTGACGCCGGTTGTCGCCCGCGCCGAAACCATATCCACCCATGTTCTCGACCTCGTCCGCGGCGAAGGCGGTGCCGGTCTGCCGGTTACGCTATCGCGCCGGCAGGCCGATGGCACTTGGAAGATGCTGGCGAGCGCGATGACCGACGACAATGGCCGGGTCCGCGCCTTCGGTGACAATCTCCAGGCGGAAGAAGGGCTTTACCGGCTGAGCTTTGACATGTCGGACATGAGCAAGCCCACGCATTCGGCGTTTTTCCCAGAAATCACCATCGTCTTTCGCGTCGCCGATCCGACCCGCCATGTCCATGTGCCGATCGTGCTCAGCCCCTATGGCTACAGCACCTATAGGGGTAACTGACCGGCGCGCGTGTTAGCGTTTGCCATAACCCGTCATCGAATAGGGCCGGGCCTTCACGCCGGTCGCCCATGTCCTGTTCGCGGTAGCCTGCATGGTGAAGCGTAGCTCGCCGCCAGCCCGGGTTTCCGCGTCGGTAATGAAGCTGCGCTCCAGTGGCTTGCCGTTCAGCGTCACCTTGCCGACATAGCGGTTGGCGTCCGAGAGGCCGTCGGCCACCATTATGAACCGCTTGTCGCCCACGCGCATCTCCGCCCGCTCCACGAACGGGCGGCCGATCACATATTCGCCGCTGCCCGGCGCGACCGGGTAGAAGCCCAGCGCGGTGAACACCAGCCAAGCGGACATCTGGCCTAGGTCGTCGTTACCCGCAAGGCCATCGGGCGTTGGCTTATACTGGCTCTCGACGATCTGCTTCAGCCGCTCCTGCGTGCGCCAGGGTTGGCCTGCATAATCATAGAGATAGGCGACATGGTGGCTGGGTTCGTTGCCATGGATATATTGGCCGATCAGGCCGGATATATCCTCGGCATGGCTATAGTCGATCTTGCTATTGTCATAGTCGAACATGGCGTCGAGTTTGGCGACCGCCTTGGCGTCGCCGCCCAGCAGGCGGAACAGGCCGCCCTGGTCGTGCGGCATGAACCAGCTATATTGCCAGGCATTCCCTTCCGTATAGTCGCTGCCATAGTTGATCGCGGTCGGATCGAACGGGGTGCGGAACGTGCCGTCCGCGTTGCGCGCGCGCAGGAAACCGGTCTTCGCGTCGAAGCTGTTGCGCCAGTTTGCAGCGCGCTTCTCGAACCGCTGCGCCGTCGCCGCATCGCCCAATTGGCGCGCCAGCCGGGCGATGGTCCAGTCGTCATAGGCATATTCGACCGTCTTGGATGCCGCCTCCGGCTCCCGGTCGATCGGCACATAACCCAGTTTCATATAGTCGCTGAGGCCCCCATAGGGCGCATAGTCGGCGCTGGCGACCATCGCCTTGAGCGCGGCGGCGCAGTCGATGCCCCTGATGCCTTTGAGGCAGGCGTCGGCGATCACCGGCACGGCATGATAGCCGATCATGGTCCAGGTTTCCTTGCCCGCAAATTGCCAGACTGGCAGGATGCCGAACGGGCTGGTCTTCTGGCTGGCGATCAGGCTGTTCACGAAGTCGGCATTTTTCGCGTCGGGCTGGATCAGGGTCAGCAGCGGATGTTCGGCGCGGAACGTATCCCATAGCGAGAAAGTGGAGTGCATGGTGAACCCCGACGGGCCATGCACCTGGTCGTCCGGCCCGCGCCAGCGCCCGTCGGCGTCGCCCCAGATGCTGGGCGCCATCAGGCTGTGATAGAGGGCGGTATAGACATTGGTGCGCATCGCGTCGGGCGCGGCGATCTGCACCGCGCCCAGTGCATCGGCCCAGGCGGCGCGGGTCTTGGCCCGGACCGCGTCGAAATCGCCCGGCTCGCTGGCCAGGTTGGCGATCGCGCCATCCTCGTCCACGCCTGACAGCGCGACCTTCACCTCCAGTGGCTTGGCCAGCGCGCCGAAACCGAGTTGCGCGACGATCGCCCGGCCCGACAGGGAATCGAGGGTTTCAGGGCCACGGCCAGGCCCCTTGAAGCCCTTGTAGAGGATATCCTTCTCGGTGGTGACGAACTGATGGCCGGTCAGCGGAGCCGAAAAGCGGATCGCGAAGAAGAGGCGGCGGGGCGTCGCCCATCCGCGTATCTCGCGCGAGCCGGTGATTGTGCCATCGGGCCGGATGCGGACAGAGGACCAGAGGATCTTGCCGGGATAGTCGTAGATGATGGAGCGCAGGTCCAGCACCAGATGCGCCGCCTTGCCCGCCGGGAAGGTATAGCGGTGGACGCCGACGCGCGTTCCCGCCGTCACTTCCGCACGCACGCCCGGATCGGTCAGGGTGACGGCATAATAGCCGGGCGATGCGATCTCGTCCGCCTTGCGCGATCGATAGCCGGGCGTGTCGGCCGTGCCCGGCTCCAGCGGCACCGTGTCGCCGCTTACCGGCATCACCAGAAAATCGCCCAGGTCGCTGTGCCCGGCGCCCGAGAAATGGGTGTGGGAGAAGCCCAGGATAGTCGGGTCTTCATGGCGATAGCCCGCCGCCCAATTATAGGTTTGCCGCGCCGCGCCGACATGGGTGTCGGGCGATAGCTGGACCATGCCGAAGGGCGCGACCGCGCCAGGGAAGCTGTGGCCTTCTCCCGATGTGCCGATGAAAGGATCGACGGCGTCTACAGGCGACGCGGGCGTCTGGGCCGGGAGGGCGGAGCTGACGATCAGGCTGGCGAGGAGGAGTGGGCGGGCGAGGCGGGTCAGGTTCATGACCGGGTTAAATCACGGCTGATGCGCGCGGCCAAGCCGATAGCCGCAATTTTCCCTGCCCAAGAAAGGCTGGGCTGGCGTCCAGCCGCAGGGCTGGTTAGCACAGGGGATCATGAAGAGAGCATTGATCGTCCGACATGTGCCGCGCGAAGGCGCCGCAGGCTATTTGCAGCCGATCGAAGCGGCCGGCTATCATATCGACCGGATCGATGTCGCCAGCCCCGATTTTGCGGACGTGAACCTGTGCGATCCAGACCTGCTGATCATGATGGGTGGGCCAATGGGGGTGTATGAAACGGACGTCCATCCATGGATACCGATGCAGATCGACAAGCTGGCCGCGCGGTTGGCGGCCGATCGGCCGACGCTGGGCGTGTGCCTGGGCAGTCAGATGATCGCGGCGGCGCTGGGCGCGCCGGTCTATCCCGGTGGCCATATGGAACTGGGCTTTGCGCCGGTCAGCGTGAATAGCGCGGGCGCGGCGTCGCCGCTGCGGCATCTGGTGGATGTGCCGGTGTTGCATTGGCATAGCGACACGTTCGACCTGCCCGACGATGTCGAGTTGCTGGCGTCGACCGCCAGATATGCGCATCAGGCGTTCCGGCGCGGTCCCAACCTGCTGGCGCTGCAATTTCATGCGGAGATGGGCGAAGACCCGCGGTTCGAGGATTGGCTGACCCATTTCTGGGCCGATCTGGACGTGGCGCAACAATGCGGGATTGCGCTGCGGGAGGATCATGGCTTGCATGGCCCGATTGCGGTGGCGGCGGGCCGGGCGATGATCGGCGAATGGCTGTCGGGGATAAGGATCTAGTTGCGGCTTGATCTTGCTACGGCCTTTCTATTAACTCCGACAAATGAAGAGGATGACATTGGAAACGAGCCGCCGCGATCTGTTCGCGGCCGGCATGGTGGGGATGGCGGCGGTAAGCGTCGCGCGGGCAGCGGGTGCGGCCGAGCCGGGTAAGCCCGTGCTTGCGCCGCGGCCGCCGATGGGATGGAATAGCTGGAACAGCTTCGCCACGACCATCACTGAAGCCCAGGCGCGCGAGACGGCCGCCATCATGGCGGAAAAGCTACTGCCGTTCGGCTACGACATCTTCACCGTGGATATCCAATGGTATGAGCCGGAAGCGTCGAGCTATACCTATAATGCCAGGCCCAAGCCGGCCATGGATGCTTATGGCCGGATGATCCCGGCACCCAATCGGTTTCCGTCGAGCGCCGGGGGCAATGGCTTCGCGCCGCTGGCAAAGGCGGTGCATGACCTTGGCATGCAATTCGGCATCCACGTCATGCGCGGCATCCCGCGCGCGGCGGTGGAGGCGAACCTGCCGATCCTGGGCACGCAATATCGCGCAAAAGATGTGGCAGACACAGCGAGCATCTGTTCGTGGAACCCGGACATGGTTGGCGTCGATATGACGCGGCCGGCCGCACAGGCCTATTATGACAGCATCTTCCGTCTCTATGCCGATTGGGGCGTGGATTTCGTCAAGATGGACGATATGAGCCGTCCCTATGACGCCCATGCGCCGGAGATCGAGGCAGCGCACAAGGCGATTATGGCGACGGGGCGGCCGATCATGCTGAGCCTGTCGCCGGGCGAGACGCCGGTGATCCGGGGCGATCATGTCCGCAAATATGCGCAGATGTGGCGTATCTCCGACGATTTCTGGGACGATTGGGCGATGCTGGAGGCGCAGTTCACCCGGCTGGAGAATTGGACGCCATGGCGCGGGCCGGGGTCATGGCCGGACGCCGACATGCTGCCGCTGGGGCGGCTTGCGCTGGGGGAGCGGGATACGCGCTTCACCCCCGACGAGCAGAAGACGCTGATGACGCTGTGGGCGATCGCGCGGTCGCCGCTCATCATGGGCGGTGACCTGCGGCATCTGGATGCGGCGACGCTGGCGTTGCTGACCAATCGCGAGGTGCTGGCGGTCAACCAGGCGAGCCAGGGCAACTGCCCGCATTTCGTGGAGGATGGCGTGCGCGTCTGGTCCGCAGTCGCACAGGGCGGCAAGGACCGCTATGTCGCGCTGTTCAACACCGGCGACAAGGCGCGCGAGGTCGGGATCAGGCTACGCGATCTGGGGATCAGCGGGCCGGTTGCGGTGCGCGACCTGTGGGCGGGCAGGGCGCTGGGGCAGCAGGCGGCGCGGATTGGCGCGATGCTGCCGCCGCATGGTGCTGCGCTCTATAGACTGAGCTAACGTCCCGTTCGCTTCGAGCGCAGTCGAGAAGCGGATAGCGCTGCGCCAGCGTTTCTCGACTACGCTCGAAACGAACGGAGATTTACTGCCTTATCGCGGCGCTCTTGTCGCGGATGGCCTTGAATTCCGAACCGGCTTTCCACTCCGGCCAGCGGGTCGAGTTGGCCAGGTCGCGGCCGATGTCGCGCATCAGGTCGATATCCTGGGCCGCGCCGTCCAGTTGCCAGTCCGGCCCCCAGGCGTCGCAGGCCTGGTGATAGCATGTGCCGGTATAGGCATCGATCCACGCCTGGCCCGCAGGGCGGCCGCCCTCGACCAGGTCGGATGCGCCCGCCAGGCCCATCATCAGCAGGACGGGCACGCCGCGCTTGGCCATGGAGAAATGGTCGGCGCGGTAGAAGAGCCCGCGTTCGGGAAGGCTTTCCTGCGTAATGACGCGGCCCTGCTTTGCCGCGAACGTCGCCAGATCATCCTCCAGGCTGTTCTGCCCCTTGCCGATCAGGATCACGTCCTTTGCCTTGCCCGCGGTCTGGAGCACGTCGATGTTGAGGTTGGCGACGGTCTTGTCGATCGGATAGACCGGATTCTGGGCATAATGTTCGGACCCTAGCAGCCCGCGCTCCTCCGCGGTCCAGGCGGCGAAAACGATCGAGCGGTCGGGGGCAGGGGCGGCCTTGAAGGCGCGGGCGATCTCGAACAGGCCAGCCATGCCGAGCGCGTCGTCATTGGCGCCGGCGCGGTAAATGCGGCCCTGCGCATCGGGCGCGCCCTTGCCATAGGCATCCCAATGCGCGCCATACATCAGGGTTTCGTCCGGGCGCTTGGCACCGGGGATGCGCGCGAGGACGTTGGCGCTCTGCACCACTTCCTGCGTCACCGGGAAGGCGGCGGAGAAGGTCGCGCCTTTTAGTTCTACCGGCTTGAATTTGGCCGAGCGGGCCTGCTTGCGCAGCGCGGCGAGATCAAGGCCCGCGCCGGCGAACAGCGTTTTGGCGGCCTCGCCCTCGACCCAGCCTTGCACCTGAAGGCTGGTCAGTTTGTCCGGCGCGCGGACCAGATCGTAATTTTCGCCAGCGGGGCTGGTGACGACGTTCCAGCCATAGCCCGCGCCCGGCGTGTCGTGGACGATCAGCGCGCCGATCGCGCCGTGGCGGGCAGCTTCCTCGAACTTATAGGTCCAGCGGCCATAATAGGTCATGGTCTTGCCGCCGAATTTGCCGAACGAATCTTCGCCCTTGGCTGCTTCGAAATCCGGGTCGTTGATGAGGAAGACGGCGATCTTGCCCTTCAGGTCCATGCCCTTGAAATCATCCCAGCCGCGTTCGGGGGCGGAGACGCCATAGCCCACGAACACCAGCGGCGCGGCGGCGACGCCGACCTTGTCCTTGGGCTGGAGGGTGGAGAGATAGACTTGGCGGCCGAAGGTCCAGGGGGTTGCGGCTCCGTTTTGCGCGACGGAAAGGGTCTCCGACTGGCCAAGGCGGGTGTGGAGCAGCGGCACGGTCTGCACCCACTGGCCGTCGGGACCGCCCGGTTCCAGCCCGAGTTGTTCGAAGCGGGCGACGATATAACCGATCGTCCGCTCCTCTCCCACGGTGCCGGGCGCGCGACCCTGGAACAGGTCGGACGCCAGCGTGCGGACCGATTGTTCCAGGCGCTTGGGGTCCGTCTGGGCATAAGCGGGGAGGGAAAGGGTGGCGAGGCCGAGGGCCAAAGCGAGGAGGCGTATAATCATCCCGCCGGTCTAAACCGCTGCGGCGATGGGCGAAAGGGCGTTCAGAACTCGATTTCCAGTTCGACCATCTCTTCCGGTTCGTTGCGCGCATCGTCGATCCATTCGCGCATCAGCGGCCAGCCGTTGATGGTCTGGCAATAGGCGGCGGATGGGGCGGACAGGGGGACGGCATAGGTCAGGAAACGCTGGGCCACCGGTGCGAACATGGCGTCTGCGACGGTGGGTTCCTTGCCGAACAGCCAGGGGCCGCCATAGCTGTCCAGACATTCGGCCCAGATCGTTTCGATCCGTTCGATATCGGGCTTGGCACCGGAAAAGATCGGGAAGCGCGCGTGGCGCACCTTGAGGTTCATCGGCAGGGCGGAGCGCAGATTGGCGAAGCCCGAATGGATTTCCCCCGACACCGACCGGCAATGGGCGCGGGCGATTCGATCGGCCGGATACATGCCGACATTGGGATAGAGTTCGTGCAGATATTCCGCGATCGCCAGCGTGTCCCAGACGCTGGCGCCCTCATGCGTCAGGCGGGGCACCAGCACGGAGGGGGACAGGAGCAACAGTTCGGCGCGATTTTCGGGATCGTCGAGCGCAATCGTCTTTTCCACCACCCGCAACCCAGCGAGTCGGCACAAAAGCCAGCCGCGGAGCGACCAGGAGGAATAATTCTTGCTGGAAAGAGTGAGTTCCGCGATCGCCATGGCATACCCTCCTGCTTACGGTCAGCCTCACATTTATGATGATGCGGCGCAACATAAAAAGCATGTATAGCGTTTCATCGGAGTACCGATTCGGTTCGCGGACACAGGACAAGGCTCAACCCTCATCATGCGCATGCTTTACAGTGGTTATCAGGCCTGGAACGACATGCTGGCGCCAGCACGGTTCGGGGCGCAGATCGCACTTGGCATGCGCGACAAGATGGGACCGATGGCCGATTGGGCGATGCCGCGGCGCATGTTCGCGATGATGGACGTGTTTCAGGGCGCGAAGCTGACGCACAAGCGCCCGGCCTATGACATAATGACCGTCACCAGCGGCAATGCGGAAGTGGCGGTGCGCGAGGAAATTGCGCTCGACCTGCCGTTCGGAGACCTGCTGCACTTCGTCAAGGACGATGTCGAGGCGGCCCAGCCCAAGGTGCTGGTCGTGGCGCCGATGTCGGGCCATTTTTCCACCTTGCTGCGCAGCACGGTCGCAACATTGCTGCGCGACCATGACGTCTACATCACCGACTGGAAAAATGCGCGCGATGTGCCGTTGGAGGCCGGGCGCTTCGGCTTTGACGACTATGTCGACTATGTGATCCGCTTCTTCCAGCAGATCGGCCCCGGCGCGCATATGGTGTCGGTATGCCAGCCCTGCGTGCCCGCGCTGGCCGCCGTGGCGTTGATGTCGGAGGACAAGGACAAGGCGACACCGCGATCGATGACGCTGATGGGCGGGCCGATCGACCCCAATGCCGCGCCGACCGTGGTCAACGACCTGGCCAATGAAAAGCCGATCGAATGGTTCGAGGAGAATTTGATCTCCGTGGTGCCGTTCCGTTATCCCGGGCGCGGGCGGGAGGTGTATCCGGGCTTCCTGCAACTGTCGGCGTTCATGGCGATGAACATGGAGCGGCACGGGTCGCAGCATCGCGAATTGTACCAGCTTCTGGCCGACGGCAAGACGGTCGAAGCGGACAAGATCAAGCATTTCTATGAGGAATATTTCGCGGTCCTGGACCTGACCAAGGAATTCTACCTGGAGACGGTCGACCAGGTGTTCCAGCGGACCCTGTTGTCGAAGGGCGAACTGACGGTGCACGGACGCCCGGTCAATCCGGGTGCGATCCGTCATACGGCGCTGCTGACTGTTGAGGGCGAGAAGGATGATGTGTGTGCCGTGGGCCAGACATCCGCCGCCCATGGCCTGTGCACCGGGCTGCGTCCGCATTTGAAGCGCCACCATCTTCAGCCCGGCGTCGGCCATTATGGCGTGTTTTCGGGCAGCAAATGGGAAAAGCAAGTCTATCCGCAGGTGCGGAACATGATCCTGGCGATGAATTGACGGCGCGGCGCAGGGCTGGGCGGCCGGGATAAGGGCCTGAGGGCGATGATGCTGCGTGCCGGGCGATTGTCCGACATCTGAGCCACAGGCATCGCTATCGCTTCAACGCTGTCCGTTTACCTTTCCGGCCGGGTCCAGATCCAGCTGCCGCCGATCAGCGCGGCGGCAACGGGGATGAGGAACCAGGGGAAAGGCGAAAAGATCAGCGCGAGCGCGACACTGAAAGCGAAGGCGGCCAGCGCTGCCTTCTTGCCCCGGCGGCTGATCGCGCCACGTTCCCGCCAGCGCCGGATATGCGGAGCGAAATGCTTGTGGTCGAGCAGCTTCGCTTCCAGCCGGGGGCTGGAGCGGGCGAAGCAGAAGGCCGCGAGGATCATGAAGGGGACGGTGGGAAGCAGCGGCAGAAAAGCGCCGATCGTGCCTAGGCCGATCGAGAGGAATCCTGCGATAAGATAGAAATGCCGCCGCATGATGCTCCTGTCGGGGCGAAGCGGGATGGTCGATCTTCGCTGCTATTGCTTCGCAGCTGCGGAGCTGGATGGCAAGTTGGATGTGGTCGGTGGTTGGAGAAGGGCGGGGACGGGTGGTTTGCGGACATAGAAAATCCGTTCAGGCTGAGCGAAGTCGAAGCCCTCTGCCGAGCGGAGCAAGGTCAAATGCTTCGCCTCCGCTCAGCAATCCCCTTCGACTTCGCTCAGGGCGAACGGATTGCAAGGGTCGGCCAATGTCCGCTTCTGGTCGCTCCAAGACATTCCCATGTAACTGCGGCAGCAGAGGAGTCCGTGTTCAGACGGCAGTGCCACTCCAAATCACGCCGCCGGCAGCCGCAGGCGCACCAGCAGCCCGCCTAGATCCTCGCTTTCCTCCAGCGCCACGGTGCCGCCGTAGATTTCCGCGACGTCGCGGACGATGGCGAGGCCCAGGCCGGTGCCGGGCTTGCCGGAATCGAGACGGACGCCGCGGTCGAAAATGCGGACACGTTCGGTTTCGGGGATGCCCATGCCGTCATCCTCGACCAGTATTTCCACCATGCCGCCGGCACGCGCGACCACGGTGGCGAAGACGCTGCCGCCACCATATTTGGCCGCATTTTCGATCAGGTTGCCGAGCATTTCGTCGAGATCCTGGCGTTCGACGCGGACCGCGGCTTGCCTGTCGCCGTCCATGTCGACGCGGGCTTCGGGATAGAGGCGCTGAACGGCGCGTTCGACCGCGGTGAGGCTGGCCCAGACGTCCGCCCGGCTCTGCGCCGCGCCGCGTCGGCCGACGGCGCGGGCGCGGGCGAGATGATGGTCGACCTGCCGGCGCATCGTCGTCGCCTCGCGGATCACCGCGTCGCCCAGGTCCGGCGCCTTTGCCGTCGCCGCGTTCATGATGACCGTCAGCGGCGTTTTAAGCGCATGGGCGAGATTGCCCGCGTGGGTGCGCGCTTCCTCCGCCTGCCGCTCATTATGGGCGAGCAGGGCATTCAATTCCTCGACCATGGGCAGCACTTCGGCGGGCATGGGTTCGGTGACGCGGCTCTTGTGGCCGTCGCGCATACGGATGATCTCCAGCCGCACCTTGCGCAGCGGACGCAGGCCATAGATGGTCTGGAGGCTCGCCAGCACGAAAAGGCCAAGCGCCAGCAGCGCGAAGCTTTTGAACAAAGTGGAACGCAGCGTCTTGATCTGCGCGTCCAGCCCTTCGCGTGCCTGGCCGACCATGAACAGCCAGCGCGTGTTGGAGCCGGGCAGGACGACGGTGCGCTCCATCACGCGCAAATCCTCGCCGGGAAACTGCTTGCTGTCATAGGTGTGCAGGTGGCGATCATGATGTTCCGCCGGCACCTTGAGCGCGCGGTCCCACAGCGAGCGGGAACGCCAATCCTCATGCCCCTTGGCGCTGACCTGATAATAGAGGCCGCTATTGGGTTCGAGGAAACGCTGATCGGCCAGTTCGCGGTTGAACAGGACTTCGCCGTCCGGGCCGATTTCAGACGCCGCGATCATGGCGGTCAGGACATAGTTCATGCCGTCGTCGAAATTGCGCGTGATGGCGTCGCTCAGCACCCGGTCCAGCGCCACGCCGCCGCCGATCAGCAGCACGCTGATCCACAAAGCGGCGATGCCGATCATCCGCCGGCTGATGGAGCCGGTGGAGCGGACAGGGGGAGGAGAGGCGGGATCGGTCATATTTTCAGACTGTTCCCATATCCGTTCGCCCTGAGCTTGTCGAAGGGCCGCCCTTCTTAAGAAAGTGCAGGGCTTCGACAGGCTCAGCCCGAACGGGGTAGGGTGAAAGGCTGATTATCGCCCCGGCTCGTCCAGGCTGTAGCCAAGACCGCGGATGGTGGTGATGACGTCGGCGCCCAATTTTTTGCGGATGCGCGTCACGAACACCTCGATCGTGTTGGAATCGCGGTCGAAATCCTGATCGTAAATATGTTCGATCAACTCGGTGCGGCTGACCACCTTGCCCTTGTGGTGGAGCAGGTAGCTGAGCAGCTTATATTCCTGCGCGGTGAGCTTTACCGGGTCGCCGGCCAGCGTCACCTTGCCCGACCGGGTGTCGAGACGGACGGGGCCGGCGGTCAGTTCGCTCGACGCATTGCCCGACGCGCGGCGGATGAGCGCGCGCAGGCGGGCGATCAGTTCCTCGCTCTGGAAAGGCTTGGCGAGATAGTCGTCCGCGCCTGCGTCGAGCCCGGCGACCTTGTCCGACCAGCTGTCGCGCGCGGTCAGCACCAGCACCGGAAAGGCGCGGCCTTCCTTGCGCCAGCGGTCCAGCACGGTGAGGCCGTCGATGGTGGGCAGGCCAAGGTCGAGCACGACCGCGTCATAGCTTTCGGTCGCACCGAGGAAATGGCCATCCTCGCCATCGGTGGCGAGGTCCACGGCATAGCCCGCGCCTTCCAGCGTGTTCCTGAGCTGCTGGCCCAGATTCGGTTCATCCTCGACGATCAGCAGACGCATGAAAGGCCCTTTTCTTTTTTAGAATTGCGGCATGGGCGGATGTTAGCGCGCCATGCCGATGATATCGCCCGTCCGGCCATCCGCATCAACCCACATGACCTTCCCGTCCTTCACATATTTCAGGCGGTAGCGGTTGGAGGACGGGTTAAATTCGCTACCGACATAGGTGGCACCGCCCATCGTGGCGTCGACCCGGCGCTTGATCATGGCGAAGGGCATGACCTGCCCGTCGAGCATCGCCCGGCGCGCGGCATCCTGTTCATCGCGGCGATTGCCCGCGTCGGCGGCCGGGATGGCGACGCCGATGGCAAGCGCGGCGGCGACCGCAGCGGTCAGGGAGCGGGGCAGGCTGTTCCACTTCATATTCATGGGCATGGCATAGGCGTGAGGCATTGAACAGGTGGTGAATGGCGCGCAGATGAACAAGAACGAAAGGCAAAGGTGGCGATGCTCAAGCACCGCCGCCTTTTCTCTTTAAGAGTATAGTTTCGCGACGTGCTTTACTTGTCCAGCGCGTACTGGACCGTGAGCGTGACCGAGGCGCTGACCTGGCCGGGTTCGACCGGGGTCGAAGGGGCCGCATCCGCCTTGAAGCGGGCGCTCTGCATCATCGGCATGGGCGGCTGGCCGCCGCTGTTGCTTTCGCTGATCGACACGAGGCGCGCCGAACGGAAACCGGCCGCCTGCGCGTAGAAATCGGCCTGCGCCTTGGCGCTTTTGAGCGCGGTGCCGCGGGCCTGCTGGATCAGCGGCGAGGGGTCTTCGATCGAGAAGGTCGGGCCGTTGATGTTGGTAGCGCCGGCCGCAACCATGGCATCGAGCGAGGTGCCGACCTTCTTGATGTCGCGCAGCTTGACGGTCAACTGGTTGGACGCTTCATAGCCGATGAAGCGCGGGCCTTCGGGCTTTCCGTCCTGATTGCTGTAATCATATTGGGCGGACAGATTGATGCCGCTGGTCTGGATATCCTTTTTGGCGATGCCGGCCTTGGCCAGCGCCGCGATCAGCCTTTCGGTCTTGGTGGCATTGTCCTGCATGGCGGCCTGCGCGGTTAGGGCGCGGGTTTGGACGCCGGTGCCGACGGTCGCGACATTGGGTGCGGCCTCGACGCTTTCGGTGACGTTCAATGTCACGACCGGCGCCGTCTCGGCGATGGTGACGCTGGTCTGGGCAAGCGCCGCGATCGGAAGGGCGGCAACGCCAAGCGCCATCAGGGCGAGAGCGGATTTCATCGAATATTCTCCTCTGCGATACATGCGCCCCTTTTTGGCCGGGGTGCGATGAATGGACGCTGTCGCACGTTGAAAGCCGTCCGACAGCTTTCCGGTTCCGCTCTTGCCCCCGGCGGGCTTAGGTCTTAGCTGCACCCGCATGGCAGCTCCTATTCTCTCGTTCGAAAATCTTGGCCTCTCGCAAGGCTCTCACTGGTTGTTCCGCGGCCTCAATATCGCCGTGGGCGCGAAGGACCGGCTTGCGCTGATCGGCCGCAACGGCGTGGGCAAGACGACCTTGCTCAAATTGCTGGGCGGGCAGATCGAGGCGGATGAGGGCGTGCGGTCGGTGCGGCCGGGCGCGCGGGTCATCACGCTGGAGCAGGATCCGGACGTTACGCCCTTCGCCACGCTGCATGATTTCGCGCTGGCAGGCGAATTTGCACCGGCCCCGCATGAGGTGGAGGCGATCGCCGACCAGCTGGGCATCGACTTGTCGCGCGAGGCGAAGACCGCAAGCGGGGGCGAGCGTCGTCGCGCCGCCATCGCCCGCGCGCTGGCGAGCGAACCGGACCTGCTGTTGCTGGACGAGCCGACCAACCATCTGGACATCGCCGCGATCGACTGGATCGAAAACTGGATGGCGCGGTACAATGGCGCCTTCATCGTCATCAGCCATGACCGCGCGTTCCTGACCCGGCTGACGCGCCAGACGCTGTGGCTGGACCGGGGGCAGATGCGGCGCAACGAGATCGGCTTTGGCGGGTTCGAGCAATGGATGGAAGCGGTCTATGCCGAAGAGGCGCGGGCGGCGGAGAAGCTGGACGCGAAGCTGAAGATCGAGGCGCACTGGCTGGAACGCGGCGTTACCGCGCGGCGCAAGCGCAACCAGGGGCGGCTGGCCAAGCTGTGGGAAATGCGTGAGACGCGCGCGGCGATGAACGGGCCGCAGGGGACAGCGAAGATCGCCGTCGCCAGTGACGACAGCAAGACCAAGAGCGTCATCAAGGTCGAGCATGTCAGCAAGAATTTCGGCGAGCGCACGATCATCGACGACCTGTCGATCCGGGTGCAGCGCGGCGACCGGATCGGCATCGTCGGCGGCAATGGCGCGGGCAAATCGACGTTGCTCAAGCTGCTGACCGGCGAACTGGCGCCGGACAGCGGCAGCGTGACGCTGGCCAAGACGCTGGACATGATCTTCATCGACCAGCAGCGCAGCCTGATGCAGGGCGACAAGACGGTGCGTGACGTGTTGGCCGAGGGCGGCGACTGGATCGACGTGCGCGGCGTGCGCAAGCATATCCATGGCTATCTGAAGGACTTTCTGTTTGACCCGTCGCTGGCCGAGGCGAAGGTCGCGACATTGTCGGGCGGAGAGCGGTCGCGCCTGCTGTTCGCGCGGGAATTTGCCCGTGAATCCAACCTGCTGGTGCTGGACGAGCCGACCAACGACCTCGACCTGGAAACGCTCGACCTGTTGCAGGAAGTGATCGCCGATTATGACGGCACCGTCCTGATCGTCAGCCATGATCGCGATTTTCTCGACCGCACCGTCACCGTGACGCTGGGGCTGGACGGGACGGGCGTGGTCGATGTGATCGTCGGCGGCTATGCCGACTGGATCGCCAAGCGCGATCCGCGCAAGGCGGCCAGGATCGAGAAGAAGGCGGTGGCCGCGGCCCCGCCGCCAAAGCCCGTATCGGCCAAGCTGACCTATAAGGACCAGCGCGACCTGGAACTGCTACCCAAAAAAGTAGAGGAACTGGAAGCGACCATTGCCGGGCATGAGGAAGCGCTGGCCGACCCGGCGCTCTACACGCGCGATCGCAAACGGTTCGACATGCTGACGGGCGCGATCGAAAAGGCGCGGACCGAAAAGGACGCTGCCGAGATGCGCTGGCTGGAACTGGTGGAAAAGGCCGAAGGACTGGCGGGGTAGCATTTCCCGCCTTCCTTTCGACAGGCTCTCGGCGCATGGATGCCGGGATAGGGGCCAGGCAAAGGGGCTGATCGATGAACGCGCAGACCGACACCGCAATCGACCAGCCGCACCATGCCGTTCATTATGTGAACCGTGTCGGGTGGCTGCGCGCGACGGTGCTGGGGGCCAATGACGGCATCGTATCCACCGCCAGCCTGATGACCGGCATCGCCGCGTCGGGCGCGCCGAGCGAGACGATATTGCTGACCGGCATCGCGGCGCTCGTGGCGGGCGCGATGTCGATGGCGGCGGGCGAATATGTGTCCGTCAGCGCGCAATCCGACACCGAACGCGCGGACCTGGCTAAAGAGAAAAAGGCGATCGCTACCCAGCCTCATGCCGAGTGGGTCGAGTTGCGCGATATCTATGTCGAACGCGGCCTGACGCACGATCTGGCGGGCCAAGTGGCGGAGCAGTTGATGGCGGCCGATGCGCTGGGCGCGCATGCCCGTGACGAATTGGGCATTTCCGATATGGCGACGGCCCGTCCGGTGCAGGCGGCGCTGGCGTCTGCGGCGAGCTTTGCCGTGGGGGCGGCGCCGCCGGTGTTGATCGCAGCGATTGTGCCCGCGGGCGGGGCGATTGTCGCCATCGTCGCACTGTCCCTCCTGTGCCTCGCCCTGCTGGGCTATGTCGGCGCGCGGCTGGGTGGGGCGCAGGTAGCGCGGTCGATGTGCCGGACGCTATTCTGGGGCGCGTTGGCGATGGCTGTGACGGCAGGTGCGGGGCATCTGTTCGGCGCGGCGATATAGTGGCAAGTTTCGGGGCAAGTTCATCCAAGGAGACGATATATGACCGATATTCAGCAGATTGCGCTCAAGACCATCAAGGGTGCCGACACCAGCCTGGCCGATTATGCGGGCAAAGTGGTGCTGGCGGTCAATGTCGCGTCCAAATGCGGCCTGACCCCCCAATATGAGGGGCTGGAAAAGCTCTATGCCGATTATAAAGACAAGGGCCTGGTCGTCGCTGGCTTCCCCGCCAACGATTTCGGCGCGCAGGAGCCGGGCAGCAATGACGAGATCGCGACCTTCTGCACCACCAATTTCGGCGTGGATTTCCCGATGTTCGAAAAGATCGTCGTCACCGGCCCGGACAAGCACCCGCTCTACGCCGCGCTGACCAGCGCGCAGCCGGAAGCGCAGGGCGAGGGCGACGCCTTCCGCGAGAAGCTCAAAGGCTATGGCATGACCCCCAATCCGGTGCCGGAAGTGCTGTGGAATTTCGAAAAGTTCCTGATCGCCAAGGACGGCAGCGTGGCCGCGCGCTTCGCACCCACCACCGCGCCCAATGACCCGGCGCTGGTCGCGGCGATCGAGGCGGAATTGGCCAAGTGATTCGGGTTTTGGTGACGGGCGCGCTGCTGATGGGCAGCGCGCCTTTGGCTTATGCCGCGCTCAGCCCGGCAGAGCAGAAGATCGGTGCCACGGTGGAGGCCGGCTATGAACCGTCCGTCGCGCTGCTGGAACGCCTTGTGAACCAGAATAGCGGGTCGATGAATTTCCCCGGCGTGAAGGCGGTGGCCGACATGCTGCGCCCCGAATATGAGGCGCTGGGCTTTACCGTGACGTGGAAGCCGATGGATGCGGCCAAACGGGCGGGCCACCTGATCGCGGTGCACAAGGGCAAGGCGGGCAGCACGAAAATGCTGCTGATCGGCCATCTCGATACCGTGTTCGAGCCGGATTCGCCGTTCCAGACCTTCAAGCGCGATGGCGATTGGGCCGCGGGGCCGGGTGTCGCCGACGACAAGGGCGGGGTGGCGACGATGCTGCTGGCGCTGAAAGCCATGCAGGCGGCGGGCACGCTGAAAAACGCAAACATCGAAGTCGTGCTGACCGGGGACGAGGAGGATTCCGGCGATCCGGTCGCCGTCGCTCGCGCCGATCTGGTAGCGGCCGGCAAGCGGGCCGATGTCGCGCTCGATTTCGAAGGCTTGTCGCAGGAAAACGGCAAGGATATGGGATCGATCGCGCGGCGGTCGTCCAATAGCTGGACGCTGACGGCAACGGGCAAGTCGGGCCATAGTTCGGGCATCTTTTCGGCGAGTGCCGGCGATGGCGCGGTCTATGAATTGGCGCGGATCATCGTCGCATTCCGCAAGGAACTGCCCGAACCCAATCTGACCTTCAATGTCGGGCTGATCGGCGGCGGGCAAAGCGCTGCGGTCGACAATGACGGCGTGCGCATCGCCGTGACCGGCAAGACCAACATCATCCCGCCGATCGCGGTGGCGAAGGGCGATTTTCGCACGCTGAGTGAAGAGCAGACGAAGCGGGTGCAGGCGAAGATGCAGGCGATCGTGGATGCGGGGCATTTGACGGGCACGTCGGCCAGCATTGCGTTCGACCTGGGCTATCCATCGATGGCGCCGACAGCGGGGAACAAGGCGCTGCTGGGCAAACTGAACGGCGTCAATGCGGACCTTGGCCTGCCGGAAATGGCGGCGCTCGATCCGTTGAAGCGCGGGGCGGGCGACATCAGCTTCGTCGCGGCCGACACGGACGGACTGGTGGGGTTGGGCCTGGCGTCCAGCGGCGATCACAGCGCGGCGGAGAAGGCCGACCTGTCGACCATGAAGCGCCAGGCCAAGCGCGCCGCGATATTGATGAGCCGGCTGGCGGTAGAGAAGGGGCGGAAATAAGGGTCGTCCCAAAGTCCTCTCGTGCTGAGTAGGGGGTAGCTTGGCGAAGTCCCGTATCGAAGCATGTGGCGCAATCCTTCGATACTCCCCTTCGACTTCGCTCAGTAGCTACTCAGGACGAGTGGTTGTGGTTAGGTAACGTCATGCTCCCACCTACGCCCCTGCTCGCCAACTCGATCGGCCCCGTGCTCGAAACCTTGAGCATCGTCGGCACCTTCGTCTTTGCCGCGTCCGGCGCACTGGCGGCGGCGCGGTTGCGGCAGACGCTGGTCACCTTCGCCTTCTTCGCGCTGGTGACGGGGGTCGGCGGCGGCACGGTGCGCGACCTGCTGATCGGTGCGCCGGTCTTCTGGGTGGTCGATCCGGTGCCGGCCATCGCCTGCATGGGCGCGGCGTTGGTCGTGTGGTTCACCCCGCGCAAATTCTGGAGCGAACGGGCGCTCGACTGGCTCGATGCGATCGGGTTGGCGGCTTTCGCCGTATTTGGCGCGGCCAAGGCGATGAGTTTTGGCGTACCGCCTTTCGTCGCGGGGATGATGGGCGTCGTTACCGGCTGCGTCGGGGGCATCATGCGCGACCTGCTGGCGGGCGAGCCGTCTATCCTGCTGCGGCCGGAGCTTTATGTGACGGCGGCGGCCTTCGCCTCCGGCCTGTTCGTGGCGTTGCGCTGGATCGGGCTGGACGTGCCGGTCGCGGGCGTCATCGCCGCGCTGCTGGGGTTCCTGCTCCGGGCAATGGCGATCCGGCAGGGACTGGGATTGCCGGTCTATCGGGACGACGAAGGCTAGGCGCTGTCGATTAGCGCGCCGCCATCGTGCTGCGCGCTATCTTCCCGACCAGCGGCAGCATCCCCGGATAATTGCCGCGATGATAGGGCGATTGCGCGTCCAGCGTGGCGATCAGCCGGGCATGGGCCTTGCCCAGGGCATGATAGGGCACGCTGGGTAGCAGGTGATGCAGCGCGTGATAGCGCAGGCCGACCGGTGCCCAGAGCGCGGGCAGCGCGCCGGGTGGCGGTACATTGACCGAGTCCAGATATTGCGCCGTCACCGTCATCGGATCCCCCTCATTTTCCCACAGATGCGCGACCAGGGTGCGCAACTGGTTGATGACGGTCATCGCCGAATGGATCGCCATATAGACGAGCAGCGGCTTCCAGCCGAAGGCGAAGACGCTGCCGACCAGCGCCAGCGCGAACAGGCTCGCACCCGCTTCCTGCCACATCCACATCCGCGCGAAATCGCCCTCCGGCGCGCGGCGGCGATAGGCGGGATTGATCGACAGGGCCGACAGTTCCGCCACGACCTTGGCGCGCAGCGGCGGGATCAGCAGCGACAGCGGTGTCATCAGGCCGAAGCGCAGGATGAGGCCGACCGGCGCCAGCGACGCGACGAGAATGAACAGCGGCAGCGACCAGGGCTTCATCAGCGCGAGCGGCAGATATTCCGGGTCGTCCGCCGTGCCATAGCGGGTGCGGGCGTGATGCTGAGTATGGACGCCCTCATACATAAAGGACGGGATCATCAGCGGGATGCCGACGATCAGGTTCCAGGCGAAGCGAAAGCCGGGAAGGGCGCCTTTGCGGATATGGGTCAGTTCGTGGATGAAGCTGGCTGCGCGATAGAGCGCCATCATCGCAACAAATGCGCAGGCTATCGCCACGGCCACATTCTGCGCCAGGATCGCGCCAGCCATAGCGCCCCAGCCGATCAGCGCGGACGCCAGCAGGTCGGGCCAGTATATGCGCGGATTGGCGACCGCATAGTCGCGCGTCAATTCGGCCGCGGCGCGGAGCATCGCGCTGTCGTCGGGGATGGCGGCGCGCGCGCGCTGGGCGGCGGCCAATATGGGATCATGCACAGTCATGCGGGCGGTCCTAGCCTCCAAATGCGCTGAGATCATGGCAGCACCATGACATACTCACTTGTGTTAGCCCCCGTTTTGCGCGCGCGATTGACATTGCGCAAACAAGGGGCGAACTGCACCGCACTTCTTTTTTTGTTCAAGGCGGCACCCGTGGCGCACACTGATCTGGTTATCACTCCTGTCTCTGGCAAGGCCGACCTGAAGGCCTTTATCGACCTGCCCTGGCGGCTCTACGCCCATGATCCCAACTGGGTGCCGCCGCTCAAGGGCGAGGTGAAGGAATTGCTGACGCCGGGCAAGAACCCCTTTTTCGGCCATGCCGAGGCGCAATATTTCCTGGCCCGCCGCGGCGGGACGGTGGTCGGGCGCATCTCCGCCCATATCGATCGTCTGGCGCTGGAACAGCCGGTCGAACAGGGGATGGGGCCGGGGACCGGCAATTTCGGGATGTTCGAGGCGGAGGATGCGGAAACCGGCAAGGCGTTGATCGCCACGGCGGAGGATTGGCTGCGGGCCAAGGGCATGACCCGCGTGCTGGGACCGATATCCCTGTCCATCTGGGAAGAGCCGGGCCTGCTGATCGCAGGGCATGACCATCCGCCCACGGTGATGATGGGGCATAACAGCCCGGCCTATCAGGCGATGATCGAGGGCGCGGGCTATGCGCCGGTCAAGCAGCTCAAAACCTATGAGCTGGACATCACGCGCAATTTTCCGCCGCTGATCCAACGCATCATCAAGTCGGGCGAAAATAACGACCGCATCCGCATCCGTAAGGTGGACAAGTCGAAATTCGATCAGGAAGCCGCGATCATTCTGGCGATCCTGAACGATGCCTGGGGCAATAATTGGGGCTTCGTGCCCATCACCGACGCGGAAATCGCGCATACCGGCAAGAAATTGAAGCCGATCGTGTTCGAAGACCTGATCATGGTCGCCGAACTGGATGGCGAGCCGGTCGCCTTCATGATGACGCTGCCCGACCTTAATGAAGTGCTCAAGCCGCTGGGCGGATCGCTTTTCCCCTTCGGCTGGATCAAGCTGCTGCGCTGGTTGCGCAAGCCGCAGGCGCGCACCATGCGGGTGCCGCTGATGGGCGTGGTGCAGCGTCTGCAAAGTTCGCGCATGGCGGGGCAGCTCGCCTTCATGATGATCGAAACGATCCGATTGGCTGCGCTGGCCCAATATGGTTCGACCCGTGGGGAGCTTGGCTGGGTACTGGACGACAATCAGGGCATGAACGCCATCGCTGAGGCGATCCGGGGAACAGTGAACAAAGTCTATCAAATTTACGAAAAGCCGCTTTGACCGTTCGTTTCGTAGGCGTATCGGCGGAAACCCTTTTCGTGGTGCATCGTTTATCCTTCAACCACCCTGAAGGAGTAACGACATGGGCGAAGCAACCGACAAGCTGAAGGCCGCTGGCAACAAGGCCGCTGGCGCGGTCAAGGAAGGCATCGGCAAGGCGACCGACAATGAGCGTCTGGAAGCCGAAGGCAAGGCGCAGAAGGCCAAGGGTACGGCGCAGGATGTCGCCGGGTCAGTCAAGGGCGCGCTTGGCGACAAGATCTGATCTGATCGCCAGTCCTCAAAATGGCCTCGCTCCGAAAGGAGCGGGGTCTTTTTGTGTCTGTCCTACGCGGAGCCAATTTGTTATGCGCCTTTGGGTCGGAACATATTCGATAACGGAGTGATGAACGACTTTTCGATAGGATCGCGACCCCGCAACAATATGTCGAAACCGGCGGGAAAAGTGCGAAGTTAAGCGTCGTCCTTCGCCAGATAGCCCCGCACATCCCGGCGCAATTCGCCTGCGCACAGGTAGAGCGCGATGACGTTGGGGATGGCCATCAGGAAGAAGCTGCTGTCGACGATCCCGACCACGCGGCCCAGGTCGATCGCGGCGGCCGGGGGCAGGGCGACGACGTACAGGATTTTGTAGGTCCATTGCGCCCGCGGCCCGTTGCCGAACAGATAGCCCCAGGCCTGCAAGCCGTAAAAGCCCCAAGCGACCAGCGTCGAATAGGCGAACAGGAAGACGACGACCGCCAGCAGCCAGGGGAACCAGGGCGATACTTGCGCGAAGGCGGCGGAGGTGATGGCGATCCCCTCCAACCCCGTATTCCATGTCCCTGCGACGACCAGCGCCAGACCGCCGAACGCGCACACGATCATCGTGCCGAGCAGCGGTTCCAGTAGGGCGACCAGCCCTTCGGACACCGGATGGTCCGCCCGCGCCAGGCTGTGCGCCATGACGGCCGACCCCACGCCCGCTTCGCTGGCGAAGACCGCGCGGCGCATCCCTGCGACGAAAGCGCCGACCGCGCCGCCGGTTGCAGCCTGTCCGCTCCACGCGCCGTCCCAGATCAGGGCCAGCGCGCCTGGAATCTCGCCGATATGCAGGACCAGGATCGCGGCGACCCCCAGCAGATAGACGGCAACCTTGATCGGGGTCAGCCGCTTGGCCACCTCGCCCAGCCAGGCCGCGCCGCCCAGCGTCACCAGCGCCACCGCACCCGCCAGGAACACGCCATAGGCCCAGCCGTTGGTCAGGCCGGTGACGACCTTCACCTGCGCGAAACTCTGGTTGACCTGCACCATCGGGATAGCGCCGAACAGGGCGAAAAAGGCATAGGCGCCGCCCAGCGCAAGTCCCGCCTTGGGCCATCCGCGCGCCGCACCCACGGCTTTGAGCACATACATAGGCCCGCCATGGACATGGCCCTGTGCGTCGAACACGCGGTATTTGAGGCCCAGCGTGACCTCCGCCATCTTCACCGTCATCGCGAACCAGCCGATGATGAACATCCATAATATCGCGCCGGGGCCGCCCATGGTCAGTGCCACCGCGACACCGGCGATATTGCCCAGGCCGATCGTGCCCGACAGGGCGGTGGAGAGCGCCGCCCACTGGCTGACGTCGCCCTTCGCCTCGCCCTCGCGCGGTTGGGTGCGCAGGATGCGGATGGCGCGACCGACCTGGGTGATGTTGGGGAAGCCGAGCCAGAGCGTGAAGAACAGCATCGGCAGCGCCAGATAGAGCACGATCAGTTCGATCTGCGCGCCAAAGAGCGGCACCTTGAAAAAGACCGCGGCGGACAGGCCGTCGACAAAGGCGTTGAAATTTTTCATCACGCCCGGATGCCGCGGGATGCGCGGAAAGTCGATCGAGAAAAACTTGATGCTTTCCCTCTCCGTTCGCCCTGAGTAGGGTCTGAGCGACGTCAAAGACCCGTATCGAAGGGTCGCCGACGTGCGTGTCCTTCGATACGCCGCTTCGACAGGCTCAGCGGCTACTCAGGACGAACGGATGAGCGGGGAATGTCCCCAGAGGAAGATGAGCGCTTTGTGAGCAGGCAATATTTCGGCACCGACGGCATCCGCGGGCGCACCAACCAATGGCCGATGACGGCGGACCTGGCGATGAAGGTCGGCATGGCGGCCGGCACGCATTTCTTGCGCGGCAGCCACCGGCATCGCGCGGTGATTGGCAAGGATACGCGCCTGTCGGGCTATATGGTTGAAAATGCGCTGGTCGCGGGGTTCACCGCCGTGGGGATGGACGTGGTCCAGTTCGGGCCGATTCCGACGCCCGCCGTCGCGCTGCTCGCTCATTCGATGCGCGCGGACCTGGGCGTCATGATCTCCGCCAGTCACAATCCCTATTTCGACAATGGCATCAAATTATTTGGCCCGGATGGCTACAAGCTGTCGGACGAGGATGAGTTGAAGATCGAATCGCTGCTGGGGCAGGATATTCCGCTCGCGGCATCGAAGGATATCGGCCGCGCCCGCCGGGTGGAGGATGCGCGCGGCCGCTATATCCATGCAGTCAAATCCAGCTTTCCGGCCGATCTGCGGCTCGACGGCCTCAAGATCGTGGTTGATTGCGCCAATGGCGCGGCCTATCAGGTTGCGCCGTCGGCGCTGTGGGAACTGGGCGCGACGGTCGTGGCGATCGGGGTGACGCCCAACGGCACCAACATCAATGACGGTTGCGGATCGACCGCGCCTTTGCTGTTGCAGGAAACCGTCGTGTCGTCCGGCGCTGACGTCGGCATTGCGCTGGATGGCGACGCAGACCGGCTGATCGTGGTCGATGAAAAGGGGCAGATCGTCGATGGCGACCAGATCATGGCGCTGATCGCCGCCAATTTTGCGCGCGAGGGCACGTTGCGCGGCGGCGGGCTGGTGGCGACGGTCATGTCGAACCTGGGCCTCGAACGCTTCTTGACGGGCAGGGGCATAGGCCTGGAGCGCACCAAGGTCGGCGACCGCTATGTGCTGGAACGGATGCGGGAGGGCGGCTTCAATGTCGGCGGCGAACAGTCGGGCCATATGATCCTGTCCGACTATGCGACCACCGGCGATGGCACCGTGGCCGCGTTGCAGGTGCTGGCGGCACTGGTCCGGTCGGGCAAGCCCGCGAGCGAAACGCTGCACCAGTTCGATCCCGTCCCGCAACTGCTCAAAAATGTCCGTTTCTCCGGCGGCAAGCCGTTGGAGCATGACGAGGTCAAGCGCGTGATCGCGCAGGCCGAAGCGGAACTAAATGGCACCGGTCGCCTCGTCATCCGCCCGTCCGGCACCGAACCGGTGATCCGCGTTATGGCCGAAGGCGACAAGGCGGACCAGGTGAGGGATGTGGTAGAGCGTATCTGCGCCGCGGTGGAAAAGGCAGCGGCGTAATGCTTGAGATGCGCCCCGATTGCGAACGCTGCGGTACGGACTTGCCGGCTGATCAACCCGGCGCGTTCATCTGTTCGTTCGAATGTAGCTTTTGCGCGCCCTGCGCCGAAGCGCTGGACGATCGCTGCCCCAATTGTGGTGGCGAATTGATGGACCGGCCCAGCCGGACCGGCAAGGCACTGGCGGGCAACCCGGCGTCGACGGAGCGGCACTTCAAAGGATGACGGCGCGCATCCTCATCATCGCCGGTTCCGACAGCGGGGGCGGCGCGGGTATCCAGGCGGACACCAAGACGGTGACGATGCTGGGCGGCCACGCCATGACCGCGATCACCGCGATCACGGCGCAGAACACGCTGGGCGTGCAGGCCGTCCATCCGGTGCCGACCGAGATGGTGCTGGCGCAGATGGAAAGCTGCATCAGCGATATCGGCGTCGATGCGGTGAAGATCGGCATGATCGGATCGGCGCAGACGGCCGCCGCCGTCGCGGATCGACTGGCGCAATTGCAGGATGTCCCCATCGTCTTCGATCCGGTCATGGTCGCGACCAGTGGTTCGCTGCTGGCGGATGCAGCGACAATCGCCGCCTTCGAAAGGCTGATGGCGGTGGCGAGCGTCATCACCCCCAATGTGCCGGAGTTGGAAGCGCTGACCGGCATGACGATCACCGATGTCGAGCAACTGGAGGCGGCAGGACAGGCGCTGCGCGATCGCACCGGCGCGATCATTTTCGCCAAGGGCGGGCATCTGCCGCAACAGGCCGACGATGATCGGCCCATGATCCACGACCTGTTGATCGATGAGGATATGGTGGTCGAATTTTCGGTCGCCCGCATCGAAACCCGCAACAGCCATGGCACGGGATGCACCCTGGCCAGCGCCATTGCCACCGGACTGGGCGGGGGGCTTTCATTGGCCGATGCGGCCGACCGGGCGGAAGTCTATGTCGCGGCGGTTCTGGCAGCGGCACCTGGCCTGGGGCAGGGCCATGGGCCGATGGGCCATGGGCTGGGCCTGACGCCCTTCTACCATCTGCTGGCGGCAACCGACTCGGCCGGCTTGGACTCGGCGGCCTTCGCTGCGCGCTACGCCGACCATGCCTGATTTCGCGCACGAGTTGATCCATCATCCCCGCTTGGTCGCAGGCGTGGACGAGGCGGGGCGCGGTCCGCTCGCTGGCCCGGTGGTTGCGGCTGCCGTGATTCTGCGGGCTGAGGATTGTCCCGATGGCCTCAATGACTCCAAGCAATTGACGGCGAAGCGCCGCGCCATGCTGGAAATCGAGATCAAGGCGCGGGCGCTGTGCTGGGGCGTGGGTGTCGCCAGCGTGGAGGAGATCGACCAGATCAACATCCTATGGGCGACGATGCTGGCCATGACCCGCGCGGTCGAGGCGTTGAGCCACGACTGCGGTCATGTGCTGGTCGACGGCAATCGCTGTCCGACATGGCGCTGGGCGTCGACCGCGATTGTGGAGGGCGACGCGAAATGCCTGTCGATCGCGGCGGCCTCCATCATCGCGAAGGAAACCCGCGACCGGATGATGCTCGCGGCGGCGGCCGACCATCCTCATTATGGCTGGGACACGAACAAGGGCTATGGCAGCGCCAAGCATCTGGCGGCGCTGCGCGAACATGGCCCGACTCCGCTGCACCGCCGCAGTTTCGCCCCGGTGGCGCAGTTGATATTGCTTTAAGCCGTTTGCGCCGTTGGCGTTGCGATCAGCAAACGCTGCGCCATCACCATTCCGCCACCCAGCGCCAGCCAGCCCAGCATCAGCCAGATTTCGACCGGCATCCCGTCGTTGACGCCGAAGGGCGTGGCGATGGCGGCGCTCGCCACCACGGCGGCACCGATGCTGATCGCGAGCAGCAACGGCTTGCCCCCCGCCAGCACGAAAGCGGGCGGGGCAGCGCCCCTGTCCCGGCTGCGCAGGCGCAGCAGCGCCAGCATTGCAACCGCGGCGATGGCCGTAGTGCACATCGTCCCCATCGAAATGATCGGGCTGATCGCGCCGCGCCCGGCCAGCACGCCAAGGCAGGTCCACAGCCCCACCAGCAGCGCGGCGCGGCGCGGCGCGCCGGTGCGCGCGTCGATATGGGCGAGGCCGGCGGGCAGGAATCCGGCGCGGGCCTGCGCCAGGATGACGCGCGTCGCCGACAGGTGCATCGCGTTCCAGGTCTTGAGCAGGGACGCCATGGCGACCAGGATGATCCCCTTTGTAGCCAGGCCGCCGGCGAGCGCATGGTCGAAGGCGGCGGCGACCGGCAGCGCGCCCGACGTCAGGTCGCGCCACGGCGCCAGCGATGCCGATGCCAGGATGATGAGGCTGTAGAATAACGCCGCGACCGCCACCGCCGCCATCATGGCCCGCGCGACGGTATGGAAGCTGGTGCCAGGCGCCCGTTCCTCGACCGCCGACGCGGCGGTCTGGAACCCCGCCAGCCACATGCCCGCCACGCCCAGCATGACGAACATGCCGCCGCCGAAACTGCGATCCTGCGCCGATTCGAACAGGGGTTGCCAGTTGTTCGTATCGCCCTGCGCAAAGCCAAGCAGCACCAGCGCCGCAGAGGCGGCGAGGAAGGCGAAGGTCACGATCTTTTGAAAGCCCACCGCGATGGTCGCGCCCGATGCGTTGAGCAGGGTCATGACGCCGGCCCCCGCCAGCCCGACGATCAGGTCCATTGCCGTGATCGGCCGACCGAGCAGCGTGTAGAGTGGGGTCTGCCCGCTCAGCGACGGCACCAGATTTTCGAGAAACCAGGAGAGGGCCAGCCCCTCGAACGCGGCGATCCCGACGAAATAGAGGGTCAGATACCAGCCGGTGACGAAGCCCGGCCATGGCCCGAACGCCTTTTCTACGAACACAAACTCTGCACCTGCGCGCGGCACACGGGCGACCAGTTCGGCATAGGCGGCGGAGATCGGCACCATTAGCAGCGTCATGCCAAGGAACGCCAGCACCGCGCCGCCCGGTCCCGCGGGCGCGACCCATTCGCCCATCAGCACCATCCAGGCGGACCCGACGATCGTGCCGAAGGCGAGCGCGAAATAGCCCGGCCCGGTGATGCCGCGCTTCAGCGCCGGTTCGGATGTTGAAGCGGTCGGCGTGCTCATCGGCGCAGCTGCACCAGGCAGAGAAGCTGGAACAGCATCTGCGCGGCGGCCTGCGCCGTCACCGTGGTCGGATCATATTCGGGCGCGACCTCCACCACGTCGCCGCCGATAATGTCGATGCCCGCCAGCCCGCGCAGCAGGTGCAGCGCCTCGCGCGTCGACAGGCCACCGATTTCGGGCGTGCCGGTGCCGGGCGCGTAGACCGGGTCGAGGCCATCGACGTCGAATGTCACATAGGTCGGGCCGTCGCCGACGACCTCCAGCGCTTTTGCCACCACCGCGTCCATGCCCATGGCCGCGCAGTCTTCGGCATGGATCACGGTCATGCCGCTGGCGTAGGAAAATTCCCACAGATATTCCGCGCCGCCCCGGATGCCGATCTGGATCGATCGCTTGGGGTCCAGCACGCCCGCCAGCACGGCTTCGCGAAACGGTGCGCCATGGTGGAATTTCGATCCTTCATAGATGCCGCCGGTATCGCAATGGGCGTCGAAATGGACCATGCCCATCGGGCCTCTGGCGGCCGCAAGTCCCTTCATGATCGACCCGGTGATGCTATGGTCGCCGCCGACCGACAGCGGGATCGCGCGGGTCGCGCCGATCATCGCATAACATTCTTCGATGTCGGCGTGGCAGAGCGAGAGGTCATAGCGGCTTTGCATTGGGACATCGCCCACATCCGCGACCTTGAGCGCGTTCATCGGTGCGACGCGCAGTTGATGCTCATAGGGGCCGATCCGGTCGATCGCCCGCACCGCGCGAGGGCCATAGCGCGCGCCGGGGCGGTTGGTGACGCCCAAGTCCATCGGCACGCCGATCAGCGCGACATCAAGCGTGTCGAGCGTTTCCGGCGTCAGACCGCCCGCGATATAGGGCGCATCCAGCAGCGTGGAGGGCTGGGCGAAAGGCCAACGGCGCTTGTCCCCGCTCTTGAATTGCAGTCCCGCCACTTCGCGGAAATGGGGATCGTGAATGTCGGCCCCGCCGCCCCCAGCATAGAGGCGGCGGAGTTCGTCAAGGTCGATCGGATCATGGGCCATGGCCGCTAGTCTGAACGGCGGCGAAAGGGCGGCAATGGGGTGAAGGACGTATGGCCTGTCGCGTTCCCGCCGTTGCGCCGCGCGGCAAAGCAAGGGAGGGTGCGTGCCCATGACCCATATCGATTTCGACGCGCTGGTGGCGCTGCTGACCCGCATCTTCATCGCCAACGGGACGTCGGCGCAGGTGGCGGACATTCTGGCGCGCAATTGCGCCGGGGCGGAGCGGGACGGGGCGATGAGCCATGGCCTGTTTCGGATGCCCGGCTATGTTGCGACCTTGCAAAGCGGCTGGGTCGACGGGCTGGCCGAGCCGGTGGTGGAGGATGGCGGGGCATCCTTCCTGCGGGTCGATGCCGCCAATGGCTTTGCCCAGCCGGCACTGGCGGCCGCCACGCCGCTGGCCATGGAAAAGGCGCGCGCGACCGGGGCGTGCGTCGTCGCCATCCGACGATCGCATCATTTCGCGGCGCTCTGGCCCGATGTCGAACCCTTTGCGGAAGCGGGGCTGGTCGCGATTGCCATGGTGGACAGCATGGCCGTCGTCGTACCGCCTGGCGCACGAAAGCCGGTTTATGGCACCAACCCCTTGGCCTTTGCCGCGCCGCGCGGCGGTGGAAAGATCGTCGTGTTCGACCAGGCGGTGAGCGTGCTGGCCCATGGCGACGTGCAGATCGCCGCGCGCGAGGGGCATGACCTGCCCGAAGGGGCGGGCGTCGATGCGGCGGGGCAGCCGACCCGCGATCCGCGCGCGGTGCTGGACGGCGGCGCGCTGCTGCCCTTTGGCGGGCATAAGGGCGCAGCGATCGCGATGATGATCGAGATCATGGCCGCGGCGCTGACCGGCGGGCTGTATTCGCATGAGGTCGACTGGTCGGCGCATCCCGGCGCGCAGACGCCCTGCACTGGCGAGTGTGTGATATTGATCGACCCGGCGCGCGGCGGATCGGCGGCTGGGTTCGCCGCGCGGGTCGAGCAGTTGGTGGAGGCGTTGCGCGCAGCGGGGCAGGAGCGGATGCCGGGCGACCGGCGCTTTGCGGCGCGGGAGAAGGCGCTGCGGGATGGGGTGGCGGTGCATGCCGAGATGCTGGCGCAGTTGGAGGGGATGTTAAGAACGTGAGGGCGCATCCCCCCTCTTCCAACTTCGCCTAACGCGCTGCGCGCGTAAGGCTGCGTATCCTTCTCCCCCGAGGGGAGAAGATAAGCGATTTCATCCCCTCAGTGCGCGATGACCCGCACCGCAAAGGCCGCCGCCGCGGCGCGCGTTTCTACGCCCAGTTTCTCGAAAATCTGTTCCAGATGCTTGTTCACGGTGCGCGGGCTGATGACCAGTATCTCGCTGATGACGCGGTTGGGCTTGCCATAGCTGATCCATAGCAGCACTTCGGCCTCGCGCTGGGTCAGGCTGAAATGGCTTTGCAGCCGGCCGATATCGGCGAGCGGATCGATATGGTTGAGGCGGATCAATATTTCGTCGCGGCGGGGGCGGCCGACGATGACGAGTTCGACCGTGTCGCCCTGTCCGCTGTCCGCCTTGGCCGTGGCACCGGCGGCCAGATCGTCGCCCAGCAGCCGTCCGACCGCGTTGCGCAACAAAGCCGGCGGCGCAGCGTCGCCTCGCGACCAGCCGGGTGCCAGCGCTTCCATCAATTTTTCCGCGCCAGGCGTGCTCCAGCTTAATCGTCCGTCCGTCGTCACCGCGATCAAATTGCGTCCGGTGGCGTCGAGCGCGAACTGGCCGCCCTGGGTCTGGCGCGCATTGGCCATATGGACGCGCACGCGGGCCAGCAACTCCTCGACCACGATCGGCTTGCGCACATAGTCGACCCCGCCTGCCTCCAGCGCATGGACGACATGCTCGCTTTCGGTGAGGCCGGTCATGAAGATGATCGGGATCGGCGCGCCGGCGGGCATCTGCTTGATCGCGCGGGTCGTTTCGAACCCGTCCAGTCCCGGCATCACCGCGTCCATCAGGATGAGGTCGGGGGCGACATGGTCCAGCAATTCAATCGCCGCGTCGCCGCTGGTGGCGATCAGGACGGAGATGTTGGCCGCTTCCAGCGTGTCGGTCAGGAATCGCAGGGATTCGGGCGTGTCGTCCACGACGAGGACGGTATCGGTGTGGGAAGGCGTGGTCATCGGGCGGCCCTTATGGTTCTGATCAGCCCCTTGAGGTCGAAACGGTCGAGATGGGCGAGGAGGCGTCGGGTGAGCGGGGCGGCGTCGGGCACGGCTTCCTCCAGCGCGCGGATGCTGGATTCGATACCGCGGACATGGCCGATGATCGCCTTCTGCTCGATATCGGCGAGGATCGGGCCAGCTTCTTCCGGCAGGGGCGGCATGGCCTCGTCCTCGATCGCGGGCGGCGGCGCGGGCAGCAGATCGCCGGTCCAGCGGATGCGCAACTGGTCGGCGATCGCATCGAGCAGCGCGTCGAGATCGACCGGCTTCATCAGGAACATGTCATGCGCCGCACGACCGTCGCCGCCGCGATGAAATTCATGGGCGTTGGCCGACACCATGACGATGCGGACCGCGCCGCCCAGCGTTTCGCGCAGCGCCCGGCATATGTCCCAGCCCGATTCGCCGGGCATCGATATGTCGAGCAGGACGATGTCGGGCTGTTCGCGCGCGGCGATCTCCATGCCGGCAGCGCCGTTCAGCGCTTCGAACACGATGAAGTCGAGCGGCTCCAGCAAGCCGCGCAGCACCGCCACCTGGACGGCGTCATCGTCGATTAGCAAAATCTTGCGCCGGTCACCTTCATAGCCTTTGATCGTTTCGACCGGCGGGCTGTCGGCGACACCCGCGACATGGCCGAGCATCAGCCGCACCGTGAATTGCGTGCCCTTTTCCGCGGTGCTGACCACCGACAGGTCGCCGCCCAATATCTGCACCAACGCCTGGGTGATGGCGAGGCCGAGGCCAATTCCCTTCTGTTTTTGCGCATCGGGGTTGGAGCCGCGTTCGAACGGATCGAAGATGCGCTTCACATCATCGGGCGCGATGCCGATGCCGGTGTCGATGATGTCGAACGTCGCCATCTGGCTGCGATACTGAACGCGGAAGGTGACCGACCCGCTGCGCGTGAACTTGATCGCGTTGGACAGGAGGTTGATGAGGATCTGGCGCAGGCGTTTTTGATCGGTGCGGACGAAATCGGGCAGTTTTTCGGGCCGCTCGTAGAAAAAGTCGATCCCCTTGGACTGCGCCTGCGGCCGGAACATATTGGCGATCTGGTCGACGAAGGGGGACAGGCGCACGGTTTCGCTGCTGATGCGCAGAACGCCGCTTTCGACCTGGCTGATGTCCATCAGCCCTTCGACCAGATTGGTCAGATGTTCGGCGCTGCGGCGGATCACCTTGGCCGCTTCGATCGGGGCGATCTCATGGCCGCGCTCCATCAGCTGGGCATAGCCATAGATGCTGTTGAGCGGCGAACGGATTTCATGGCTGACGCTGACGAGATAGCGGCTCTTGGCGGCGTTGGCGGCCTCGGCGGCTTCCTTGGCGCGTTGCAGTTCCGCGCCGGTCACATCATGGGCGATCACTTCTTCCATCAGCTTTTGCACATGATGCTCGCTTTCCTGCATCGCCGACCGGCGGCTTTGGTGGGCGAGGACGATCATCCAGGCGATCACCCCGCCCAGCAGCGAGAACAGCAGGAAGAGGCCCAGCATCAGGCTGGACGTCTGGGCCGCGAAGGACGGCGCGCGCCGCGCCACCTGCCAGCCGATCCCGCCCATCAGCGCGCCATTGGCCAGGGTGATGATACTCATGACGGCGATGAAATGGCCGACCGGGGTGTGGACATAGTCGGCCACGGCGCGGGGGAGCAGCCGCTCCAGCCAGCGGGCGGCCTGTTGTGTTGCGCGGCTGTCGCTCTTGCACCGATCATGGCAGCGCGCCTCCAGCGTGCAGCAGAGCGAGCAGATCGGCGCGGCATACATGGGGCAATGCGCCATGTCGGCATGCTGGAAGGCGTTTTCGCAGATGATGCAGGTCTTTATATCGCTGCCTTCGGGCCAGTGCGACTGGCGCGCGATATAATAGCGGCCATGGGTGATGAGCGCGATGACCGGCGCGCTGGTGAAGGCGACCGCCATGCCGATGACCGGGGCGAAGGCGCGGGCGATATCGCCCATCAGGCCGAAATGGGCGATGGCGGACACCGAAATGGACAATAGCATCGCGCCGATGCCGACCGGGTTGATGTCGAACAAATGCGCGCGCTTGAATTCGATCCCCGCGGGCGACAGGCGCAGCGGCTTGGAGATCATCAGGTCCGCGGCCAGCGCCCCGATCCAGCCCGCCGCGACTGTGGCGTAGAGGATCAGGATCGCCTCGATCGCGTCGAAAATGCCGACTTCCATCAGCAGCAGGGCGAGGAGCACGTTGAAGACCAGCCAGACGACGCGGCCGGGATGGCTGTGGGTCAGGCGGGCGAAGAAGTTGGACCAGGCGATCGAGCCGGCATAGGCGTTGGTGACGTTGATCTTCAATTGGCAGATGATGACGAACAGGCCGGTCAGGATCAGCGACAGACCGGCATGGCCCGACATGGCGGTGTAGATGCCCTGGAACATGGCGGTGGGGCTGGAGGCTTCACTCTGCAAGGCGGCGCTCTGGACCAGGAAATGCGCCAGCCATGACCCCAGCAGCAGCTTCATGCCCCCGATCAGCGTCCAGCCCGGCCCGCCCGCCAGCATCGCCGCCCACCATTTGCCTTTGCCGATTGTCTTCGCGCTGGGAAGGAAGCGCAGATAGTCGGCCTGCTCGCCGATCTGGGGGAGCAGGGAGAGGAGGGTGGAAAGGGCGAAGCCGAAATAGAGCAGGCTGACGCTGCCGTCCTTCGCGCCCAGTTGTCCGGTGAAGTGGCTCCATTGCGCCAGCGCCGCCGGGCCGGACCAGAGGATATAGGCGATCGGCGCGACTTGCAGCACGATCCAGACCCATTGGGTGGCGTTCTGGAACCGGGTGATGGCGCTCATGCCGTAGAGGGCGATGGGGATCACCACCAGCGCGCTCGCCAGATAGGCAAGGCTCATCGGCATCCCGGTCATGGCGGTAAGCGCGACCGCCATGATCGTCGCTTCGACCGAGAAGAGCAGGAAAGTGAAGCTGGCGTAGATCAGCGAGGTGAGGGTGGACCCCAGATAACCGAAGCCCGCGCCGCGCGTCAGCAGGTCGATGTCCAGGCCGTGCTTGGCGGCATGATAGGCGATGGGCAGGCCGATGACGAACATCAGCGCGACGGCGGCGGCGATCGCGGCGACGCTGTTGGCGAAGCCATAGGTCAGGGTGATGGACGCGCCGATCGCTTCGCAGGCGAGGAAGGCGGTAGCGCCGATGGCGGTGTTCGCGACCTGGCCCGCCGACCAGCGCCGGGCGCTGTCGGCGGTGTAGCGTAGGGCGTAATCCTCCAATGTCTGGCTGGCGACCCACTTATTGTACAGCCGCTTTTCGCGCAGGACATAGGCGGCGCGGTCCATCAGATCGTAGCGGCGTCTGCGGGATAAGGGCGCAGGCCGCCGGTCGCGACGATGAAGTCGATGACAGCGGGCAGCCCGATATTGTCCTTGAGGTTCGTGAACAGGAAGGGCCGGTCCCCCCGCATCTTCCTAGCGTCCCGGTCCATGACGCCAAGGTCCGCGCCTACAAACGGCGCAAGGTCGATCTTGTTGATGAGGAGCAGGTCGGACCTTGTGATGCCGGGGCCGCCCTTGCGCGGGATTTTGTCGCCGGCGGACACGTCTATGACATAGATGGTGATGTCGGCCAGTTCGGGGCTGAAGGTGGCGGCCAGATTGTCGCCGCCGCTTTCGATGAAGATGAGTTCGAGGCCGGGGAATTTGCGGCTCATTTCGTCGACGGCGGCCAGGTTGATGCTGGCATCTTCGCGGATGGCGGTATGGGGACAGCCGCCGGTTTCCACGCCCATGATGCGTTCGGGCACCAGCGCGCCGGAGCGGGTGAGAAATTCCGCATCCTCGCGGGTGTAGATGTCGTTGGTGATGGCGGCGATATTATAATGGTCGCGCATCGCCTTGCAGAGACGGTCGGTCAGCGCGGTCTTGCCGGAGCCGACCGGGCCGCCAATGCCGACGCGGAGCGGGCCGTTACGAGAAGTCATGAGCGGAAGAGCCTTGTGTAGAGGGTTTCATGCGCGAGGGAGGCAAGTTCGAGATCGGGGGCGGCGGTGCCCAGATCGTCAAGGGGGGTGGCCAGCGCCTTGGCTGCGATGGCGGGAATGGCGTGGGAGAGGGCGGCGAGCGCCAACTGCCCGTCGGTCTGGCCGAGGGGGACGAGGCGAACGCCTGCGGACACCAGGTTAGCGGCGGTGGCATGAAGCCAGCCGTGCAGCGCCGGTTCGAGCGGAATAGCGTGCGCAGCGCAGGCCAGCGCCATCACGACAGCATGGGCCATCGGACGCCCTTCCCAACGCGCCGCAAAAGCATCGAGCGCGGGATGGGGCCAGGCCTTGCGCGTGACCGACAGGAAGGAGCCGCCTTGTTGCCGGCTCTCCAATGCCGTCTCGCTGCTGCCGCGGAAGGCTCCCGCCAGTTCGGCGATAGCATCGAACGCCGCTGGGTCGCATGCGGCCTGATAGGCCTGGACGAACAGCACCGCATCGACCCAGCCGCCGCCGCGCGCCAGGACCGCCTCGACATAGGCGGTGACATCGGCAGCGGTGCGGACGCGGCCATCCTCGACCGCGGTTTCGAGGCCGTGGCTGTAGGTGAAGCTGCCCACCGGGTAGGAGGGCGACGTCCAGGCCAGCAAGCGGTGGAGGGCGGCGTCAGCCAGCATGGTCGTGATGGTGGTCGTGGGAATGATCGTGATGATGATGGGCATGATCATGGCCGCCGCCGGAATAAGCGCCGCCTTCGGGCGTGAAGGGGGCGTTGATCTTGATCACGGTCGCGCCCAGCCCCTCCAGCATGGCGTTGATGACATGATCGTCGCGCAGGCGGATGGCGTGGGGGTGCAGTTCGGCGGGCAGGTGGCGGTTGCCGATATGCCAGGCGAGGCGGATCATCGCGGACGGGTCTGCTGCGGTGACTTCCACCAGCGCTTCGGGTGCGGCAAGGATTTCGACCAGGCGACCATCGGATAGTTGCACCGCGTCGCCATGGCCCAGCACCGTCGCGCGGGCGAGGTCGAGCAGGAACATGGTGCCATGGTCGGCGGTATAGACCCAGCGGCGGCGGTGGCGCGCGTCATGGTCCAGCATGATATGGTCGGCGGCAGGGCCGGACCAGTGGCCGTGGGGGATGACGGTGTGGGCGGTCAGCATGGGCATTTCTTTCGTAACAAACCGCGTCATTCCCGCGAAGGCGGGAATCCATCTCCCAGCCTCGCACCGAAGGATAGCGTCGGAGATGGATCCCCGCCTGCGCGGGGATGACAAGAGAAAGGAGGAGCGGCTGGCCCATCAAAACAAAAAATAGCGCTGGGCAAACGGCAGCACGCTCGCTGGTTCGCAGGTGAGCAATTCGCCGTCGGCGCGCACTTCATAGGTTTCCGGGTCGACCTGAATATCCGGCATGGCGTCGTTCAATATCATCGAGGCTTTGCCGATGCCGCCGCGGGTATTGCGCACGGCTTCCAGCGGCCGGGCCAGTTGCAGCCGTTCGCCAATCCCTTCGGCGATCCCCGCCGCCGACACGAAATGCACCGCCGACAAGGCTCCGGCCCGGCCCATGGCGCCGAACATCGGGCGGTAATGGACCGGTTGGGGCGTGGGGATGCTGGCATTGGGATCGCCCATCGGGGCCGTGGCGATGCTGCCGCCCTTGATCACCATGTCGGGCTTTACCGCGAAGAAGGCGGGGGACCAGAGGACGAGATCGGCGAGTTTGCCGACCGCGATGGAGCCGACGATGTGAGATATGCCATGGGCGATCGCCGGGTTGATCGTATATTTGGCGATATAGCGTTTGGCGCGGAAATTGTCGCTGTCGGCGTCGTCCGATCCCAAAGACCCGCGCTGCTGCTTCATCTTGTCCGCGCTCTGCCAGCAGCGGATGATGGTTTCACCGACGCGGCCCATCGCCTGACTGTCCGACGACATCATCGAGAAGGCGCCGAGGTCGTGCAGTATGTCTTCCGCCGCGATCGTCTCCTTGCGGATGCGGCTGTCGGCGAAGGCGACGTCCTCGGCTATGCGCGGGTCGAGATGATGGCAGACCATCAGCATGTCGAGATGTTCCTCGATCGTGTTGACGGTATAGGGCCGGGTCGGGTTGGTGGAGGAAGGAAGCACGTTGGGCAGGCCCGCGACCTTGATGATGTCGGGCGCATGGCCGCCGCCCGCCCCCTCGGTATGGAAGGCGTGGATGGTGCGGCCCTTGAACGCGCCGACGGTGCTTTCGACGAAGCCTGCTTCGTTCAGCGTATCGGTATGGATCGCGACCTGAATGTCATAGTCGTCCGCTACCGACAGGCAGCAGTCGATCGCGGCGGGGGTGGTGCCCCAATCCTCATGGAGTTTCAGGCCGCAGACGCCCGCGCGGATCATTTCCTCCAGCGCGGCTGGCTGGCTGGCATTGCCCTTGCCGAACAGGCCGAAGTTCATCGGCATGGTTTCCAGCGCCTGCAACATTCGCCCGATATGCCAGCTACCCGGCGTGCAGGTCGTCGCCAGCGTGCCATGGGCCGGGCCAGTGCCGCCGCCCAGCATGGTGGTAATCCCAGCGTTGAGCGCTTCCTCCACCTGCTGCGGGCAGATGAAATGGATATGCGCGTCGATGCCGCCCGCGGTCAGGATGCGGCCTTCGCCGGCTATGATTTCCGTGCCGGGACCGATCGGAATGGTGACGCCTGGCTGGATGTCCGGGTTGCCCGCCTTGCCGATCGCGGCGATGCGGCCGTCGCGGATGGAGACGTCCGCCTTGATGATCCCCCAATGGTCGAGGATCAGCGCGTTGGTGATGACGGTGTCGGGCGCGCCGTCGGCGCGGCTCATCTGGCTTTGCCCCATGCCGTCGCGGATCACCTTGCCGCCGCCAAACTTCACTTCCTCGCCATAGACGGTCAGGTCATCCTCGACCCGGATGATGAGCGAGGAATCGCCCAGCCGCACGCGGTCGCCGGTCGTAGGGCCGAACATGCCGGCATAGGCGCGGCGGGTCATGGTTACGGGCATAGTGCTTCCTCCTTCCCCGTTCGGGCTGAGCGAAGTCGAAGCCTTCTGCTGAGTTGAGCGAGGTGGCTTCGACTTCGCTCAGCCAAGCCCTTCGACAGGCTCAGGGCGAACGGGGGGAGGTGGGCCATCACAACGCCCCCATCACATCGCCGCGGAAGCCGATGACGATGCGGTCGCCGGCATAGGGGATCAGCTGCACGTCGCGGCTCTGGCCCGGCTCGAAGCGGACGGCGGTGCCCGACGGGATATCGAGCCGATAGCCGCGCGCCGCGTCGCGATCGAACAGCAGCGCCGGGTTGGTTTCGGCGAAATGATAATGGCTGCCGACCTGGATCGGCCGGTCGCCGCTATTGGCGATGGTGAGGGTAAGGGGCATGCGCCCTGCGTTCAGCAGAATGTCGCCGGGGGCAGGGATGATTTCGCCGGGGATCATCTGGTCCACTCCCACATCCGTTCGGGCTGAGCCTGCCGAAGCCCTGCTCTCTTCGTCGAGCAATAAAAGCCCTTCGACAGGATCAGGGCGAACGGGGTTTGGGGGGCAAGCGGGTTGTCCCTCACCGGATCGGCCTGTGGACGGTGACCAGCTTGGTGCCGTCGGGGAAGGTCGCCTCGACCTGGATGTCGTGGATCATCTCGGCAATGCCCTCCATCACCTGATCGCGCGTCACAACATGGCCGCCGCTGGCCATCAGCGTGGCGACCGATTGGCCGTCGCGCGCCCCCTCCACCACATGGTCGGTGATGAGCGCGATCGCTTCGGGATGATTGAGCTTCACCCCGCGCGCCAGTCGATTGCGCGCGACCATGGCCGCCATCGCGACCAGCAGCTTGTCCTTTTCCCGCCCGGTAAGATTCATGGCCCTAGCAGTAACAGATGGTTGGCATGGTTGGCGACAGTCCGAATATGGCGGCGCGCAATATGCCCGCCGCGCGCATCACATCCTTGCGCAGGGCCTGCGGATCGGCGGCGGTCAGGCGCAGGATGAGGAGTCCGTCAAAGCTGGTCGCGCCGCTGCCCGGTCCTTCGAACAGACTGCGCGCCAGGTCGAGATAGTCGCCTGCGTCCGGCCCGGCATAAACAAGCGTGGCGATGGCGGTGGCGTCGCCGAAGCCGAAGGGCGCGCGGCCCTGACTGGCGAAATCGCCCTCGACATGGAGCGTGTCGGCCCAGACCAGCCGCCCGTTGCGGCGGATGCGCCAGGCGTCGTGGATCAGGCCGCTGGTGTAGCTTTCCCCCATCGCGCCTCGGCCCAGCACCAGCATTTCCATCGCCAGCATGCGCGCGTCGGGCGCGAGGTTCGCTTCGAGCGTCCGGCGCATCCGGCTGCGGTCGAACAATATTGCTTCCTGCGCCAGCCATTCGCAGGTCGCGCCCGCGCCGATGGTGATGCGGGTGTCGATGCGGGTCGGCTCGTCCTCGTCCAGCGCGCGGTAGAGCTTCTCGGCCGCCTGCGGGACGATAGTCGCGGCCGCGCCGGGATCGACGATGATGTCGAGCGCCAGCCTGTCGCCGCCGGTCAGGCCGCCGCTGGTGGTCACGGTGACGGCGAGGGGGAAATCGCCCTCTCGCCCGTCGGGGAACAGCAGCCGGGCCGGCGCAACCTGCATCATGTCGCGGATGCCGCGGGGCGAAAAGGCGACCATGGCGCGCCCGTCCACCCGCTGGTGCCGGGACTTGGGCGGCACGGTGATGGCGCGTTGCACGGTCATATAAGACATGTGGTTAGCGCGGGCAGGTCGCGACATGGGGCATATGACGTATGTCGCAAAGGGGTGGCGATTGACCGCCAGCTACCGCCCCAGATAGCTGCGTGTTCCCGTGAAGGCGGGAACATGGCGACGCTGGCTCAAGTCGTCGGCCGACGACCGCCGCGGGCGAAATTGGGGTCGACCTTTTCCGCCTTGCCGTCCTTGGCCGCCTTGTCGCCATTAAAGGGCTGGCCGTGCTCGGTCGTCAGGTCGGACAGATAGCCCGCTTGGCGGATGCCTTTCTTGCGCATCGCGACGCCGGTCAGGCAGGCGTGCATAATGAAATTGGCGTTGAGCGCGCTGCGATAGGTCGGGTCCAGCACTGGTGCGAGTTCGACGATCTCGAAACCGACAAGGTCATTTTCGGCGCACAGGCGGCGCACGATCGGGATCGCTTCCCGCATGGTCAGGCCGCCGGGAACCGGGGTGCCGGTGCCGGGGATGAAGGCGGGGTCCAGCACATCGACGTCGAAGGAGACGTAGAGTTTCTTGCCGCTCTCCCGCGCTTCCTTCAGCGCGCGTTCCATCGTCGCGGCCCAGCCATTTTTCTCGACTTCCGGCATCGCATGGTACCGCACGCCATTGTCGCGCATCCATTCGAAGCCCTCCTTTTCGGGCCAAGGGCCGCGCAGGCCCACCTGGATATAGTTTTTGCCCAGCACATGGCCTTCCTTGACCGCGCGATAGACAGGGGCACCATGGGTGATGAAATGGACGCCGCCCTTGCCCGCATCATAATGGCTGTCGAAATGGACGACGCCGAAACTCCCCTTGCCATGGACGTCGGCGATCCCCGCGACGTCGCTATATTCCAGGCTGTGGTCCCCCCCGACGATGAAGGGAATGGCGCCAGTACGGGCGATTTCCGCCACGCGCTCGCGCACATGGGCGACGGTGCGGTCGGTGCTCATATTGTCGACGGCGATGTCGCCATAATCGACGATCTTCAGTTCCTTCGACGGGTCGACCATGGTGAACATGTCGATGCCGCCCGCACCATATTGGGTCCGCATCGCCGACGGTCCGCCCTTGGCCCCGCGATAGCCCGATCCCATGTCCAGCGGCGCGCCCACGATCGCAACGTCCACCTTGCCCGCGACCAGATCTTCGGGGAAAATCGCGACCGGCGCCCCGGCAAAGGTCGCGATGCCACCGCCATAGACGCCGCCGCCCGCCGTCTCATGGGCATAATAGCTCAGCGAAAACGGCCCCGGCTCGCGCTTGGGGTCTAGCCCATTGGGCCGGCGCAGTTTCCAGCCGTTGAAATTCTCGTTCTCGGTATCCAGCGGGATCGCCGCCATGTCGGTCTTGGCGTTGAATTTCGACGCCTGCACCGCGTCCATCATCGCCTCGATATAGGCGCTGATCTCCTCCGGTTTTTTGGTCGCCAGCCGCTCGAACAGCTTGTCATAGGAACCGGCGAACATTTCGGCCGGGTCGGATGTCAGGAAATCGCGCTTTTCCTTGGACAGACCCTTGATCTTGGCTTCCAGTGCGGGGGGCACGGTCGGCTTGTCATTCTGGGCGACGACCGTCGCCGACGAAATCACCGTGGCGGCGAGCAACGCGCCCAGCAGCGCATGTTTCAGCCTCATCAATAACCCCCTTATACAATCTTGACGATTGTCCCGAAAGCTAGAGGCGGAGGGTCAAGCGGCAATGGGGTGAACGACGTAGCCTTTGGCGAGCGCCATGGGCAACGGCCCGGACCCACGGGGAGTCCGGGCCGGAGCAAGGCGCGTTGGGAGAGGTTTTTTGCGCGCTTGCTGCGGGGCGGCTTGCGCTGCCCAAGAGGATCCTGCGAACGACCCTGCGTCCGGCATAGCGGGATGCCTGGCCAAGGCCCTACGTCAAACACCCTATCGAGCGGCGCGGATCGGCGGGTTAGCGCCATGTTCCGATATCTATGAGCATGACCGTCTGGTGCTGATCGCGTCTCTCTTTCTTCTGTGGATTATCGTCATCCTGCTGGTCGTGGCGGTGGTGGCGCTGGCGCGCCAATTGCGGCAGTTGCAGGATCGCGCCACGCCGATCGCGCAGCGCGCGGGCCTGCCCGGTCCCGGCGGCGCGGCCCCGGTGGTCAGCGCGCCGACCCTGGCCGGGGACATGCTGACGATCGGCGGGCCTAGCGCGGACGGGCGCGCGCTGCTGCTGCTGTTCATACGGCCCGATTGCCCCGCCAGTCGCGCCGCGATCCGTGATGCGTTGGCGCTCACGGATCGCAAGCGGTTGCGGCTGCTGTTCCTGGGCGAAGGGCGGGCGGAGGACTATGGCGACATGCTGCGCCAGCATCATATCCGCGACACCGATGTCATCCTGGGCGCGGAAGTGATGCGGGACTTCCGGTCCGGCGATCGGCCGTCCGCTGCGCTGATCGATGCGCGCGGGCGGCTGCTGGCACGCGGCGTGGTGGAGGCGCGCGAGCAGCTTGATGCGCTGCTGGTCCACGTCCAGCCGCGCCCGATCGAGCGCGAAAACGGGGACGCCATAGCGCTCCTGTCATGACGACTGGACAGAAGCGTGCAGATGCGCCTCTATTGGCGGCAAAAGAGACGGGGTAGACATATGGCGATCAGCTTCACGGTCAATGGTGCAAAACGGCAGGTCGATGGCGACAGCGCCAAGCCGCTGCTCTGGGTGCTGCGCGAGGATCTCGACATGGTCGGCACCAAGTTCGGCTGTGGCGCGGGGCTGTGCGGCGCGTGCACCGTCCATGTGGGCGGGGAGGCGGTGCGATCTTGCCAAACCCCGATCGGCGATGTGGCCGGCAAGGCGATCACTACGATCGAGGGGGTGCAGACGGGCGATCCCGGCAAGCGCATCGCCGCCGCCTGGGTGAAGCATGACGTGCCGCAATGCGGCTATTGCCAAGCCGGGCAGATCATGAGCGCCACCGCTTTGCTCGCCACCACACCCAAACCCAGTGACGAGGAGATCGATGCGGCGATGATAGGCAATCTGTGCCGCTGTTCCACCTATGTCCGCATCCGCGCCGCGATCAATGACGCCGCCGGCATCAAGGACGCGCAGGCATGAGCGCCGCCACATTGTCGCGCCGGGGCTTCATCTCCGCCTCGCTGCTGGCGGGCGGCGGGTTGCTGTTCGACCTGAATGTGCCCGTGGCGCGCGCGGCTGACGGGACGCCAGTGATTCTGACCGCCTTCATCCGCATCCTGCCCGACAATCGCGTCATCATTGGCGCGAAGAATGCGGAGATCGGGCAGGGCGCCAAGACCATGTTGCCGATGATGATCGCCGAGGAACTGGGCGTCGACTGGAGCCAGGTGACGATCGAGCAGACCCATGCCGACGCCAAGATATTCGGCGGCCAGAGCGCGGGCGGCAGCCGCACGACGCCGCGCGAATGGCTGCCCACGCGGCAGGCGGGCGCGGCGGCGCGGGCGATGCTGGTCGCGGCGGCGGCGCAGGGGTGGGGCGTCGCGCCGGAGACGCTGAAGACGTCGGCTGGCAAGGTCATCGACCCCAAATCGGGCAAGTCGGCGACTTATGCCTCGCTCGCCGCGGTGGCGGCCAAGCTGCCCGCACCCGATCCGGCGACGCTCAAGCTGACGGACCCCGCCGATTTCCGTATCATCGGCCAGTCGGTCGGCGGCGTCGACACCCCCGCGATCGTCGCGGGCAAGCCGCTGTTCGGTATCGATTTCAAGCTGCCCAACATGCTCTACGCCGTGCTAGAAACCTGCCCGGCCTTTGGCGGTACCATGAAATCGGCCAATCTGGACGCGGTGAAGGCACTGCCCGGCGTCGCCCATGTGCTGACGATCAAGGGCGATGGCACGCCGGAGTCCGGTTTCGAGGGCGTCGCTATCCTCTCGAAAAGCTGGTGGAGCGCCAATCAGGCGCGCGAGGCGCTCAAGATCGATTGGGACGTCAGCGCGGTTAGCGGCTTTTCGACCGAAAGCTATGCGCGCCAAGCGGCGGCTAAACGCAAGGGCAAGGCGAATGCCGATATCGTCCGCATCGGCGATGTCGATGCCGCCTTTGCCAGCGCCGTGAAGACGGTGACGGCCGATTATGACTATCCCTTCCTCGCGCATGGCACGCTGGAGCCACAAAATTGCACCGCCTTGTTCAAGGACGGGGCAGTGGAAATCTGGGCGCCGACGCAGAACCCGGAAAGCGGGCGCGCGCTGGTCGCCAAGGCGCTAAACCTGCCGCCGGAGAAGATCCGCATCAACTTCACCCGCATCGGCGGCGGCTTCGGGCGGCGGCTGATGAACGATTATATGGTGCAGGCGGCGTCTATCGCGGCGCAACTGCCCGGCGTGCCGGTCAAGCTGCTCTGGACCCGGCAGCAGGATATCCAGCGCGATTTCTATCGCCCGGCCGGCTGGCACGGCTTTCGCGCCGCGCTGGACAAGGGCGGCAAGCTCATCGCCTTCCACGATCATTTCGTGACGTTCGGCAAGGACGGCAAGCCGGTCCGATCGGCGGAAATGCCCGCTAGCGAACTGCCCGCGGGGCTGATCGACAACGTCCTGCTGGAGCAGAGTTTCCTCGCCACCAACATGCCGACCGGCTGGCTGCGTGCGCCCGGCTCCAACGCGCTGGGGTTCGTCACCCAGGCCTTCCTGGACGAGGTCGCGCAGGCGGCGGGCAAGGATTTGCCCACGCTGATGCTGGAATTGTTCAGCGACCCGAAGGAACTGCCGCGTGGCCCCAACCAGCCGCCCTTCGTCACCGCGCGCGCCAGGGGGGTGATCGAAAAGGCGATCGCGATGGGGGACTGGGCGAACCGCAAGACGCTGCCCAAGGGGTCGGGCAAGGGCTTTGCTTTCTATTACAGCCATATGGGCTATTTCGCCGAAGTGGTGGAAGTGGCGATTGTCGACGGGGTGCCCAAGGTGAAGGCCGTCTGGGTCGCGGGCGATGTCGGTAGCCAGATCATCAACCCGATCAACGCGCTGCACCAGGCGCAAGGTTCTGTGATCGAGGGCCTCAGCCAGGCGCTGGCCGGGCAGCAGATCACGCAGGTTGCAGGCGCGGTGGAACAGGCCAATTACGACACCCACCCCTATCTGCGCATCAACGATGCGCCGCAGATCATCGTAGAGTTCGTGAAGACCGATTATCCGCCCACCGGTCTTGGCGAACCGGCCCTGCCGCCGGTGATCCCGGCGCTGGTCAATGCCATATATGCCGCGACCGGCAAGCGCATCCGTACCCTGCCGGTCACGGCGGAGATGCTGGCTTAGCGGGCATCGTCACTTTCTTAGGTTGAGAAGGGAGGGGCTTCGACAGGCTCAGCCCGAACGGTTTGGGACGGAACTGCCTTGCTAAGCTCATGCGTCATTTGACGTAGATGGACGGCTGGTTGGCGTCGGCATAAGCTGAGCGAAGAACGCCCGCTCTATCGGGCGGGTGTGAAAGGATGCACGCGCTGATGCGCCGTTTGACTGCTCCGCTGCGCGCTTTGGCGGCGCGCGATCCGTTCATCGTCTTCCTGGTTGTGGCGGGCGCGATTTTCGCGCTCTACTGGGCGGTAACGGCCAGTCGCGAGACGATCGACGTGCCACTATCGGTCCAGAAAAGCCTGTCCGACGATTATGAGATGATGGCGGGCAAGAGGCCCGATGCGCAGGCCAAGGCCAAGCTGATCCACGATTATGTCGCCGACGAACTGCTGTTCCGCGAAGCGGTGGAGCGGGGCATGCACATGACCGACAAGACTACCAAGCAGCGGCTGATCGACCGGGTCCGCTTCATGATCGCAGGCGCGCCTGCGGAGCCGAGCGAAGATCAGTTGATGGGCTATTATGCGGCCCATCGCGATCTGTATCGCGCCGAACCGCGCATGTCGCTCGACCATGTCTTCTTCGAACGCAAACCGGCCGATGCGCCCGCGATGCTGGCGACGCTGCGTGCTGGCGGCACGGTGAAGGGCGACGATTTCTGGATGGGCCACGACCTGCCGAATTATGGCGAATCGATGGTGCGCGGCATGTTCGGTCAGCCTTTCACCGACGCGCTGAAAAAGGCGCCGACCGGCCAGTGGATCGGGCCGCTCCAGTCGACGCGCGGCTGGCATTTCGCGCGGGTCCGCGATCGCGGACCGTCCGCGATGCTGCCCTATACCGATGTGCGCGATCAGGTGAGCCAGGATTATCTGGCCGCGGAAACCGGCGCACTGGTCGAGAAGGAAGTGCGCAAGCTCGAAGGTGCCTACCGCATCGAGGTGGAGCAATGATGGTGCGCCGCCTGCTGCTGATCCTGACGCTGCTCCTGGGCTTTGCCGTCCCGGCGCAGGCGGATGTGTTCCGCGTCGGCGACTTTACAATACAACAGGGCGCGGACCCCGGCAGTTTCGAATTGAGCGCCTCGGTCCCGTCGGTCCTCGCCAGCGACAAGCCGCTTGGCCTGCCCGAAGGGTGCCGGGAAACCAGCCGCGACAAGCTGACCGAAACGGTGATGACCCGCTATGCGATCGGCATCGCCTGCGATCGCGCGCTCAAGGCCGACGATGCGATCGTCACCCCCTGGGCGGTCGATGGCGCTACCTTCCTGTCTACCGCCACCGGCGCGCGCGTGACGCAGGCGCTCCAGCCCGATGGTGACAGCCTGTCCCTGCCAATCGGCGAGACGGCGGCGCGGACGCGCGCCCTGCCGGAAATCGCGGTCGAATATACAGGACAGGGCATCGTCCATATTTTGGGCGGCTGGGATCATCTGGCCTTCGTCCTGTGCCTTTGCCTGCTGGCGCGCGGGCGATTCCTGCTGGGGCTGGTAACGACCTTCACCATCGGCCATTCGCTTAGCCTGGCGCTCGCCTTTTTCGACATCGTCACCGTGCCGGTGCCGCCGGTTGAGGCGGTGATCGCATTGTCCATCGCCTTCATGGCGCGCGAGGCGATCCGCGCGAAAGAGGGCGATATGGCCGATCCGGCCAAGCGTCGTCGCCAACTGGCGGTGGTGGCGGGCTTTGGCCTGCTCCATGGTCTTGGCTTTGCGACGGTGCTGCGCGAACTGGGCGTCGCGCCCGACGAACGGCTGTCAGGCCTGCTCTTCTTCAATGGCGGGGTTGAACTGGGGCAGTTGATCTTTGTCGCCTGCGTGCTGGGTGCGATGAAGCTGGCGTCGATCTTCGATCGCGACCAATGGGTGCGGCAGGTCGCGCTCTATAGCGCGGGAATTATTGGCTGTTTCTGGGTGATCGAGCGGGTAGCCGGATTCACGATGGGGATGGCGTGAGCCTGGAGGCGGCCGCGCGCGCGGCGCTGGCGCGGGGGGATCTGCCCGCGGCCGCGCAGGCGGCGCAGCGGCTGGCGATGGAGCAGCCCGAACGCCCCGCCGGTTTCTTCCTGCTGGGCATGGCCGCGGCCGAAGCGGGGCAGGTGGCCAAGGCGCTGCCGATGCTGGAACAGGCGGTCGCGCGCGGCGGGCAGGCCGAGCATCTCGCCCAATATGCGCGCCTGCTCATCCTGATGCGGCGTGATGGCGAAGCGGGTCGGGCGGCGCGCGATGCTTTGGCAGCGGGGCCGGACGATGCGTTGACGCTGGACACGATCGGTTGCGTGCTGGCGCGGCTGGGCGATCATGCGGCGTCGGTTGCGCCGTTCGAGGGGGCCGTGGCGGCGGAGCCGGAGAATCTGAGCTATCGCTATAATCTCGCCGCTGCCTGCGGTTTTACGGGGCGGGTGGAGGCGGCGCGGGACCATTATGAGGCGATATTGCGCGCCGATCCGCGGGACGCGCGGGTCCATTATGCGCTGGCGATCCTGTCGCGGCAGAGCGCGCAGGCCAATGAAGTGCCCCGCCTGGAGGCGGCGCTGGCGAAGGCGCAGCGGCCCGAAGACAGGCTGCGCATCCGCTATGCGCTGGCCAAGAGTCATGAGGATATGGGCAACGCCGCGGACGCCTTCGCCCATCTTGCTGCGGCCAATGCTGCGCACAAACAGGCGATCGGCTATGATTTTGCGGTCGATGCGGCGATCTTCGAGGCGATCGAGCGGCTGTTCGCCGATGGCGCGCCGAAGGGATGGGGCGCGGGACTGGACGAGCCTGCGCCGATCTTCGTCGCCGGCATGCCGCGCACCGGCACGACGCTGGTCGATCGCATCCTCTCTTCCCACCGGCAGGTCGGGTCGGCCGGCGAATTGCAGGCGATGCCGCTGGCGGTGAAGCAGCTTTCGGCCACGCGATCCCGGCTGGTGATCGACCCGGACACGATCGCGGCGAGCGGGGGGGCGGAGCCGCTGGCGATGGGGCAGGCCTATATGGCGCGCGCCAGCCATCACCGGCCCGATGGCAAGGCGCGCTTCACCGACAAGCTGCCGGCCAATTTCCTCTATATCGGGCATATCCTGCACGCGCTGCCGCGGGCGAAGATCGTCTGCCTGCGCCGCCATCCGATGGATACGGTGTGGAGCAATTATAAGAATCTCTTCGCCAGCCAGTCCGCTTATTACGCCTATAGCTATGACCTGATGGACATTGCGCGCTATTATGCGCGGTTCGACCGGTTGATGGCGCTGTGGGATCGGCTGTTTCCCGGCCGGGTGCTCCAGCTTTCCTATGAAGCATTGGTCGCAGACCAGGAGGGCGAGACGCGCCGCCTGCTGGCGCATTGCGGGCTGGAATGGGACGCGGCGTGCCTGGCCTTCCATGAAAACCAGGCCGCGGTCGCGACGCCCAGCGCGGCGCAGGTGCGGCGTCCGATCAATGCCGATGCGGTGGCGCGCTGGAAACGGCATGAGGATGCACTGGCCCCGGTGCGCGACTGGCTGACCGGGCAGGGCATCGCTATCGACTGACGGCTTGGACGGTGCCGGGCGGAATAGCATTGCCCCTTGGCGGCCCGGCCGCTAAGGGGCTTTGCTTTCCGGGCGGCGTCACAAGCCGCGCGTTCAGGGGAAGCATCATATGAGCGGGGCAGTCACGGTCGGCATCATCATGGGATCGCGGTCCGATTGGGACACGATGCGCCATGCCGCCGAAACGCTCGACGCGCTGGGCGTTCCCCATGAATGTAAGGTTGTGTCGGCCCACCGCACCCCGCAGCGCCTTTATGATTACGCCACCGGTGCGGTTTCCCGTGGCCTGAAGGTCATCATCGCCGGGGCTGGCGGCGCGGCGCATCTGCCCGGCATGACGGCATCCATGACCCGTCTGCCGGTGCTGGGCGTGCCGGTCGAATCCAAGGCGTTGAAGGGCATGGATTCGCTGCTGTCCATCGTCCAGATGCCCGGCGGCATCCCCGTCGCGACGCTGGCGATCGGCAAGCCCGGTGCGATCAATGCGGGGTTGCTGGCAGCATCGATCCTGGCAACGACCGACGATGCGCTGGCTGAAAGGCTGGACGCCTGGCGCGCGCGCCAGACCGAGGCTGTCGCCGAAACCGTCGAGGACTGAGCAAGGCCCATGACGACCATCGCGCCCGGCGCCACCATCGGTATCTTAGGCGGCGGCCAGCTGGGCCGGATGATCGCCACCGCGGCGGCGCAACTGGGCTATCGCACGCATATTTATGCGCCCGAAGAGAGCGGCCCGGCCGCCGATGTGTCGCCCAACTGGACGCGGGGCGCCTATGAAGACCCGCAGGCGCTGGGCGATTTCGCCGACAGCGTCGATGTCGTCACTTACGAGTTCGAGAATATCGACCCCGCCGCGGTGGAGGTGCTGTCCACCCATGGGCTGGTCCGCCCCGGCGCGCAGGCGTTGCGCGTGGCGCAGGACCGGTTGGCCGAAAAGCGCTTCGTCTGCGACCTGGGCGGGCTGACCGCGCCTTTCGCGCCGGTCGAAAGCCTGGACGATCTGGAAAGCGCGATCGAGCAAATCGGCAGCCGGGCGATCCTGAAAACCAACCGCATGGGCTATGACGGCAAGGGACAGGCCCGCCTGTCCGAGCCGGGCGATGCGGTCGGCGCGTGGAACGCGATCGGGCGGCAGAGCGCGATATTGGAAGGGTTCGTGACCTTCGACCAGGAATTTTCGGTGATCCTGGTGCGCGGGCATGACGGCGCGGTGCGATTTTGGGATTCGGCCGCCAATGTCCATGTCGATGGTATTCTCGCCACATCGACCGTGCCGGCAGGCGCGCTGATCGCGGGGCAAATGGCGCAGGCGCGCGGCATGGCGCGCAAGATCGCCGATGCGCTCGACTATGTCGGGGTGCTGACCTGCGAATTTTTCGCCAGCGGCGACGGGCCGGTGTTCAACGAGATGGCACCGCGCGTCCATAATAGCGGCCATTGGACGATCGAGGGCGCGGTGACGAGCCAGTTCGAAAATCATGTCCGTGCGATTTGCGGTTTGCCGCTGGGCGAAACGACGCTGGCGGCGAAGGCGGTGGATATGCGCAACCTGATCGGCGACGACGCCGGCGAGTGGCTGGCGATCCTGTCCGATCCGGCGAACCATCTGCACCTCTATGGCAAGCATGAGGCGCGGCCGGGGCGCAAGATGGGGCATGTGACGCGGTTGACGTTGTGAGCGAAATTGTCCTCGTCCTCGCCCGCGCTGACAATGGCGTGATCGGCCGGGATGGCGACCTGCCCTGGCGCTTGCCCGCCGACCTCAAGCATTTCAAAGCAATCACCGCCGGCCATCCAATGGTGATGGGGCGCAAGACGTTCGATAGCCTGCCCGGCTTGCTCCCCGGCCGTCGTCATATCGTGCTGACCCGCGATCGGGACTGGCGCGGGGAGGGGGCTGAAGTCGCCCATGATATCGACGGGGCGATTGTGCTGGCCGATGCGCCGACCGTCATGGTGATCGGCGGCGCGGAAATCTATCGGCTGTTCCTGCCGTTGGCCCGCCGCATCGAACTGACCGAGGTGCATCTGGACGCGGCGGGCGACGCCAGCATCGCCTATCCCGATCCGGTCGACTGGCAAGAAACGGCGCGGGCGGATCGTGAGGCGGCGGATGGGCGGCCGGCCTATAGTTTCGTGACATTGCGGCGGCGCAAATGAGTGTATCTACGTTCAAGCTGGGCGGCGTCGAAGCCCTTGTCTGAGCGCAGGCGAAGGCACCTCCCTGTTGTCGGCGATGCCCTTTGGCTTCGCGCAGGGCGAACGGATGATAGGGCAAGCATCCTGATTGCCACGCCCCATCCACCCCCCTATAGGCCGCGGCATGGAGCGGCTTAGGAGCAGCGCCCCGATCCCGCCGCATCTGCGCGGGAGCATCATGGCGCTCGGCAATTTCGACGGGTTTCACGCGGGCCATCAGGCGGTGGTTGCGCGGGCGATCGCGCGCGCGCGGGCCGAGGGGCGGCCGGCGATCGTCGCCACTTTCGATCCCCATCCGGTGCGGCTGTTCCGGCCCGACACACCCTGGTTCCGCCTGACGACGCTGGACCAACGGCAGGCGCAGTTCGCGGCGGCGGGGGCGGACGCGATGCTGGTGTTCGATTTCACCCCCGCCATGGCGGGGATGCCCGCGGAGGAATTTGCAGCGTTCCTGGTGCAGGATCTGGGCGCGGCCGGAGTCGTGACAGGGCAGGATTTCACCTTTGGCCAGGCCAGGAGCGGCAATGCCGCCACCCTGGCGGAACTGGGCGCGGCGCTGGACATGGTGGCCGAAGCGGTGCCGGCCGTGACCGACGGCAGCGGCGAGATCATATCCTCCAGCCGTATTCGCGATGCGCTTCGCGCCGCGGACTGCGACACCGCGACGCGGTTGCTGACGCGGCCCTTCACCATTCAAGGCGCGGTGCAGCATGGCGACAAGCTGGGCCGCACCATCGGTTTTCCGACCGCCAATATCGACATGGGCCATTATCTGCGGCCGGCTTATGGCATTTATGCGGTGCGCGGGTTGCTGCCCGACGGCCGTGTGCTGGACGGGGCGGCGAATTTGGGCATCCGGCCCAGCTTCGATCCGCCCAAGGAATTGCTGGAGCCGCATTTTTTCGATTTCGCCGAAAGCCTCTATGACCAGATCATTGAGGTGCAGTTGATCGCATATCTGCACGGTGAGCGGAAATATGATGGGCTGGATGCGCTGATGGCGGGGATCGCGCAGGACTGCGACGATGCGCGGCAAATCCTTGCGGGAACGCCCCGGCTCGCTTAAGGCACGCTCTCCATTCACCCCGTTCGTCCTGAGTAGCCGTTGAGCGAAGTCGAAATGGCGTATCGAAGGACTGGGCCTTGGCGCGGATGCTTCGATATGGGCCTTCGACAAGCTCAGTCCCTACTCAGCACGAACGGTTTTGCGTTCTAGTGCCGGACCCCATATGACCGACCAGCCCGACTATAAGTCCACCGTCTTCCTGCCCGTCACCGACTTTCCGATGAAGGCGGGGCTGGCCCAGAAGGAGCCGGCGATCGCCGCCAAGTGGGAGGCGATGGGCCTGTACGACCGGCTGCGCGAGCGGCGCGCGGGGCGTGAACGCTTCATCCTGCATGACGGCCCGCCCTATGCCAATGGCGACATCCACATGGGCCATGCGATGAACAAGGTGCTCAAGGACATCATCGTCCGCTCGCAGAGCCTGCTGGGCAAGGACGCGCCCTATGTGCCGGGCTGGGACTGCCACGGCCTGCCGATCGAATGGAAGATCGAAGAGGAATATCGCAAGAAGAAGCTGAACAAGGACGAGGTTCCCGCCCAGGAATTTCGCGCCCAGTGCCGCGCCTATGCCGACCGTTGGGTGGGCGTGCAGAAGGAGCAGTTCAAGCGTCTGGGCGTGATGGGCGATTGGGCCGATCCGTATCTGACGATGAAGTTCGACGCGGAAGCGACGATCGTAGGCGAGTTGCTCAAGTTCGCGGAGAGCGGGCAGCTCTATCGCGGGGCCAAGCCCGTCATGTGGTCGCCGGTCGAAAAGACCGCGCTGGCCGAGGCGGAGGTCGAATATGAGGATGTGACGTCGACCCAGATCGACGTGGCGTTCGAGATCGTGGAAGCGCCCAACGCGCCGGAACTGGTTGGCGCTTATGCGGTGATCTGGACGACGACGCCCTGGACGATCCCGGTGAACCAGGCGATCGCTTATGGGGAGGCGATTGAGTATGTGATCGTAGAGACATCGACGGTCAATCATCTTCAAACCGAACACGCTTATGACCTTGCGAAGATTAATAAGTGGTCGGGTCAGAGGTTCTTGGTCGCCAATGAACCTAACATCCTCGCTGAATTCCTTAAGCGCGTTGGCAAAGCACTTTCTCAAGAGAATATGCCGCATGAAGTTAGCGTTCACGTTTCCAATACGGTGTGGACCGGGGTTGGGACAAAGCTAGCTGGAGCCATCGCCCGCCACCCCATGCACGCGCTGGGCGGCTTCTTCGCCAAGCCACGCCCCTTCCTCCCCGCCGATCACGTCACCACCGACGCGGGCACCGGCCTCGTCCATATGGCACCCGACCATGGCGAGGAGGATTTCATCGCCTGCAAGAAGCTGGGTATTGACCCGGTCTTTGCGGTCAATGATGCGGGTTTCTATCGCGAGGATTGGGAATGGCTGCCGGGGCAGGGCAGCGTCATCAACACCAAGTTCAACGGTGCGGACGGCCCGATCTGCACCGACCTGCGCGCCGCGGGCGCGTTGCTGTCGGCCAGCGACTTCCGCCACAGCTATCCCCATAGCTGGCGGTCGAAGGCGCGGATCATATATCGCTGCACGCCGCAATGGTTCATCCCGATGGATAAGCCCCAGGAAGGCGCGGTCGCCGATGTGGACGGCGGCGTGATGCCGACCCCGATCATAGCCGGCAACGGCCCGACGCTGCGCGAAATCGCGGTCGATGCGATCGCCCAGACCCGCTGGGTGCCGGAGCGCTCCACCAACCGCATCCGGTCCATGGTCGAGGGGCGTCCCGACTGGGTCATCAGCCGCCAGCGCGCCTGGGGCGTGCCGATCGCGCTCTATGTCCATCGCAAGAGCGGGCAATATCTGGTCGATCCGGCGGTCAATGCTCGCATCATCGACGCGTTCAAGGGTGCTGGCGCGGACGCCTGGTTCGGGGCGGATCATCAGGCGCTGCTTGGTCCAGACTACGACCTTGCCGACTATGAAGTCGTAAACGACATTCTCGACGTCTGGTTCGACAGCGGATCGACCCACAGCTTCGTGGTCGAGGGCCGCTATGGCGAAGGGACGCGCGCCGACCTCTATATCGAGGGATCGGACCAGCATCGCGGCTGGTTCCAGTCCTCGTTGCTGGAAAGCTGCGGCACGCGCGGGCAGGCACCCTATAAGGCGGTGCTGACCCATGGGTTCGCGCTGGACGGCACTGGCAAGAAAATGTCCAAGAGCCTTGGCAATGTGGTCGATCCGCTCAAGATCATGGGCGAGAGCGGCGCGGATATCCTGCGCGTGTGGGTCGCCAGCACCGACTATTTCGATGATGTGCGGATCGGCAAGGAAGTGCTGGCCGGGTCGTCCGACGCCTATCGCAAATTGCGCAATACGTTCCGCTATATGCTCGGCGCGCTGGCCGATTATGACGAGGAAAGCGAGGCGGTGTCCTACGCCGAGATGCCGGAGCTGGAACGCTATATGCTCCATCGGCTGGCGGTGCTGGACGCGGAACTGCGAGGCGTGGTGGACAAGAGCAAGGGCAGCGAGACGTGGCTGGAGTTCAGCCGCTATACCCGTGCGCTGTTCGATTTCGCCAATAGCGATCTGTCGGCCTTCTTCTTCGATATCCGCAAGGATTGCCTCTATTGCGATGCGCAGAGCGATCCCAAGCGCCGCGCCTATCGCACGCTGCTGGATACGCTGTTCCATGCGCTGGTGCGCTATGCCGCGCCGATCATCCCCTTCACCGCGGAAGAAGTATGGCAAAGCCGCTTCCCCGATGAGGCAGAGAGCGTCCATTTCCTCGAATGGCCGGAGATCGACAAGCACTGGCTGAACAGCGATCTGGACAGCAAGTGGGCCGAACTGCGCAGCCAGCGCGAGCAGGTGAACGAGGCGATCGAGCCGCTGCGGCGCGAGAAGATCGTGCGATCCAGCCTGGACGCGGACGTCACCATGGGCGAATGGCTGCCGGTGGGCGACGTTGATTTCGCCGAAGTGGCGATCGTTGCGCGGGTGACCATGGGCGAGGGCGACGGCATCATCGTGACGCCTAGCGAATGGCACAAATGCGGCCGTTGTTGGCGCAAGCTGCCGGAAGTGACGGAAGATGGGACGCTGTGCGACCGTTGTGACGGGGTGCTGAAGGCATGAGCGCCATCAACCACCGCCCTGTGGGCCTGACCGTCGCGATCGTGACGCTCGCGCTGGACCAGCTTATCAAATATACGGTTACTTATCCACTGGCGTTGAAAAGCCGGCTGGAGGGGATCGATATACTGCCCTTCTTCCGCCTGCGCTGGCTGGAAAATCGCGGCGTTTCGATGGGGTTCTTCCATGCCGATACCGACACGGCGCGCTGGGCGCTGGTGGGGATGACGGTCCTGATCTCCGCCTTCGTCGGCGTGTGGATGTGGCGCGAAAAGGCGCGGCAGGATGTCGCGGCGCTGGGCCTCGTGCTGGGCGGGGCGATCGGCAATATCGTCGACCGCGTGCGGCTGGGCTATGTCATTGATTATGCGGACCTGCATATCGGCGAGTGGCGGCCCTTCCTGATTTTCAACCTGGCTGACGCCGCCATCACCATCGGCGTGTTGATCCTGCTTGCGCGGGCGTTGCTGCTGCGCGACAAGGGCGCAAAGACGGAGACTTTGAAGTAATGCGTAAACTGATCCTCGCTGCCGGCCTTGTGTCCATCCTGTCCGCCTGCGGCGGCGGCGGTGGCCTGATGAACCGCCAGCGCCCCGATGAATTCGCCGTCTCGCGCCAGGCGCCGCTGGTGATTCCGCCTGACTTCGCACTGGTGCCGCCCGCGCCCGGCACGCCGGCCGCGGCTTCGGTCGATTCGAGCAAGGCGGCGATGGAAGCCATGTTCGGCGGCCCCGCGGCCCGCAGCGCAGGTGAAGGCGCGACGCTGAACGCCGCCGGTCGCGCCAATGCCGCATCGGGCATCCGGTCGTCGGTGGGCGATCCGGGCACCGAGGTCGTGGACAAGGGCGCCACCACCCGCGACATCATCGCCGCACCCGAAGGCGACGGCCAGGAAGCGCGCGCCGCGACGCCCCAGCCCTGATATTCGGCCTGATCAATCGGACGGCGCGGCTTACTTTGCCGCGCCGCCGGTGGGCCGATAGCTGATCTGCGCCTGACCCGTCGCATGGACGGGCAGGTGCAATCCCTGGCCATAGGCGTGGATTTGGCCGATGTCGAACCGATCGGCATGGGCGTGGATGACGAAGTCGCCTTCTCGCTTGTCTGCGATGGCGCGGCCGATCTTACGCTTGAGTTCCGCTATATCCTTGGCGAAATTCTGACCGAGCGCGCTGGCGATCAGGTTGGAGAAGCCAGGGCTTTGCCCGATCGCCAATAGCGTGTCGCCGCTAACGCCGTCCGTGTCGCCGGTGATGACGGGATCGACAAAGCCCACGCGCGGCGAGTTGGCGGCATTGACCGGACGCGCCGCCAGCCAGATGCGGCCATGGATATCCTCTTTCGAATCGGCGGGCCGGGCGGCGATATCGACGCCCACCGCGACCCGCCCCCCCGTGGCGCCATAGCAGGTCACGTTGGAAAAGCGCGCGGTCACCGGGCCGACACCGGGTAGGTCGAAAGGCCGTGCGGCGCGTTTCGTCAGGGCGCGCTGGATGACGGGTTGAAGCTGGCGATAATCCGCTGTCACCGGCAGATGGAAGGACAGCCGGTTTCGTACCGGTGCCCGGTCGAGCGGCGGCAGGGCCGTCGGCTGCGGCGCTGACGGGCGATCGCCGACGAAGGTTTCCGTTATCGCTTCCATGCCCAGGTCCAGCCGGATCGCGCGGCCGCGCATCGTGTAGCCGTTGTAGAATATCTTCTGCGGGCTGATGCGCATCCAGACGGGCGGATTTTGCCTGTTCAGTTCCAGCGTGGCGAAGGCCTGACGCCAGTATTTTTCCGCTTCGCCGCGCAGGTTCATGCCGCTGAGTTCGCGCGGCAAATCCCGCTCCAGTTTGGCGACAATGGGGCGCAGTTTCGCATCGGCTTCGTCCGTGAAGCCGATACGCTGACCCAGGAAATCGATGCCCGGCGGCGTGGTCCAGTCATAATGCAGCCGCACCGTCCCCTTGGGTGTCCAGTCGCGCGCCAGGTCGATGGTAATGCGGGCCTGCACCATGGCCGATCCGGTCGCGGTTTCGCCTTTCAGCACGCCGCCCACATCGCGCGCGCTGATGCTGGCATGGATGGGCATGTCGGCGATGATCTCCCGCCCTTCGCCGCGCAGGCTGACCGGGCCGCGGGTGACGGTGCCGACGATGGTGCAGCCGATGGGCGGCGTGACCTTTAGCTCACCACCGAATATCTTGACTTTTTGCGGGGCGACGCAGCGCGGTTCGCGCCGGTTGATGGTCCACAGGACGCGCGGCACCGCCTGTTCGATCGCCGCGCGCAGCGCATCGGCGTCCGCATCGACCGGCACCGCGATCAGGGATTTTTCCTGAGGCGCTGGTACAGGATCGGACGCGCGGGGCGGGGCGATATCGACGGGCTTTTGCTGGCACGCGGCGCACAGGATTAACAGGCAAAGGGCGGGCGAGGGTTTGGCGAACGCCCGCGATATCCGTTGAAGATGCGCCGCCAACCGTTTCCTCCGCTCCCAATGGCCGCGCCGTTCAGGGTACTGACGGCTCGGTTGATCCATTACGTTTGCGGAGGGAATTTAGTTCCTGTCGATGGTCAGGCCCGCGCCTCTGTGCCTACGCTGTTGTGGCGCAGGGCGGTCAGGACGGTGTCGACGATGGCGTCAGCGTCCAGCCGGGCGTCGGCATATTGTTTTTCCGGCTTGTCCTGGTCCTGGAAAATGTCCGGCAGGCGCAGGGTACGCAGTTTCAGGCCATTGTCGATGAGGCCGAGGTCGCTCGCCAGGGTGAGGACATGGGCGCCCAGGCCGCCGATCGCGCCTTCCTCGATCGTCACGGCGACTTCGTGGGTGGTCAGCAGCTTGCGGATCAGCGCTTCGTCCAGCGGCTTGGCGAAGCGCAGGTCGGCGACGGTGGTGGACAGGCCCTTGGCCTCCAGCGCTTCGGCGGCCTTGAGCGCTTCTTCGAGGCGGGTGCCGAGCGAGAGGATGGCGACCTGACGCCCTTCGCGCACGATCCGGCCCTTGCCAATCGCAAGCCGTTCGGGGATTTCCGGCATGGCGACGCCGGTGCCATTGCCGCGCGGATAGCGCAGCGCGATCGGCCCGCTGTCGTGCATCGCGCAGGTGTGGACCATGTGGACCAGTTCCGCTTCGTCCGCCGCGGCCATCACCACCATATTGGGCAGGGTGGCGAGATAGGTGACGTCGAAACTGCCCGCATGGGTGGAGCCGTCGGCGCCGACCAGGCCAGCGCGGTCTATGGCGAAGCGGACGGGCAAATTCTGGATCGCGACATCATGAACGACCTGATCATAGGCGCGTTGCAGGAAGGTGGAGTAGATGGCGCAGAAGGGGCGCATCCCTTCCGCCGCGAGGCCGGCCGCGAAGGTGACCGCATGTTGTTCGGCGATGCCCACATCGAAGGTGCGGTCGGGGAAGGCCAGTTCGAACTTGTCAAGGCCGGTGCCCGACGGCATCGCCGCGGTGATGGCGCAAACCTTGGGATCGCGCTGCGCTTCGGCGATCAGCGCCTGGGCGAAGACATTGGTGTAGCTGGGCGGTCCGGGCGGCGCCTTCGCCTGGGCGCCGGTGACGATGTCGAATTTCTGGACGCCATGATATTTGTCCGCCGCCGCTTCGGCCGGGCCATAGCCCTTGCCCTTCTGCGTGACGACATGCACGAGGCATGGCCCTTCCGCCGCGTCGCGGACATTTTCCAGCACCGGGATCAACTGGTCGAGATTATGGCCATCGACCGGGCCGACATAATAGAAGCCCAGTTCCTCGAACAGGGTGCCGCCCATCGCCATGCCGCGGGCAAACTCGTCCGTCTTGCGGGCGGCATTGTGGAGCGGGCGGGGCAGTTTGCGCGCGAGGCGCTTGGCGAGGTCGCGCAGGCCTAGAAATTCGCGGCTGGACACGAGGCGGGCGAGATAGGCGGACAGGCCGCCGACCGGGGGGGCGATCGACATGTCATTGTCGTTGAGGATGACGACCAGGCGGTTGCCGGCCGCGCGCGCGTTGTTCATCGCCTCATAGGCCATGCCCGCCGACATCGCGCCGTCGCCGATCACGGCGATGCCCTTGCCAGGGCGATCCTGCATCTTGTTGGCGACGGCGAAGCCCAAGGCGGCGCTGATCGAGGTGGAGCTGTGCGCTGCGCCGAACGGGTCATAGTCCGATTCGCTGCGCTTGGTGAAGCCGGACAGGCCGCCGCCCATGCGCAGGGTGCGGATGCGGTCGCGCCGGCCGGTCAGGATCTTGTGCGGATAGCATTGATGCCCGACGTCCCACACCAGCTTGTCCTGGGGCGTGTCGAACACATAATGGATCGCGGTGGTCAGTTCGACCACGCCGAGGCCCGAACCCAGATGGCCGCCGGTCACGCCGACGGCGGAGATGACCTCCTGCCGCAGTTCGTCGGCCAGCTGGCGCAGCTGGTCGGGCTTGAGGGCGCGCAGGTCCGACGGCCAGACGACCTGGTCGAGGAGCGGAGTTTCCGGGCGATCATTCATCAAAGACATAGACTCCCCCGGCCCAAAGGCCGTTCAGGATCAAAACAGGGTCCGCTAGGCCGTTCCGGGTGGAAGCGCAACGCTCCATCAGGCCGCGCATTTCGCACAGGTGCCCAATATCTCGATCACCGGCCGTTCGGCATGGAAGCCTTCATGGGCCGCGACCGCGCGCACATCGCCGGTCACCTTGTCGTCATCGACATGGGTCGCCTGCTTGCAATTTCGGCAGACCAGGAAGATGCAGTCATGGTGGCAGCCCGGATGGGCGTTGGCGATGTAAGCGTTGGCGCTTTCCACCCGCATCGCGATGTTGTTCGTCACGAACAGGTCGAGGATGCGATAGACGCTGTTGGGGGCGACGCGCTTGCCGCGCGTCTTGGACACGGTATCGGCGATGTCATAGGCCGAGGCAGGTCGTTCTTCCGCGGCGAGCGCATCGAAAATGGCGGCGCGCATCGGTGTCCATTGTTCCTCCTGCGCCTCCAGCGTCAGGCGCGCGGCGTCGGCGAGCTTGGTGCCGGTCGGTTCGTGATGATGGTGTTGGTCGGCCATATTACCCAATCTAGGCGTGCGAGGGATCGGGGGCAAGGGTGCGGTTTCAGCGCTGTCCAAAGGTCCATGCGGCCCAGAGCCAGCCAGCGATCATCAGCACGCCGCCGATCGGCGTGACCGCGCCCAGCCATTTGGGGCCGCCCAGCGCCATGGTATAGAGGGTAAGGGCGAAGATCGCCGCGCCGATGAGCATCAGCACCGCCGCGCCGCGGGTGACGCCGGTAAGGGCGATCGCGGCGACCGCATGGATCAACTGATAGAGGCCGCCGGTGCGCAGCCATTCCGCGGCCTTGGGATCAGTGACGCCATGCGCGCCGAACGCACCGGCGCCTATCGCCAGTGCCGCCGACAGACAGGCCAGTATCGCGATCATGCCTTTTCTCCATCCCCTCTGCTGAGCAGCCGCATGGACTTGCCGGGGCGATACATCAAGTCCTTGGCCGCGAGCAGGCTGCCATGTTCGGTCTGGAGCGCCATGCGCTGCGCGTCGTTCTGGCGATATTGGCGCTCGACTTCCGCGACCTCCTCGTCCGGTACGCCGAGCGACTGCATCGCCTGCACGCCCATGCAGATGGCCGATTCATAGACTTCGCGGACGATGCCGGCGAGATCCATGTCCTGTAGTTCGAGAACCTGCCGCCGGTCGAAGGCGCGAACCATCAGCGCGGCCTGGGGGAAGGCCTGCGCGATGGGCTGGAGCGCGCGCGAATCGAGCGAGGGGTCGTCGATGCAGAAGGCGATGAGGCGTGCTTCGTCCGCCCCGGCGCGGTGGAGCAGGTCCATGCGGGTGCCGTCACCATAATAGACCTTCATGTCGAAGCGGCTCGATACCTCGATCTGGGCGGGCTTCTTGTCGATCAGGGTGACGGCGAAGCCATGGCCCATCAGCATTTGCGCGACCGTCTGGCCGAAGCGGCCATAGCCAACGATAATGGCGGAGCCGCGCGGCGCATCCTCCGGGCCGGGCAGGTGCTGGTCCTTGGGCTTCGCAAACTCGAAGCGGCGGGCGAACAGCATCAGGAAAGGCGTCGTCGCCATGGAGAAGGTGACGATGGCGGCGAACAGGCTGGCGGCTTCCGGTGCGATCAACAGGGCGTTTTGCGCCTGGGTGAAGAGCACGAAGCCGAATTCGCCGCCCTGGCTGAGCAGCAGGCCCGCGCCCAGCGCCGGGCGCCATTCCATGCCGAACAGGCGAGCAAGGCCGGTGATGATCGCCGCCTTGGTCGCGACGAGCACGACCGCCATGGAGAGGACGAACAGCGGGTTGGCGGCGACGGCGCGCAGGTCCAGCACCATGCCGACGGCCAGGAAGAAGAGGCCGAGCAGGATCGAGCGGAAGGGTTCGACGTCGGATTCGATTTCATGCCGGTAGGGCGAATCGGCGAGCATGACGCCCGCGACGAAAGCGCCGAGCGCGGTGGAGAGGTGAAGGCTGTGCATCAGCGCGGCGGCGGCGAGCACGGTGAAGAGGCCGACGACCACGAACATCTCGCGTTCGCCCATGCGGCCGACCAGGCCCAGCAGCGGCCGCAGGATGAAGCGGCCGGCCAGGACGAGGCCGGCGATGGCGGCGATGGTGTAGCCCGCCATCATCCATCCCGGTGGGCCACCGGCATCGGCGGGATTGCGCGACAGGGCGGCGACGATGGTGATGAGCGGGACGATGGAGAGATCCTGAAACAGCAGGATCGAGAAGACTTTTTCACCGAAGGGGGAGTTGATGCGGCCGCTGGACTTGAGGCCCGGCAACACCTGCGCGGTCGAGGACAGGGCGAGCGGCAGGCCGAGCGCGATCGCCGCGCCCCAGCTGAAGCCGGTCGAGTAGAAGATGATCGCGGTGAGGATGCAGCCGCACAGCACCACCTGCGCCAGGCCAAGCGCGAAAATGTCGCGTTTCAGCCGCCAGAGCCGGGCGGGATGGAGTTCGAGGCCGACGAGGAACAGCAGCAGGACGATGCCGATTTCGGCGATGGCGAGCTTCGATTCGCCGCCGCCGACGAGGCCCAGCCCCTGCGGTCCGACCAGCGCGCCCGCGACCAGATAGCCCAACACCGCGCCGAGGCCGAAGCGGCGGAAGAGCATGACGAAGAGCACGGCGGCACCGAGCAGGATGACGCCTTCGGACAGGAGAATGTCAGTGGCGCTGACGGCCTGATGCGCTTCCATCAGGCGTCCGCTTGTCGGGCGGCTTCGGCGATCGCTTCGAAACCGAGGCGGATCGAGGCATGGCGGGCTGGATAGCCGCGCGCCGGTGCAAGAACGGCGAGGCCGGGCCAGAAGTCGAGATCGTCGCTGTCGCCCGACAGATAGGCCGCCAGTTTGTCGCGGGCGTCGGCCAGTTCGTCGGCGGTGAGGCCGATGGCGTGGCCGGCCATCAGCGCGGCCGACGCCTGGCCGAGCGCGCAGGCTTTTACGTCCAGGCCCATGTCGGCGAGGCGGCCGTCGGCCATGCGCACGTCTGCGGTGATGCGCGACCCGCAGGTAGGGGAGCGTTTTTCGACGCTGGCCTGCGCGTCCGACAACCGCTTGTGGTGCGGGATGCCGGCGGCGAGCCGCAATATGTCCTTGTTATACAGGGGCGCGTTCGGGGGGGCGTTCATGCCGACCCATGTAGGGCAGGAGCGGCGCGGGGTGAAGGCGGGGAATGGCGCTACGCGAAATAAGCGGCGCATCCTTGTCTCTATCGGTCCCACGGCCTATCGCGCAGGCCATGAAGATATTGGTCGATGCCGATGCCTGCCCTGTGAAGGAGGAGATCTACAAGGTCGCCTGGCGGCATGAAATCCCTGTTACGATCGTGAGCAACAGCCCGATCCGTATTCCCGCCCATCCGCTGCTCGACCGGGTGGTGGTGAGCGACGGGTTCGACGCGGCGGATGACTGGATCGCCGAGCGGGCCGATGCGGCGTCGGTGTGCATCACCGCCGACATCCTGCTGGCGGATCGTTGCCTGAAGGCGGGGGCGGTGGTGATTGGTCCCAACGGCAAGCCCTTCACCCATAGCTCGATCGGCGCGGCGATCGCGACGCGGGCGATCATGGCGGATTTGCGGGCGGGGGGCGACCAGATTGGCGGGCCGCCGCCCTTTGGCAAGAATGACCGGTCGCGCTTTCTCCAGACGCTGGACGAAGCCGTCGTTCGGCTGAAGCGGGCGCGATGATGGCGGAATATGACGCGATCGTGCTGGGCGCGGGTGCCGCGGGGATGATGTGCGCGGCGACCGCGGGCCAGCGGGGCAAGCGGGTGCTGTTGGTCGATCATGCCGACGCGGTGGGCAAGAAGATCCTGATTTCAGGCGGGGGGCGGTGCAATTTCACCAATGTCCATACCGCCGCCGACCGATATCTGTCCGCCAATCCGCATTTCGCCAAGTCGGCGCTGGGGCGCTATACGGCGTCGGACTTTATCGGGCTGGTCGATCGCTATGGCATCGCCTGGCATGAAAAGACGCTGGGTCAGTTGTTCTGCGACGGGTCGGCCAAGCAGATCGTCGCGATGCTGGAGGAGGAATGCGCCAAGGGCGGCGTGACGCTGGCGCTGGGGCAGCCGATCGCGGATGTCGAGCATGGCGACGGCCTGTATCGGGTGACGGTAGGCGGGACGGTGCATCGCGCGCCCGCGCTGGTGCTGGCGACCGGCGGGCCTTCGATTCCCAAAATGGGCGCGACTGGCTTTGCCTATGATGTGGCGCGGCATTTTGGCCTCAGCATCGTGCAGCCGCGCCCGGCGCTGGTGCCGTTTACGCTGGGGCCGGAAGAGGCGCTGTTCCAGTCGCTGGCGGGGGTGTCGGCCGATGTCGAGGTGCGCTGGAACAAGACGCGCTTCCGCGAGGCGGCGCTGTTCACGCATCGGGGGCTATCGGGGCCGGCGATGTTGCAGATATCCTCCTATTGGCAGCATCGCACGCCGATCCAGGTCGATTTCCTGCCGGACAAGGCGGCGGACTGGCTGCTGGCGGAAAAGCGCGACCGGCCGCGGGTTATGCTGCGCAAGGTGGTGGCGCAGGCGCTGACCGAGCGGCTGGCCGATACGCTGCTGGAGCGGATCGGGGTGCAGGGCGAGATGGGCAATCTGTCCGACAAGGTGCTGCGGCAGGTGGCTGCGCGCTTAAGTGACTGGCCGTTCGCGCCGTCGGGGACGGAGGGCTATATGAAGGCCGAGGTGACGGTGGGCGGCATTGCGACGGCCGGGCTGTCTTCGCGGACGATGGAGGCGGCCAAGGTGCCGGGGCTGTATGCGATCGGCGAGGCGGTGGATGTCACCGGATGGCTGGGGGGGTATAATTTCCAATGGGCCTGGGCCAGTGGATGGGCGGCGGGGCAGGCATTGTAGGAACCTCGCGTCCGTTCGGGCTGAGCGTAAAGAAGTGAGCTTCGCCTCCGCTCAGCAGAGCCCTTCGACTTCGCTCAGGGTGAACGGTTAAAGGATAAGCCCCTAACGCCCCGTCATCGCTCGCGCATTCGCCAAGAACGTCCGGCCGATGCGGATTTCGCCGCCGTCGGCGAGCGCGGCGAACCAGACGCCGCTGCCGTCGTGGCGCAGGCGGGCGATATGGTCGCGGCGGACGATGTGGCTACGATGCAAGCGGACGAATTGCTGGGGGTCGAGCCGTTCCTCCAGGCTGCTGATGGTTTGGTGCAGCAGATAGCTGTGGCCGCCGACATGCAGGCGCATATAGTCGCGCTCCGCCTCTATCCGCTCGATCTGGTCAGTGGCGATGCGGATCAGTTCGGAGCGGTGTGGCACCCAGAATTCCTCGGCCCATTCGGGCTGCGGTGCGCTGGAGATGGCGGGCGGGGTGTCGGGGGACTGGTGGCGCAGCGCCACTTCGACCCGGTCGACCGCGCGGGTCAGGCGATCATGGGCGACGGGTTTGAGCAGATAGTCGACTGCGGCGAGATCGAACGCTTCCACCGCGAACCCTTCGAAGGCGGTCACGAAGATCACCGCCGGGCGTATGCCCATGCGGCCGACGGCGCGGGCGACGCCGATGCCATCGAGCAGCGGCATGGCGATGTCGAGCATGACGAGGTCGGGCTTCAATCCCTCGATCAGGCGGAGCGCGGCTTCGCCGTCGGTGGCGGTGCCGACCAGGGCGATGCGCGGTTCGCGCGCGCACAGCATCTGGAGGCGTTCGACGGCGAGCGGTTCATCGTCGACGATCATTGTTCGGATGGACATGGGCGTCAGCAACCCCGGCGGATGATGGGCAAGGTCAGGAGGACGGAAAAACCCTTCCCCTCGCGCGGACCATAGGCGATCTGGCCCTGATCCCCAAAGCGCGCCGTTAGCCGATCCCGCACATTGGCCAAACCAATGCCGCTGCCGCTGTCCGACCGGCCAGGCGGATTGTCGCCATCGTCGGTGACGGCGATGTGCATCAGGTCGCCATCCTCGCGCGCGGTGATGCGGATCTCCACCGGGCTGGAGGTGCGCGATACGCCATATTTGATCGCGTTTTCGACGAGCGGCTGGAGAATGAGGCCGGGGACGCATGCGTTCATCAGCGCAGGCGGGATATCGACCACCGTCTTCAACCGATCGGGGAAGCGGACCGATTCGATATCCAGATAGAGTTTCTGGAGATGGACCTCCTCCTCCAGCGGCACCTCTTCAAGCGGATCGCCGGTCAGGCTGGTGCGGTAGAAATTGGAGAGGGACATGATCATCTGTTCCGCTTCGTCCGGGCGGTTGCGCATGACCAGGGTGGAGAGGGAGTTGAGCGTATTGAACAGGAAATGCGGGTTCACCTGATAGCGCAGCGAGCGCAGTTCGGCCTGCTGGGCCGCCTTTTCCAGCCGGGCGGCGCGGCGTTCGGTGCGATGGGCTTCGCTGGCGTAGGACAGGGCCAGATACAGGCCCGCCCAGGCGGCGAGAAAGAAATAGCGGCTGAGCGCGTCTTCCACGATCGAGACGAGGAGATAGCCCTCCTCCTTGGTCATCTTCATCAGTTCGCCTTCGGAGATGAAGTTGCCCGGATCATAGACGTTGAAGATATAATAGTTGGCCGCCGCCATCGCGAGCGCGAAGGGCGCGGCGAGCGAGAAGGCGGCGACGACCCTGATCGCGAGAGGCCTGGCGTCGAAACGCCGTAGCGCGAGATAGAGTATCCAGGTCACGATGATGCCTATCACAGTGACGATGATGCGGCGGACCGCCATTTCGCCTTGCGATTCGAAGCCTACGATCAGGGCCCGCAGCGAGGCCAGCAAGGTGTAGAAGAACCAGAAGCCCAGGATGGAATAGAGCGCGACCGACGGTGCCACGCCGCGATCGCCGTCTTCGGGGAGAACAATCATGATGCTTGTCTACGCCGTGACGGGGCAAAAGTCTGTAGCGTGCCCGGTTGCTGGTCGAACAGGCGGCGGCGTTGGTCGAAGCGGAACCGCGCCGCCGTGCCGTCCGTTGATCCGGTTAGATACAGGAGAGACATCATGACGGACAACAAGACCGATATGCGTCCCAACAGCCGCGAGGAAGCGGGCGACGACCGCGATAGCGATGCGCAGGATCATGTGCTGGATCATGACGAAAAGCGCGACGAGAGCCTGAAGGATTCGATGGACGCTTCCGATCCGCCATCGACCACGAAGCCGGGCGACCGTGGCGATCCGGTGCCTTCTTCGGACTATAAGGAAGGCGGGGACGCATAGCTCCGCCGATATGAACATGCTATCATGGCGGTGGTAGAGCCAAAGCGCCGCCTGCAAGAGAGGAGTTTGCCATCCATGCCGACGTCCACCACCCCCGCCATCGAGCGTATCGCCCGCGTTCTGGCCGGGCGCCAACTCAGCCTGAATGGTGGCGGCAGCGATCCCCATGCGGCCGGCGCGGTAGATGCGGCCTGGCCCGACCATGTCGATGACGCCTATGCCATCCTGCACACATTGCGCGAACCCGATGCCCAGATGGCGCAAGCGGGCGATGTCACGGTGTGGCGGTCGATGATCGGGGCGGTGCTGGAGCGACGCGCCGGGGCCTGAGTTGGTTGCCCAGTATCGACGTCGTCCTGTCGCGCCGGTGATATGGCAGGCCGATGCCTGGGCAGTTCGGTTAACTGATGGCGCGATAAGAGTTGGGTAAGGCGGATCGGGCATGAAGGGCGCGGAGGTGCCATCATGTACGAGATTAATTTTTGCAAAAACGTCAACCTGCTCGACATAAGCTGGTATGATCGGTTCAACGCCGATGACGTCGCCGCCTACGCCCGTGACGTGAAAGCGCGGTTCGCCGCTGAGGGCTTCTCGCCGGGATATCGTTTACGCATGGACATGCGTCGCAGCGCGGTGCAGCCCCAGGAAGCTGTGGCGGCGTTTCCTACGCATCTGGGCGAGGGGCTGTTTCCGCGTGCATCACGAATCGCCATTGTGACAGCCAGTGTCATCGCCAAGCTGCAAGTGCGACGGGAAATGACCCAACCCTATATGCGCATCTTCACGCAAGCAGACGAAGCGTTCGTCTGGCTGATGGAGCCCGAGGCCGTTCCGGCCACTACGCCCAAACCGCATGTAGTGGCGTAAGCTGGTCTTTGCCTATTGAGATGCCTGCCGAAAATTCCGTTCGCCGCAGTCATGAGATTTTCATGTTGCGCCGCAAAAAGAAATCTGGTCCCTTGTGAATGGCGGTGGAACAGGCCCTTAAGCCTTCAGTAACCATAGAGGGCGCATGTTCCATCCTACGACTTCCAGTCGGAGGGCATGACATGGGTACGAGTGCAAGACCGGCGGATGGGGCTGTAACCCTGGCGGAACTGCGAGAGTTCGCAAGCTTCTCATCCTCTACGCAACGCTATATTCGCCGATCGCTGGATATCGGGCTGCATCGCCGCGACGCTATGAAGCTATGGTCCCGCGACATGGTCGAGGAGGCCTCCATCCGGGCGCAGGCGCGTATCTATGGGCGGCTGGACGATATCAAGGCGCGCGTGCCCGACGACAGCGGTCTGGAACAGGTGGAGCCATTCATGGCGCCGCTGGTGACGGTGTCCGCCTTCGACCTGGGTCAGGACCGGCTGGGCAGCTTTTCCTCCTACCGCTTCCTCTATGAGCGCCTGCTGGGCGCGGGGGCGCGGCCCTGGTTGCCGGGCGCTTTCTGCGCCGCGGCCAGTCTGCCGCATCTGCATCCCGAAAAGCGGCGCGCGCTGCTCCAGTCGATCAGTGAAGCGGCGGCGACGGCGGTAGGCTGGTCCAACCGCGAACCGACTTTCTACCCCGAATGGGTGGAAAAGGTGGATCTTTCCAAGGCGAACTGAGCCGGGTTTTTACGTGCCGGGTTTGTTCGTCCAATGAAGGGCCGCGCGGGGTGGGGGCCACGCGCGGCCTTTTTCATGTCCATGGCGGCGGGGCTGGGCTATCGGTCCGGCTTTGACGGGAGGGGCGGATGATCGCGACGATGATGGTGATGGCCGCGCTGGCCGGGGCGAGCGAAATCGGCGTAGCCGATCCGCAGCGGCGGGTGCTGCTTGATGCGTTGCGGCCTGCGATCGAGCGTGACCTCATGCAGAAAGTGAAGTTCGTGGTGCGTACGTTGCGGCGGCAGGATCGTTGGGCCTTCGCCCATGTCGTGCCGCAGACGCCGGCGGGCGGGGCGATCGATTTTCGCAAGACGCGCCATGCCGAACGGGTCGAGGCAGGGATATTTGACGGGCCGGACGCCTATGCCCTGCTGGAGCAGAAGGACGGGCGGTGGATGGTGCGGGCGTTCGTCGTCGGGCCTACCGATGTCGCCTATCTGGCCTGGCCTGACGAATTTGGCGCGCCGATCGGACTGTTCGATCCGGGCGCGCCGTAACGGGTTCAGCGACGCCGGTAACGGAAGTACCAGACTTCGTGGCCGATACGGCGGGCCTTCGCCTCATAGCGGGTTTCGGGCCAGCCGCCGGGGCGGTTCTGGAAATCCTTCGGCTCGCTCGCCAGCCATTCGAAGTCGGGATGGCCGTTCATCACCATCAGCGCCCAGCGCAGATAGACCGGATGGTCGGTGCCAAAGCGAAATTCGCCGCCGGGCTTGAGTTTGCGCGCGATCATCGCGACCGGGCCGGGGTTCATCATGCGGCGCTTGGCATGACGCGCCTTGGGCCAGGGATCGGGGTGGAGCAGATAGGCGAAGCTCAATGCGCCGTCGGGGATGCGGGACAGAACCTGAAGCGCGTCGCCCATGTGGAGGCGGACATTGCCCAGCGCGCCGTCGCGGACATGGCCGAGCGCGGTGACGACGCCGTTGAGGAACGGTTCCGCGCCGATGAAGCCATGATCGGGGAGCATGTCGGCGCGATGCGCCATATGTTCGCCGCCGCCGAAACCGATTTCGAAATGGAGCGGGCGGTCGTAGCCGAACAGGCCGGCGGCGGTGATCTCGCCTTCTTCCGGCACCGATATGGCGGGCAGGAGGGTGTCGACCAGTTCCTGCTGCCCCTGGCGCAGCTTGTGCCCCGACTGGCGGCCATAGAGGCGGTTGAGGGTCGTGGGATCGCCCGATTTATGCGCTGTCATGGGGCGGCTGACTAGCGGGAGGGGGCCAGGAGGGCAAGCGGGGAGGTGATGCGGCGCGCGCTTGCTGCGCTTGGCGTAAACCTGCCCCCTCCCGAACCCCTTCCGTGCAGGCGGGGTCGCGGGAAGGGACAGAATGAAAAGCGGTTGGCGGTCAGCGCTGAGGAGGAGCGTCGCCGGTTTCGACGGGACATGGCTGAAAGCCGCCCGCCGCCGTCGTTCGTCAGGTCATTTGCACTTTATGAAACGGCCCTTGGCGTCCTTGCAGACCGGCTTTTTGACGGGCGGTTTGGGGGCGCATTTGACGAACTTGCCCTTCGCGTCCTTGCAGGGGGCGGCCGATGCGGGAGCCGCATTGCCGACGATCAAAGCAAGGCCGAGGAGGGCAGTGGCAACCATCTTTGTCATGGGGAGCCTCTTTGGGGAGGGGTGTCGGGTCCGACAGGGGTGGCGAACCCGACAAGGGCGATATGCGCCGGGATCGAGGGCTTTCCTAATGAACTTTTCGTCATGTTTTGGAGAGGGCGCGGGGATGTGAGAAGGGCGCCGGAGCGTGGTGCTGCGGCGCCCTTTCTTGGGGTTGGATGGTATTTTGGGAAACCTACCCCCTCTCCTTTAGGGGAGGGGCAGCGAGACTTGGTTCGGCGAAGTCGGACCTAGTCGCAGCGGGGTGGGGGTGTGACCCAAAGCGTGCGCCTGGACGACAGCCCCCACCCCAACCCCTCCCCTGAAGGGGAGGGGCTAAGAGCGTTAGGCCAGGGCGGCCTTGAGGGCGTCGACCAGGTCGGTCTTTTCCCAGGGGAAATAGTCGCCGTCGGGGGTGCGGCCGAAATGACCGTAGGCGGCGGTCTTCTGGTAGATCGGCTTGTTGAGGCCGAGATGGGTACGGATGCCCTTGGGTGTCAGGCGCACGAGGGTCGGCAGGACCGCCTCGATCGCGGCGGCGTCCACCGTGCCGGTGCCGTGCAGATCGACATAGAGCGAGAGCGGTTCGGCGACGCCGATGGCGTAGCTCAGTTGGATCGTGCAGCGACGGGCGAGGCCGGCAGCGACGATGTTCTTCGCCAGATAGCGGGTGACATAGGCAGCCGAGCGATCGACCTTCGTGGGGTCTTTGCCCGAGAATGCGCCGCCGCCATGGGGCGAAGCGCCGCCATAGGTGTCGACGATGATCTTGCGGCCGGTGAGGCCTGCGTCGCCGTCGGGACCGCCGATTTCGAACAGGCCGGTCGGGTTGACGTAGATTTTCTCGTCTTCGGGCAGCCAGCCTTCGGGCAGTATGTCGGCCATCACGCCCTTGACGTAAGCGCGCAATTCCGCGCGGCTGGCGTCATTGTCCATGCCCGCGGCGTGCTGGGTCGAGACGACGAGGGCGGTCGCACGGACCGGCTTTTCATCGATATATTCGAGCGTCACCTGGCTCTTGGCGTCCGGCTCCAGGAAGGGCACGACCTTGGCATGGCGGTCGGCGGCCATACGTTCCAGGATCTTGTGGCTGTAATAGAGGGTGGCGGGCATCAGGTCAGGTGTTTCGTCCGACGCATAGCCGAACATGATCCCCTGATCGCCGGCGCCTTCATCCTTGTTGCCGCTTTCATCGACGCCCTGCGCGATGTGGGCGGACTGGCCGTGGAGGTTGTTTTCGAAGCGGAAGGTCTGCCAGTGGAAGCCGTCCTGCTCGTAACCGATGCGCTTGACCGTCTCGCGGACGGTGGCTTCGATCTCTTCCTGCGCGCCCGGCGCCCAGGCGCCATTTTCATAGACGCCCTTGCAGCGGATTTCGCCGGCCAGGACGACCAATTGGGTCGTGGTCAGGGTTTCGCAGGCGATGCGGGCTTCGGGGTCTTTGGACAGGAACAGATCGACGATCGAGTCGGAAATCTGGTCCGCGACCTTGTCGGGATGGCCTTCGGACACGGATTCCGAGGTGAAGAGAAATTGATTGCGCATGAGGCTCCCATAAGATGCTTGGGCAGAGTTCGATATAAAGAAATCGTTATGTCGTTATTAGCTTTTGCCTCGGCGGATGGCAATGGCCGCGCCAAGCAGGATGAGCATCAGCAGGCCGGACGCCCAGTTGCCGAGCCGCGCGAAGAGTGTGGGCGGCAGTGCGGGGGGCAGGCCGGAATCGAGGAAACCGGCGCGGTTGAGGCCGAGAGCATGGACGACATGGCCGCGCGCATCGATGATCGCCGAGACGCCGGTGGGGGTCGAGCGGATGATCGGCACGCCTTCCTCGATCGCGCGCAGGCGGGCTTGGGCGAGATGCTGCACCGGCCCCCAACTGCCGAACCAGGCGTCGTTGGAGGGGTTGAAGAGGAAAGCCGGGCGGTTGGCGGGGTCGATGACATGGCCCGAAAAGATGATTTCGTAGCAGATCTGCACGCCCATTTTCAGGTCCGGGCGGCCGAGCGTTGCGGGCAGGGTCAGGCTTTGCGGGCCGGGGCCGGGCCAGAAATCGGCGTCGCCGGGAACGAGGCGTGACAGGCCGATGGGGGCAAGCAGCGACCGCATCGGCAGATATTCGCCATAGGGGACCAGATGCGCCTTATCATAGCGGGTGAGCAGGCGGGCGTCGGGGGTGACGATGAACAGGCTGTTGTTCGCGCCGGCCAGTTTGGATTCGCCGATCGGGCTGTTCGGGTCGGGCTTGAAATAGACTTTGGTCGCGCCGGTCATCAGCAGGTCGCCGGGGCCGAGCAGGCCCGCAAGGCGCGCGCGCCAGTCGGGTTCCATGTCGAGATAGGCGGGGATGGCGGCTTCGGGCCAGAAAATCAGGCGCGGGGCGGGGCGCGGCGTGCCGGACAGCGCCGCGAGGGTGCGGAAATGCGCCTGTTCGAGAGCGGCGGAGTATTTCTCGTCCTGGCCGATATTGGGCTGGACGATGCGGACGCGAGGCGCGCCGGGGGGCGTGATGGGGGCGGGAG
>JAVBXL010000005.1 GCA_030824575.1 bacterium | reverse complement strand
CAGCACCGCGGCATGTTCCGTCGCGATCGTGACGATGCCGCCCGGCGGCGCGCCCTGGATCGCTATATTGAGCGCTTCGGTCGCGCCGGACGTGAAGAGCAATTGGCCGCCCGCCGGCAGCAGTCGGGCGATCTCGTCCCGCGCGACTTCCACTTGCGCCGCGGCGGCCCGGCCTAGGCGATGGGCGCTATGCGGATTGGCGAACTGGTCGCGCAGCAGCGGCACCATCGCATCGAACGCTTCGGGCGCGAGCGGCGTCGTTGCCTGATAATCGAGATAGATCATCGGCTTGCCCGCTGCGCCATGGCGGTCCACGCGACCAGGAACCTGTCCAGGTCGTTGTCGCAGGTCTGCGGGCCGAAGCTGACGCGGACGACTTCCGAAGCGGCCACCTCATCCCAGCCCATCGCGCCCAGCACATGGCTGGTCTTGAGCGAGCCGGAGGAACAGGCGCTGCCCGCAGAGACGGAAATGCCCGCCATGTCGAACTGGATCAGTTGCGCGCGGGCCGATACGCCCGGCATCCGGTAACTGGCGATGGCGGGCAAGCGCGGCGCATCGCGCGCGACGACAACGCCACTTGCCGCTTCTATCCCCGCATCCAGCCTGGCGCGCAGGACCGTTGCGCGGGGCAGCCAGTCCTCCCGCGCCTCCAGCGCCGCCGCCATGGAAAGGATGGCGGGCAGATTTTCGGTCCCGGCGCGATAACCCTGCTCCTGCCCGCCGCTCGGCTCGATCAGCGCCAGATCGCGGAGCAGCAGCGCGCCGATGCCGGGCGGGCCGCCGAACTTGTGCGCGCTGATCGCGATCATGTCCGCGTCCGGCAGCGCCAGCTTGCCCGCGCTCTGGGCGCAATCGGCGAACAGGATCGCGCCGTCGCGCTCGATCCGGTCAAGCGGCTGGATCACGCCTGTTTCATTGTTGACATGCTGGATGGCGATTATCGTACCAACATCCGTTCGCCCTGAGCCCGTCGAAGGGCCGTCCTTATTTACGGCCAAGAAGGACGGGGCTTCGACAGGCTCAGCCAGAACGGGAGTTTGCACTATTCCGCTCTGATCCACCGCCAGCCGAGCCGCATCCTTTGTCACGCGCAGCACCGCATCATGCTCCACCGGCGAGGTGACGATCCGTCCCGCCTTCGCGCGCAGCAGACCGATGGCGATCGCCTCGGTCGCGCCGGAGGTGAAGATCACATGCCCGGTCCAGCCCAGCGCCGCCGCGATGCGGGCGCGCGCATCCTCCAGCATGGCGCGGGCGGCGCGGCCGTCGGCATGGGGGCTGGAGGGGTTGGCCCAGCTTGCCATCGCCCCCACCATAGCGGCCTGCGCCGCAGGCAGCATCGGCGTGGTCGCAGCATGATCGAGATAAAGGTGGTCGGCGGCCAAGCGGCGTTACTCATTGATTGCGGAAATGGCGGCGGCATCTATATAGGCGGTCTGCCGCTATATAGGCGGTCTGCCGCGCAGCGCCAGCAATAGCATTTGCCTATGCGACTGTCTGCGCGATCCGCATCCATTCGCCGTCCGTCCATCCGGGCAGGACGGCCCAGAACGATAACAGGTGCCATGCCCGACGTCATTTTCACCGGACCCGAAGGTCGCCTCGAAGGCCGTTTCAGCCCCCCGCCCCGCCCGCGTGCGCCGGTCGCCATGATCCTGCACCCGCACCCGCAGGGCGGCGGCACGATGAACGACCGCATCACCCAGGCGCTCTACAAGACCTTCGTGAAGCGTGGCTTCGCCGTCTTGCGCTTCAACTTCCGGGGCGTCGGCCGCAGCCAGGGGACGTTCGATAACGGCATCGGCGAACTGTCCGATGCCGCAGCGGCGCTCGACTGGGTGCAGAGCTTCCACCCCGAAGCGCAGACCACCTGGATCGCCGGCTTCTCCTTCGGCGCGTGGATCGGCATGCAGCTGCTGATGCGTCGCCCGGAAATCCGCGGCTTCATCTCGGTCGCGCCGCCCGCCAACATGTACGACTTCTCCTTCCTGGCGCCCTGCCCGTCTTCGGGCATCATCGTGCAGGGTACGTCGGACGAAGTGGTGACGGCCAGCGCCGTCCAGAAGCTGGTGGACAAGCTGCGCACGCAGAAGGGCATCACCATCCATCATGACGAAATTCGCGGCGCGAACCATTTCTTCGAACATGAACTCGACCAACTGATGAAGTCGGTCGACAATTATCTCGACATGCGCCTGTCGCCGGATTCGCCGATCCGCTGATCGCGCCTGACACGCACGAACGAAAAAGGCCCCCCGAAAGGCGGCCTTTTTTACGTCAGGAGAGAGGATGGAACCCGGCGGGTGGGGACTGGGTGTTGCCGGGTTCCATAGACTATAACGGCATCGCTCCCGTCCGCTTGATTAGACCTTGGTCTAACAGGTGAAGGACGGATGGGCCGGGCGCACCGCGCTTGACGCTCTTTGGCGCGAAACTATAGCATCCCTTCACTGGCACAGCATCTGCGGGACATTCTCTCATGACGGACATCAAGGAGCGCGCGCCGGGCTATCGCTATTCGCGGCGGGGCACATTGCCGCTGATCCGCGAATTGTCCGTCGTCGACAATCGCCGCAATGCGCTGCTGCTGGCGCTGCAATGGATCATCATGGTCGGGGCGATCACGATCGCGATCCGCGTCGA
>JAVBXL010000140.1 GCA_030824575.1 bacterium | reverse complement strand
TGCGCCACGCCATCGACGCTGCGGGCAAAGTCGCTGCCGGCGGCATCCAGCAATGTGGGGGCGAGGTCGATCGGATCGACCATCTGGCTGCGGACTGCGCCCTTGTCCCTGATCACCGCCGGCCAGGAGACGATCATCGGCGTGCGGACGCCACCGGCATAGGGCCATACCTTGTAGCGGCGGAACGGCGTGTCGCCGGCCCAGGCCCAGGGACGGGGATATTCGGGTTGCAGCCTGTCCGTGCCGATATCGTCGATGCGCGCACGCTGCTCTGCGAAGCTCAGCTTATTGGGGCGATACATTTTTTCAAAGCTGCCATCCTGACCCGCTTCGGAGGCGGCACCATTGTCGGAGATCAGCAGGATGATGCTGTTGTCATATTGGCCGCTGTCTTTGAGCCGCTGGACGACCCGGCCGATCTGCGCGTCGGCATGTTCCAGAAAGCCGGCATAGGTCGCCATATAGCGGGCGAAGACGGCCTGCTCATCGGCGCTGAGCTGGTCCCACGCGCGGTCGCCGGCGGCGCGGACGGTGTTGACCGCATGGGCAGGGATAATGCCCAGCTTTTGCATCCGCGCGAAGCGTTCGGCGCGCAGCGCGTCCCAACCCTTTTCATATGTCTCACGATAATGGTCGATATAGGCGCGCGGCACCTGCAACGGGGCATGGCCCGCGCCCATCGCGAAATAGAGGAAGAAGGGCTTGCCCGCCGCATCGTCTATGTCGGCGATGGCATGGTCGGCCATGTCGGCGGAGAAATGATAGCCCGGCCCGTCGGGCTTGGGCAGGGTGGCGTTCCCGTCGATCAGGTCGGGATGATATTGGTCGGTCCAGCCGCTGTAGAAACCATAGAAGCGGTCGAAGCCACGCTGCAAAGGCCAGGACGCATTATTGCCGGGCGTGCCGTCCTCAAATTCGGGGCCGAGATGCCATTTGCCCACGCCATAGGTCCGGTATCCTGCGGCTTTCAGCGCTTGCGGCAGCATTTGGGCGTTGGCGGGCAGTTCACCGCGATCGCGGCTCATGTCGTTGGTGCGCTGGTTGGTCGGCAGGTCCGCCATCCGCACGGTCTGGTGATTGCGCCCGGTCAGCAGCGCGGCGCGGGTGGCGGTGCAGATCGCCTTGCTGTCGAAGCGATTGTAGCGCAGCCCGCCGGCGGCCAGCGCGTCGATATTGGGGGTGCGGATTTCGGAACCGAAGGCGCCAAGGTCCGAAAAGCCTACATCGTCGAGGACGATCAGGACGATATTGGGTTTGGCCGGTGCCTCAGCTTTGGGCGCGGCGTGCGCGCTGGACAGGCCGAGCGCCGCCGTTAGCATGGTTGCTGCCATCAGGATGCGCTTGCCCATTCGTCCTGCTCCATACCGTGTGAATAGGAGGCGCGGCGGCCGTGCCGCCGCGCCCGAAAGATCAGAACTTCACGCCAAGCGTGGCGCCGAAGTAACGATCCGCATCCTTGTTGTAGGTGCCGACCAGATCGTAATTGCCACCCAGGAAGGAGGTGTGACCGATGCTGGTCAGGTAGTTTTCGTCGAACAGATTCTTGACGAACAGGGTCAGGCTGTAGCGGCCATCAATCTGCTTCACGCCGATGCTGGCGTCGACCAGCGTATAGGCGGGCTGTTCCAGCAGCGGATCCTGCTCGACCGAGAAGTTCATCGCGCTCTGGAAATTGACGCCCACCTGCATGAAGCTGGCATAGTCGGTTCCCGGAATCTGCGCTTCATAGCGGGGTGCGATGCTGATCTTCCATTTCGGGCTGACCGGCAAGGTGGCGCCGCGCAGATTTTGCGTCGGGGTGACGCCCGCCGCCGTGCGGTAGCAGACGTTGATCGGCGTGCCAGTCCTGATCGGCGCGGTGGCGGCGATCTGCTGCGGGCAATTCAGGCCGTCGATGTCGATCTTCGCGTCCGAATAGGTGACCGCGCCGGTCAGGCTGAAATGATCGTCGGGTCGCACGGTGGCCTCGATCTCGAAGCCCTTGGTGCGCGACTTGCCGGCATTGGTGGAGACGAACTGGACCACGCCGGACGTGATGTCGGAGCGGTTCGCCTGCACCTGCAGATTGGTGTAGTCGGCCAGGAACAGGGCGGTGCTGACGCTCAGCACACCGTCGGCGGTGCGACCCTTGAAGCCAACTTCATAAGCGTTGACATGTTCTGGCTCCAGCACGCGCTGGTCGGCGAGGTTGGCGGAGATTTCCATCTCATAACCCAGCCCCTTGTAGCCGCGGGTATAGCTGCCATAGACCTGCGCGTTGCGGCTGAATTCATATTGCAGGCCTGCCTTGCCGGTGACTGCCGTGTCGCTGGCGGTGACGGAGCCGCTGGTCGATGCATTGCCGGGGAAGATTACGTCTCCCGCCACGATCGGCGCGGTACGGGTGCCGCTGTTGGTGCCCTTCTCATACTGCACGCGCAGGCCGCCAATCGCCTTCAGACCGCCAATGATGCGGTAATCGATCTGACCGAATGCAGCGATGCTCTCTTGCTTCAGGCGGATGTCGCTCTTGGCCGATTGCCAGATGATATTGGTGGGCGCGCAGGCTTGGCCGAAGGTGCCGGCGGTGCAGCGGGCGCGGCGGCGATCAAATGGGCGCTCGATATCCGAATGCATGTAGAAGGCGCCGGCGACATAATTAAGATCGCTATTGCCATTATT
>JAVBXL010000198.1 GCA_030824575.1 bacterium | reverse complement strand
GGCCGCTGATCGCGATCGAGGGGGAGGAAGCGAGCGACGAACCCTTGGCGCAGCGGCTGGCGCGCGAGCGGCGGCGCGATGCGGCGGCGGGGCGGACGTTGAGCGGGCCGCATCGCCACGACCTGTCGGTTACCCATATCGCCAAAGGTCAGGCCGCCGCACTCTGTTCCACCGGCGAGCAGAAGGCGTTGCTGCTGTCGATCCTGCTGGCCCATGCCGCGCTGGTGGCGGCCGACCGGGGCCAGCCGCCCGTCCTGCTGCTCGACGAAGTGGCCGCGCATCTCGACCCGCTGCGCCGCGCCGCACTCTTCCAACGTTTGCAGGAAAGTGGGGGTCAGGTGTGGATGACGGGCACCGAATCCAGTCTTTTCAGTGAATTACCTGATGCAACCCGGCTGACTGTAACGGCCGGCCATGTTTTTCGTTCCGCAGCATAACGCATCGACGAAACGACTCGTCGCCCGACGCTTGTCGGTTCGTCGGGCGTCTGGCCTAAGACCGGCATCGGGGTTCAAGCCTTAAAAACAAGTCGGGGTCGCAATCGCATGTTCGCTGGTTTTCGCGCGGTTTTCGCGGCATCTGTTCTTGCGCTTTCGACTCTCTTCGCTGTTCCCGCCACCGCCGGCACGCTGCAATGCGCACCCTTTGCCCGGCAGGTTTCCGGTATCGACATCCACGGCAATGCCAACACCTGGTGGGGTCAGGCCGAAGGTCGCTACGACCGTGGCCATGAACCCCGCGTCGGTGCCGTCCTGGCTTTTGCGGCCAGCCGCTCCATGCCGGTCGGCCATGTCGCCATGGTCAGCAAGGTCGTCAACGACCGCGAAGTGCTGCTGACCCACGCCAACTGGTCCTATCGTGGTGGTATCGAGCGCAATGTCCGCGCCATCGACGTATCGGCCAATAATGACTGGTCCGACGTGCGCGTATGGTACGGCCCGATCGGCAATCTGGGCCTGCGTTCCAACGCCGCCCGCGGCTTCATCTACGCCAGCGCGCCCAAGGGCATCGACCAGCCGGTGCAGATCGCTTCGGCCGACACGACCGGCGGCGCCGCCGTCCGCTCGGCTTTCTGACACTCCTCCCCAGATTATTTCGGGTCGGACGCTGTTCGACCCTCATCCCTGACTTTTTCGTTTTCCGCATTCTGCGAGACGTCGGCTGTGCCAGCCGACTTCAGAATGCTCTAGGCTTAACCCTTTCCAAAGGAAGCGGGTTCTAGGGTCGATCCCGGTGGGGCGATTCTAAAGTTTCGGGATCGCATAGATGTTTCGAGCGATGCGCTGGACCGCAGCCCTGCTGCTGTCCGGACTGGCAACTGCGCCCTCATGGGGTTCTGCGGTGCTGCAATGTGTACCCTATGCCCGGATCGTGTCGGGCGTAGCGATCAGGGGCGATGCGCTGACCTGGTGGGATCAGGCGGATGGACAATATAAGCGCGGCAGCAAGCCCAAAAAGGGTGCGGTGCTGGCGTTCCGGCCCAATGGTCCGATGACGCTGGGCCATGTCGCGGTCGTCAGCAGGATATTGGATGATCGCCGCGTGCTGATCCGCCATGCCAACTGGTCGGTGCCCGGCGCCATCGAGGAAGATGTGCTGGCGATCGACGTGTCGGCCGACGGCGATTGGAGTCAGGTGCGCGTGTGGCACAGCCCGACGGGCCAGATGGGCGCGCGGACCAACCCGACCTATGGCTTCATTTACCCGGCCAAGGCCAGGCTGCATGACTTCACGCCGGACGCGACGTTGGGCAGCAGCGTGCGCTTTGCCAAGGTCGATTCGGATATGTGGGACGAGCGGGCATTGCCGGCTGTGATGCGCCAGCCGCAGGCGGTGCCGGCGTCGGCCAGAGCCGTGCTCACCAGCCCCACGCGGATGGCGGCAGCGACGCCCATGCCTGTCAAGGCGGCAAAGCCCGCAAAGGCGCCGCGTGCGCGCACGCCGCATCTGGAGGCCGATCCCTTCATCGTCGAATATGCCGATGCCGCGCCGTCGCAGCGGACGCTGAGCGCCATCATCGCCGATGTGCGGCGCGAAACGGCGATGAATTGACAAACAAAAAGGGCGCCGTCACCGGCGCCCTTTTCTATGTCACTCCGCGTCGGCGGGCTTGTCTTCGCTGCCCTCGGCGGGGTTTTCGAACCAGGCTTCGACCTCACCGGTCAGCTTGATCGTCAGCGGATTGCCGTAACGGTCGCGGCTCTTGCCGGCGGCGACGCGGATCCAGCCTTCGGAAATATTATATTCCTCCACATCCTTGCGCTCACGGCCCTTGAAGCGGATGCCGATGCCGCGCTGAAGCACTTCCATGTCGAAATGGGGACTTTTGGGATTGGTGGAGAGGTGGTCGGGAGGCGTGTCGCTCATGATGAGATTCCTTGAAAAGCTGTGCTGCGCCTAGCGTCTGAGCCACTATTGCGTCAACCGCCGCGCTTTTCGTCCACATCGCAATAGATGCGCCGGATTACTCCTTCGTCCAGCCAGGCGGCAAAGCGGCTTTCCGCGTCGGCGCTGCCGGCGAAGGGATAGGCGACCGGCCGGTCGTCCACCGCGCCGCTGGCCCGCGTCAGCCGGGCGACGGCGTCGGGCGCGGTGGTCAGGATGCGGCCGCGCCGGTCGGTCGACGCGCTGTTGACGCCCACGACGCGGCCATCTTCGGCAA
>JAVBXL010000208.1 GCA_030824575.1 bacterium | reverse complement strand
ACCTCGGTCGACATGACCAGTGGCCGCGTCACCTGCATCCGCGACAGATTGACCCCATCGCGCATGTCGTTGACCCCATAGGACATGCCCTCATTGGCTTCGACCTGTTCGACCTGACCGAGGTTGATCGAGACATGCTCGGCGGTATCCGTGTCGTTCGCGCGTAGCGCCACCCAGGTCGAGCAATAGCCAGTGATCGCGGCCGCATCGTCCTTGCCGTAAGTCGCCTTGAGCTGGGGATAGGACTGGAAGCCCAATATGCCGCAGCCGCCATATTTGCGGGCACGGGCGAGAAAGTCCGATAGCGACGGCAACTTATGCAGCGTCGGCAGCTCGTCGATCACGCAATAGAGCCGTCGGTCGCGATCTGGCGTCAGGCTCATGATGGCGCTGATCGCGATGTCGAGCCAGACGGTGATAAGCGGGCGTAGCGAGGGAAGCTGGTCGGCCTTCACGGTGATGAAGAGCCAGCTTCCATCTGCGCCCTTTTCCACCCAGTCTCGGATGGAGAAGCCGTCTTCGGTGTCATCGAGATAACCGAAACTGCGCATGACCGATGCAAGTTCGGCCTGGATGCCGGCGGATGTCCGTTCGCCTTCGGTGCTGATGAAGGCGGCGGCATCGGTGCCGGTGACAAAGGCGGCGAGGTCCTTCAGTTTGGAACGCAGCAGACGGTCGAGGAGGACCGAGACATAGGTATGTTTCTGGCGCGCCAGCTTGCGCATCACCGCAACCAGCGTCCCCCGCGCCGCCTTCGCCCAGAAGGGATCGCCATGCTTGTCGGGAATGGTCGATTCCGCGATCTGATCGTAATGATAGTCGCGTGGCACATCGACCCAGGGCGACCAGCGCGCCGCGCGCTGGTCGAGCGGGTTGAGTAACATGTCAGTGCCCTGCCGATAGAATTTCTCGACGAAGGTACCGGCGGTATCATAGACGATGGCGCGCCGACCCGATTTGCGGATGCCGTCGAGCATGCCGACGATGAGGTTTGTCTTTCCCGTGCCAGGCGCACCGCACAGCAGGATATGCTCAGGCTCATAGGCCTCAGGCACCGGCACATTGCCGATCACCAGAGGTCCCTTGGTCTGTCGCCATAGCGCGCGTTTCACCTGACGGATCGTGCCGAACCTTGCCCCCCGCAGATATTCGTTGGAGCCCAGGCCCCTACCCGTCCGGGTGAAGTAGAACCAGGCCCAGGCGAGCATGACAAGGGTGAACAGGCCAGAGAGCAGTGCGCCATGCAGCAGATGGACTTCAAATGCATGCATGGTCTTTTTCGCAAGGGTGGAGGCAACCAGCCAGTCTGCCGAGGTCCAGTAGGCCTGGCCTTCGGGGGTGCGAAACTGCACCGGATCATTGGTCCCGGCGGCGGCATCCACCTTGATCGTGGCCTCAGCCAATTTGACCAGAACGAACCGCTCATATTCGGTCGACTTCTCGAACGCATACCAGAGCGTGCCGATGATCCAGATGATGAAGCCCGCCAATATGGTCTGATAAAAGACCTGGGTCGTCATGCGGACATTGTGGACGATCGCCTGGCCACCGCGCGTCCAGGAGCCTAATGTGTCGTTGCGAAAGATGCTCATGGGATATCCTCCCCGCCAAGCAGTCCGCGTTCGGCAAGGATAAGCCGGGCTTGCGCCATGCCCTGTTCGAGCGCGCTGGGAGATTGCTGGCCGACGGACGTTGCGACAATCGATAGGATCTGGATCGACGTGGCGAGTATCTCATCCTGGGAGGAGAAGACATAGCGTTTGCGCTCATCGACCGCCTGTTCGAGGAGCTGACGGATGAACCCCGATAGGGACAGGTTCGCACCGAGCGCACGGCGCATTAAGGCGGCATGCAGCGATTCATCGAGGCGGAAATTAAGCTTGGGCAAGCGAAGGGTCTCCTTATCCGGAGACCTTCGAAAATATCATGAAGCGAGTGCATATTACCGGAATGGCAATATTGGCGCAAGCCGCCCAATCGCCAGATTGATTCAGAGATTTAGCGCTGGGGGTATGTGCCGACAGGAAAACAGGCTGAGCGGACTCGGTCAGTTGCCTCTGATGATGATGGACGGCGGCGGCGTTCCGCCTGTCTCCTCGCGGTGGCGACGGATTTCGCCGATCCCCAGTCTGATCTTCCTGGCTACAACCTCTGACATGCGCCGCACCTCGCTGGGCGTATCGAGACCAGGGACGCCCTCCAGAAACTCGGCCAGCAAAATCGTGAGCATCTGGCAGACTTCTGCTGTCCCGATATAGAGAGTGTCCCCCTTGCCCGCTTCCGGGGCGTGTTGCCTTTGCGCCGACACTTCGCAGATGGCCTTGAGCACCGCCCGGCGGAGGTCGCTGATATACTCCTCGTTCAATTCCGTCATGGTGCTGTCCTTTCTGCCGCGACAAAAAAGACCATGAATTCGGCCAGGATTCAACGGGCGTCGCCCCGCCGGTTCCGGCGTCACAGCATTCTGGGATCCGCAATGGCGTACGACGCGTATCACGAAATTCCCGAAGTCGTTTCAATACGATATGTGGCCCCGTGTGAGCCCTGTGTTCAGCGTACGACAGCCCACCGGTTCGACGTGTGACATGTGATACAGACTTATCTCGATGTTTTCAGGGCATAATGCGCCCGCAGCACCCGTGCGTAGGGTCCATTACAAAACGGCCTTGCGCCGTGCGTCCCGCCTTACGCAGCGCGCTCGCGCTGCGC
>JAVBXL010000049.1 GCA_030824575.1 bacterium | reverse complement strand
GTTCGATCGCTCAGCGTGAAGCTTGCCCTAACCTTGCCGCCGACCTCCACATCGCTCCGCGCCCGCGCTGACGGTGCACGGACAAGCCAGGCATGAAAGCCACTGCGCGAGACACCGAGGTACGCCTTCGGTAAGGGCCGCCTTGCGTTGATCGGCTGATATTTGGAGATGGCACCGGTGCAAGCACTGGTGTTTGCACCGGTACTAGAGACGGTGCGATGGGTCAGGTGACGATAATTTCGGGCGTTGAACGGCGGCGGGTCTGGACGGACGAGCAGAAGCGGGCGCTGGTGATTGCGGTTTCGCAGCCCGGCGCGAACGTGGCGGAGATCGCGAGGGAAGCGGATTTGCGGCCGGGCCAGATCTATCGTTGGCGGCGTCAGATGTTCGGTGACGGGCAAGGTTTTGCCGCCGTTGCGGTTCAGCCTGATCCAGCGCCGCCGATGGGGCCAGCGGTTGTCGTGGAGCTGGGCAACATCATAGTCCGCCTAGCCGCTGATACGCCACCAGATCTGGCTGCTGCCGTCCTGCGGTCGCTGCGGCGGTGATCCCGATCCCCTCGGGCGTACGGATCTGGATCGCGACCGGGCATACCGATATGAGGAAGGGCATGCGATCCCTGGCCCTGCAGATCCAGCAGAGCTTCAGGCGCGATCCCTTCGCTGGAGACCTGTACATTTTCAGGGGGCGCCGCGGCGACCTGTGCAAGATCCTGTGGTACGATGGCATTGGCATGTCGCTCTATGTCAAGGCTCTCCTGAGCTTGTCGAAGGGCGTCTGGAGCGCGGGAAGTATATCTGGCCGTCGGCTGTAGACGGGGTGATTGCCATCTCCGCCTCCCAGTTGGCTTGCATGTTGGAGGCGATCGACTGGCGTAATCCACAAGCAACCTGGCGGCCGACACTAGCCGGATAATCGATGTCGGGAGGCTAAAAAACTAGAGATTCCGGTGCTTTTCTGCTATGCCTTTGGGCATGGGTGACGCGGCGCAAGCAGAGATCCAAAGCCTTCGCGAGCAGCTTGCCGCAGCCCAGGCGGTCGCCGCCGAGGTGGCCCGGATAAAGGCCATCAACGCGGATCTGGAAGCCCGCAATGCTCTTCTCGAACTGCAGAACGAGAAGATGCGCCGTACCCTTTATGGCCAGCGATCCGAACGCACCCGCCACCTGCTCGAGCAGATGGAGCTGACGTTCGAGGAGTGCGAGACCACTGCCAGCGAGGACGAGGCGTTAGCCGCGCTGGCGGCAGCGAAGACCAATGTCGCGCCGTTCGAACGCAAGCGGCCCGCCCGCAAGCCCTTGCCCGAGCACTTGCCGCGTGAGCGCTTCGTCATCGCCGCGCCCGAGGCCTGCCCCTGCTGCGGCTCGGATCGGCTATGCAAGCTGGGCGAGGATATCACCGAGACACTCGAGGTCGTGCCCCGCCAGTGGAAGGTGGTCCAGACCGTTCGGGAGAAGTTCTCTTGCCGGGAGTGTGAGAAGATCACGCAACCGCCGGCGCCTTTCCATGTCACGCCCCGCGGGCTCTTCGGCCCCAGCTTTCTGGCGATGCTGCTGTTCGAGAAGTTCGGTGCGCATCAACCGCTCAACCGTCAGCGTGATCGCTATGCCCGGGAAGGCGTAGAGTTGAGCCTGTCCACCTTGGCCGATCAGGTCGGCACTTGCACCGCCGCGCTGATGCCGCTCTATCTACTGATCGAAGCGCATGTTCTTGCCGCCGAGCGGCTGCATGGCGACGACACGACAGTGCCGGTGTTGGCCAAGACCAAGACCGATACGGGCCGGATCTGGACTTATGTGCGGGACGACCGACCTTTTGGCGGGCCGGCGCCGCCAGCCGCGATCTTCCATTATTCCCGTGACCGGCGGGGAGAACATCCGGTCGCCCATTTACGGGGCTGGAGCGGCATCCTTCAAGCAGACGCTTATGCAGGATATAACGCGCTGTTTCAGACCGACCGTGTTCCGTCGCCGTTGGCCCGCGCCCTATGCTGGAGCCATGCCCGCCGTTACTTCTTCGAGCTGGCCGATATCGCTACTCAGCTCAAGAAGCGCCGCAAGAAGGCGCCGGTCATCTCGCCGCTGGCGGTGGAAGCTGTCCGCCGCATCGATGTGATCTTCGACATCGAACGCGCCATCAACGGAAGGTCCGCGCAGGATCGCCTTGCTGCTCGGCAGGAACTCAGCGCCCCGCTGGTGGCCGAACTGGAGGCATGGATGCGCGAGAACCGGTCCAAGCTCTCCAGGAACAGCGATGTCGCCGAGGCTATGGATTATATGCTCAAGGCATGGCCGGCCTTCACCGCCTTCCTTGATGACGGCCGCATCTGCCTCACGAACAACGCTGCGGAAAGGGCCCTAAGGGGCATAGCTTTGGGACGGAAGTCGTGGCTCTTCGCCGGCTCAGATCGCGGCGGACAGCGTACCGCATTCACGCTCAGTCTAATCAATACAGCAAAGCTCAACGACATTGATCCGCAGGCCTGGCTCGCCGATGTCCTCGCGCGCATCGCTGATATCCCGCAAAGCCAATTGGCTGAACTCCTGCCGTGGAACTGGCAGGGACTGGAAAATCAACGCCAAGCCGCCTGATCCGCGGCCTTCACCGAATGCGTACACACCGAGCGCCCCACAAATCCACGATACCGGCCATATTCCTCGGTGTTTCGCGATGAAGGCAAATCTCATATCGAGTCCCTCGCGAAGTAGGCCGCGGCTTTTTTTAGTATGTCGCGC
>JAVBXL010000177.1 GCA_030824575.1 bacterium | reverse complement strand
CCCAACAGGCTCCAATAAGGAACGGCCTAATTTAACCGATCCATCCACGCCTGAAAGCCGTAGATAACCGGAGCCGCCGCCCACATGTCCCTTCATCTATCCAACAATGTCAAAGAACCCGGCCAAACATTAGAGCGGACAACCATGCCACCCCGATCCTTGCGTTTCGGAGGACTGTCGTCCGTCAATGTTGGCGACCGTTCCGAGCGCTACCTGCTGGCAGCGCCCCGTCCGGTGAACAGCCCTCTAGGCCGGTCATCTGAGTCGGTCAATGGCTTTTTTTCAAAAAAATGTCATTCGGCGACATCAGGTGCCGCCGGGCACAGAATATGACAATGGACGCCCCGGCTCGACGGCAGGAAGTCCACCGGGCCGCCATAGCTTTCCAGCAACGATCGGGCGATGGCAAGTCCGACCGGAAAGGGATGCAGGAGATGATCAAACCAACCGCGAGTATGGCATCCCCCTCAAAGCCCGCACGGCGCTGGACGAGGAACTATCCTCCAACCTTTTCACCATCGAGAAGGATGTGAAGGTGCAGGTCGCGTTCAATCCTGCGCTGGTCAGCCAGTGCCGATGATGCCCGCGGGCGATGCGAGCCGAATGATCGAGCAGCCTATCCCCGCAAACCTGATCGCCGCCGCCGCTGCGGCCTTCGGGCAGAAGCTGCGCGGTGACACCCGGCTGGGCGATTTCGACTATGGCGATATAGAGAGCCTCGCCGGCGCGCAGTCCTATCATTGGCGGCAGGAATCCATCCAGCTCGCCAGTCTGGCGGCGTCAGGTCACCAGTCGATCTGGTGCCGCAAATCCACTGAATCTCGGTAGCGTTGAGCGTGACACTACCCCGCAAAATCCCCTGTCATGAAGAAACCGTAATGAAGCGCTCACCCTCCTGCCCGCCAGCTTGTCCTATCAATAGCGGCTGCGGTCGGCATGACGACCGTGAAGCGAGAGGCGGCGCCTCCCCTGTTGCGCCGCCTCTCCAAAAGCATGGATGGGCGATGCAGAGGCCGATTTTCCACGAGCCCAGCGGGCGAAGACGGTGCTGCACCTTGTCTACCCCGTTCGTCACGCCGGTCGCCGTCCCGCTTACCGCTTTTGCCTTCGTCCATGTCGCCGACATCAGGCGCAAGGAGGCATGAGCCGGTCCACCGCCGCCCTGGCCGGTCTGACCTGCGCCCTGCTGCTGGCGCTGTGGCATATCGGCTATATTGGCAACGGCGCGCTGTTCGACCTGCTCCCTGCAAAAGCCGCCTCCGGCCCGCGCCAGCCGCGGATGGTGGCGCTCTACTTGTCGGGCGACATGGGGTTCCATGCAGGGCTCGGGCCACATATCGCCGATCGGCTGACCCGCCGGGGCATCCCGGTAGTTGCTGAAAACAGCCTGCGCTTCTTTCGGACGCGCCGGACGCCTGAAGAAGCCGGCACCATGATCGCGCAGGGCCTGCGCCGCGCCATCGCCGTCGATCCCGGCGCGCGCCTGCTGCTGCTGGGCCAGTCCTTTGGCGCTGATATCATCGCGCCCTCGCTCCCCTATGTGCCGACCGCACTGCGTCGGCGGATCGCGTTCATCGGGCTGATCGTACCGGGTGCCACCCGCCAATGGCGCGCCTCTCCGTCCGACATCTTTTCTTTCAATGAGCCGGAGGAAGACGCAACCACCGCCGCCCGGCGGCTTAGCTGGGCGCCCTTACTATGCATCCACGGCGCGGAGGAAGCGGCCAGCCTCTGTCCTGCGCTGCGCCAGCCCAATGTCACCCGGCTGCGACTGCCCGGCGGCCATGCGCTCAATCATGACACCGATGCCGTCAGCGCCGCGCTGCTGCACGCGATCGCGCGATCGGTTGGCCGGCGCGACGCCCTCTATGGCTTTGAGCGATTGCACGCCTATAAGGCGACATTCGCGTCGATCAGGGCGGTGAAATGAGGACGGTCATGAGCTATAAGGTGCTGCTGGTCGAAGACGACGCCACCACCGCCGATTACATCGCCAAGGGGCTGATCGAGGAAGGCTTTACCGTCGACCGGGCAGACAATGGCCGCGACGGCCTGTTCCTGGCGACCGAGGCCGCGCATGACGCCATCATTCTGGACCGGATGCTGCCGGGCATGGACGGGATGGCGGTGCTCGCCGCCCTGCGCGCTGCCGGCATCGACACCCCTGTCATCATCCTGTCGGCGCTGGCGACCGCCGATGAGCGGATCAAGGGACTGACCGGCGGATCGGACGATTATCTGGCCAAGCCCTTCGCCTTTGCCGAACTGCTGGCGCGGCTGCGGATAATCCTGCGACGCGGCGGCGGCCAAGCGCCCGAAACGCGCCTGACCTGCGGCGACCTGAACGTCGATCTCCTGTCCCGCAAAGTGAAGCGGGGTGCGCGCATCATCGACCTGCAACCGCGCGAATTCCGCCTGCTCGATTATCTGCTGCGCCATCAGGGGGAGGTGGTGACCCGCACCATGTTGCTGGAAGGCGTATGGGATTATCATTTCGATCCCGGCACCAACGTCATCGACGTGCATATCAGCCGCCTGCGCCGCAAGATCGATGAGGATGGCGAACCGCCGCTGATCCACACCGTCCGCGGCGCGGGCTATCGGTTGAGCGAACAGGGGTGACGATGCGCTGGCGCCAGAGTGTCATCTGGCGGTTCGCCGCGCTCGTCTTCCTCATGCAGATCGCCTGCGTGCTGGTCGCGCTTTGGGCCGTCCATCAATTCACCAGCCGGTCGGTGGACGAAGCCAGCCGCGCGGTCGCGGTCAACCTGCGCGACGATATCGCCGCCACCTATGCCGCCGCCGGCCTGCAAGCGGCGGGCGCTACGGTGCATAACCGCATGACGGCCGACCCGGACGGCAGTTCGATCATGCTGCTGATCGCACCCGACGGCCGGCGGATCGCCGGTAACATTCCGGGCTGGCCCACCGATATCGGACCATCGGAAAGCTGGCGGCAACTCGACCTGCGGCGCATCGGCCAGCAGGACCGGGAACCCCAGAGCATCGGCGTCGTCAGCACGCAATTCCCCGACGGGACGCGGTTGCTGACCGGCCATGTCGTGGAAAACGATCTCCGCTTCGGTGGTTATCTGGAAGCGGCGCTGATCGGTGCAATCCTGCTTGCCATGCCGCTGGCGGCCGGTGCCGCCTTCTTTTCGGCCGCGATCATCCGGGGGCGGCTGCGATCGGTCATTGATACCGCTGCGGCGGTTGGCACCGGCGACATCCAGCGCCGTATCCCGCTGAGCGGCAGCGGCGATATGTTCGACGCGCTGGGCGATGAAATCAACGCGATGTTGGACCGCATCACCGGGCTGGTGGATGAGATGCGGCTGGTGACCGACGGTCTGGCCCATGACTTGCGATCCCCCCTCACCCGGTTGCGTGCCGTGCTGGACAGCGCCCTGCGTCAGAGCCGGGACGAGCAATCGATCGCGGCGCTGGAAAAGGCGCTGGAGGAAGGCGATACGCTGCTGCGGATGCTGGATGCCGCGCTGCTGATCAGCCGGGCCGAAGCGGGGATCGGCCGCGACAATTTTTCGGCTGTCGACGTCGCCGCGTTGCTGGACGATTTTCAGGATATGTATGACGCGCTGGCCGAGGACAAGGGCGTGGTCATCCGCGTCGATGCGCCACCCGGCCTGCATATCCGTTCGCATCGTGAGATATTCGGCCAGGTCTTGTCGAACCTGATCGACAATGCGCTCAAATATGGCGGCGATCGCATCCTTCTGTCCGCCTGGCGGAACGGCGCATCGATCTGCGTCGCCGTGACCGATAACGGCCCCGGCATCGCGCAGGAACGGCGGATCGAGGCGCTGCGCCGTTTCTCCCGCCTGGATGCATCGCGCCATATCACCGGCGCTGGCTTGGGTTTGTCGCTGGCGGCGGCCGTAGCCCATCTCCATGGCGGCACGCTGACCTTGAGCGATGCGGGACCGGGGCTGCGCGTGACCCTGACCCTGCCCGCCGAGCATGATCCATCCTGAAAGGCCGTCAATCCGGCTAACGCCAGCGTGGGACGCCGCCGCCCCTCGGTAAAGTTTCTGCCATGACACTTTACCGAGGGGCAAAGTGTCACGAGCGACAAAATGCGACTCGCGAAAAAAAGCGGATTCCCAAGCGACTCGCTCTGTGCTTGATTCACGATATGTTTCATGCGCCCACCTTGTCCCGCATTCCAGGCGGCAGCGATCTTTCGCTGCTGCTAGACCAATTGTCGCATTGCTGCTCGCGGCCGCGATACGCCTTCATGCTGCTGACGCTGATCGCGGACGTAGCGCGACCGGATGGCAGCGCCGGGCCGGAAGTGCGGGTGGGCGACGGGCTGGTCGCGCTGCGTGACTGGCTATGCGATGCGCTCACGCCGATGGGCCATCGCGATCCGCGCCGCATGGCGCTGGTGGAGCGGGTGCGCGACGAACTACGCAAGGACGCCAAGCTGACCGGTGACGCAACCGCCGACGATGTGCTGGTGCAGGAGGAGGTGCGCAATCGGGTGCGCGCGTCGGGCAAGACCAATCTCAGCCGCGCCGTCACCGAGCTGGTCAAGGCTGGCCTGCTCAAGCGCCACTATCAGGGTTACCGCGTCGACCATCTCAATCGCGGGGCGCAGCGGCAGGCGGTGTATACGCTCACGGGCCGCGCGCGCGTGCTGATCGGCACGCCGGCCGCGCCACGGCGACCGACCGCCCCACCCCGGCAGGGCGACCTGTTCGCGCATTAAGCCCGTTCGCGTGCCGCGCTTCGGGCCTTGGCGTAGCTCTCACGGCGCATCTTTTCGAACCCGACCCGCTGCTCAAATCCGGCATCCTGCGGATAGTCGCGAAAATCGGCGAGTATCTCTTCGAATACCGTCGCCAGTTCGTCGCGAAATTCGGGATGGGGAAAAATGTGGAAGCGGTTCTCCTGCACCGCTTCCAATGTGCGGGCGGCGATGACGTCCGGCTCCATGCCGAACTGGTGCAACTGCTCCAGCCGCCCGACCGCCGCGCTATCCACCGGCTTCGCGCCACTGCTGAGCGCCGCCGGGCGGATTTCGTCGCTGGCGTAGATGTGGCTCTTTACCAGGCCGGGGCAGAGTACGGACACGCCGATGCCGTGCGGCGCCAGGCTGTAGCGCAGGGATTCGCTCATGCCGCGCACCGCGAATTTGGTGGTGTTGTAGATGCCGGGGGCGCCATCGCACAGGAAACTCGCCATCGACGCGGTGTTGACGATATGCCCGCCCTGCCCCAGCGCCTTCATCCGCGGCGCGAAGGTCATCACGCCGTTGATGACGCCATGCAGATTGACCCCCATCACCCAGTCCCAATCGTCATAGCTGGACTCGTCGATGGTCTGGAACAGGTTGATGCCGGCGTTGTTGAAGACCAGGCTGACTGGTCCCATCGCCGCCTCCGCCCGGTCGGCCGCCTCGGCAAAACCGGTGCGCGATGCGACATCGAGTTGGACAGCTATAACGCTTTGATTGTCGAGCGTCTTAACGGCCGCGGCCAGAGCATCCTCGCGAATGTCGGCGATCGCCACCTTGCACCCCTTCGCCAGCAAGGCGCGCACCAGACCCAGGCCGATGCCATTGGCGCCACCTGTCACAAATGCGGTTCGTCCTTGATAATCCAGCATCCCGATCTCCCTTCGCCGACTTTCTAACGATCGTGCATTTTTCGCTCGCCATATTCGTATAGTTCACTTACAAATTCGCCAAGCCGAAATTTCATCCCTGTGAATAAAGCGAGAAGTGGAGAGGAGAAAGCCCATGGCCCTGGCACCCGCGCCGATTGCGACCGATACATTATGGGATGCGCAAGTAGCCGCATCCCTTGATGCCGCTGCGTCCGCGCGCCCGCTTTACTCGACGGGCGCGGCCTATTGGGCGCTGTTCGTCATCATCCTGGCGACCTTCGTCACCTTCTTCGAACAGGTGGTGTTCGCCATGCTGGCGGAGCGGATCAAGGCGGATTTCGGCCTGTCCGATTCGCAGCTCGGCTTCCTGGCCGGTCCCGCCAGCATCATCTGCTATCTGTTCGTCGGCATACCGCTGGCCCGCCTGGCCGACATCTTCCCGCGCAAGTTCGTGCTGGCGGGCGGGTGCGCGGCGCTGGGCGTCATCACCTCCATGGGCGGCATCGCCCAGACGTTCGGGCAATTCGTCGGCACCCGCGTCTTTTTGGCCGCAGGGGGATCGGCCCATGCTCCGTCGTCCTATTCGCTGCTGGCCGACGCCTTCCCGCCGCGCATCCTGACCCGAGCCTTCGCCCTGCTGCAATTCGGCTTTATCGGCGGCACCACGCTGGGTCCGGCGATCGGCGGGATGCTGATCGCGACCGCGGCGGGATGGGCGCCGACCCAGCATGGGGGCCTGACCATATTGGGCTGGCAATGGCTGATGATCTGGCTGGGCCTGCCCGCCTTGTTCGTCGGCCTGCTGTTCCTGACGGTCAAGGAACCGCCGCGCCAGGCGCCGCCCGCCGGTACGGTCACGCCACCCACTCAAGCCTCACTGGGCCGCCGTATCCTGACGTTCACCGGACTGGACGCCGCCAAGGCGATCCATGCCAAGCGCCGTGTCTATTATCCGCTGTTCGCCGGGCTGGCTTTGAGCGCGATCGAGGTGTTCGGCCTGCAATTCTGGCGCGTGCCCTTCATGATCCGCACCTATGGCTGGAACGAGGCGCAGATCGGCGCGGTGATGGGATCGATGACATTGGTCGCGTCGCTCACCGGGCTTTTGCTGGGCGGCATCTTCGTTGAATGGCTGGCCAAGCGCCATGCCGACGCCAATGTCCGCGCCGCCGCCATCTTCTTCGGCTGCGTGACGGTCTGCGCCATCCTCGCCCCGCTGATGCCCAACGGCTATGCCTCGCTCGGCGTCGCCAGCATCGGCGCGATGTTCGGTATCGCCGGGGCAGTACCGCAGAACGCCGCGATCCAGCGCGTCGCGCCCAATGCGATGCGGGGCCAAGTGACGGCGATCTATCTGTTCATGTTCACCTTCTTCGGCGCGATGGGCAGCTTCCTGGTCGGCCTGGTGCAAGACTATATCGTCGGCGATCCCAGCCAGCTTTGGAAGTCGCTGGTGATGACCGCGGGCGTGCTGCTGCCGATCGCTACGCTGTGCATGGTCCGCGCCATCCGCCCCTATCGCGAGGAAGTGGAGCGACTGGCCGCGGACGCCGTCTAATCTGTAAGTATTACATACAATGATAGGAGAGAGACTGATGTCCGAAACCGACCGCATCGCCCGCTTGGAACAAAGCGTCGCCGACCTCGGCACCCGCCTGCAACGGCGCGAAGATGAGCTGGACGTGCGCAAATTGCAGCATCTCTACGGCTATCTGATTGATAAATGCCTCTATAACGAAACCGCCGACCTGTTCACCGACGATGGCGAAGTCCGCTTCTTCGGCGGCGTGTGGCGCGGACAGGCGGGCATCCGCCGCCTCTATGTCGAACGCTTCCAGAAGCGCTTCACCCATGGCACCAACGGCCCGATCGATGGCTTCCTGCTCGATCATCCCCAATTGCAGGATATTGTCGATATCGACGCCGACGGGGTCACCGCTTATGCCCGCGCCCGCTCGATGATGCAGGCGGGCCGGCACAAGGATTATACTGACCCGTCCAATCCGGCGCTGGGCGCGCGCCAATGGTGGGAAGGCGGCATTTATGAGAATACCTACAAGAAGGTGGACGGCATCTGGCGCATCCAGATCCTGAATTACATGCCGCAATGGCATGCCGACTTCGACCAGGGTTGGGCCAACACCCCGGCCGAATATGTCCCCTTCCCCAAGATCACCTATCCGCAAGACCCGACCGGTCCCGACGCGCTGATCGAGGATCATTGGTTGTGGCCGACGCACAAGATGGTGCCGTTCCATATGGTGCATCCGGTGACGGGCAAGGAAATCGTCGCCGAACGCTGGCAGGGCGATATCGACCGCGAACGCGCCGCGCGCGAAGCCGTGAGCGCCTGAGCCCATGGCCTACCCCGACCTGTACATGATGATCGACGGCCAGCGGCTGTCGGGCGGCGGGCGACGCACCCACAAAGTCGTCAACCCGGCCACCGGCGAAGCGATCGCGGAGCTGCCGCTGGCCGATGCGGCGGATTTGGACGCCGCACTGGCGGCGGCGCAGCGCGGCTTCCACCGTTGGCGCGACTCTACGCCCCATGAACGGGCGGCGGTGCTGCAAGGGGCGGCGCGGCTGATGGTCGAGCGGCAGGAGGCACTGGCCCGCGTCGCCACGCTGGAACAAGGCAAGACGCTGGCCGAAGCGCGCATCGAAGTGATGATGAATGTCGGCCTGCTCAACTTCTACGCGGGCGAGGTCTTTCGCCTCTACGGCCGGGCGTTGGTGCGGCCGGCCGGGCAGCGATCCACGGTGACGAAGGAGCCGGTCGGCCCGGTCGCGGCCTTCGCGCCCTGGAACTTCCCGCTCGGCAATCCTGGCCGCAAGCTGGGCGCGCCGATCGCCGGGGGATGTTCGGTGATCTTGAAGGCGGCGGAGGAAACGCCCGCGTCAGCGCTGGGCGTGCTGCAATGCCTGCTCGACGCCGGCCTGCCCGGCGATGTCGCACAGGCGGTGTTCGGCGTGCCCGACGAAGTGTCGCGCCACCTGCTCGGTTCTCCCATCATCCGCAAAATGAGCTTCACCGGCTCCACGCTCGTCGGCAAGCATCTGGCCAAATTGGCGGCGGAGGATTGCAAGCGCACGACGATGGAACTGGGCGGCCATGGCCCGGTGCTGGTCTTCGCCGACGCCGATATCGATAAGGCGCTCGATACGGTGGTGGCGGGCAAATATCGCAATGCGGGGCAGGTGTGCGTGTCGCCCACGCGCTTCATCGTCGAGGCGGGCGTGCATGATCGCTTCCTTGCCGGCTTTGTCGAGCGGGCCAAGAAGGTGACGGTCGGTGACGGATCGGACCCCGCCAGTGTCATGGGACCGATGGCCAATGCGCGGCGACTCGACGCGATGGATCGGTTGATCGGGGACGCAGTCGCCAAGGGGGCAATGTTGGAAACCGGCGGCGAACGGATCGGCAATGCGGGCTATTTCTTCGCTCCGACCGTGATGTCGGGCGCGCCGCTGGACGCCGCCATCATGAACGAGGAGCCGTTCGGCCCCGTCGCCCTCATCAACAGCTACCCGCACGAAGCCGCCATGATCGCAGGGGCCAATCGCCTGCCCTATGGGCTGGCCGCCTATGCCTGGACCAGCGACGCCGCGCGCCAGCGCCGGGTCGCGCGGTCGGTCGAGGCTGGTATGGTCGGCATCAACACCGCGATGATCGGCGGGTCGGATTCCCCGTTCGGCGGGGTGAAATGGTCGGGCCATGGCGCGGAAGACGGTCCCGAAGGGATCGACGCCTGCCTCGTCACCAAAGCCATTCACGAAGGATAAGCGATGAGCCATGCATTGAAGACGGGCGGCGACCGCGGCTATCGGCGTATCGCCACCGAAGAAGCCTTCGCCACGCGCGAACAGATCGACGCTTATCTGCGCATGGTGCGCGACGGGACGGCGGACCGGGGCATGGTGTCGCTCTGGGGCTTTTACGGCCAATCGCCGTCGGAGCGGGCGACCCAGATCATCGACCGGCTGCTCGACCTTGGCGACCGGCGGCTGGCGGACATGGACGCGACCGGCATCGACGCGGCGATCCTCTCGCTGACCTCGCCGGGCGTGCAGCCGCTGCTCGACATGGAAGAGGCCAAGGCGATGGTAGCCCGCGCCAACGATCATCTCGCCGACCGCTGCGCTGCGCACCCCACGCGCTTCGTCGGCATGACGTCGATCGCGCCGCAAGACCCGGACTGGTCCGCCGCCGAAATCCTGCGCGGCGCTGGCGATCTGGGCTTCAAGGGGGTGATGGTCAACAGCCATACCCAGGGCGAATATCTGGACGACGCCAAATTCGACCCGATCTTCCGCGCGCTCGCCGATACTGGCCAGCCGCTTTACATTCACCCCTCAACCCCGCCCGACGCGATGATCGGGCCGATGCTGGACGCGGGACTGGACGGCGCGATCTTCGGCTTTGGCGTGGAAACGGGCATGCACCTGCTGCGCCTCATCACCATCGGCATTTTCGACCGCTATCCCGATTTGCAGATCGTCGTCGGCCATATGGGGGAGGCTTTGCCCTATTGGCTCTACCGGCTGGACTATATGCACCAGGCGGGCGTGCGATCGCAGCGCTATGAACGGATGAAGCCGCTCAACAAATCGATCCACGACTATATGCGGTCGAATGTCTGCGTTACCACCAGCGGCATGGCCTGGGAGCCGGCGATAACATTCGCGCAAAAGGTGCTGGGGGAAGATCGGGTCATGTATGCGATGGATTATCCCTATGAATATGTAGCAGACGAAGTGCGAGCGCATGACACTCTCGATATTTCGGATGAGGCCAAACGCAAACTGATGCAAACCAACGCCCAGCGCGTCTTCAACCTGTGACCGCACAGATGCCCTCGCGCTCGACCGCTTATTATGCGCTGGCGCTGGTGGCTGCCACCAACCTGGTCAGCCTGCTCGATCGCAATATCCTCGCCATCCTGGCCCCCGCGATCAAGGCGGAACTGAAGATCGGCGACGCGGAGATGGGGCTGCTCTACGGCACCGTGTTCGCGCTGTTCTACGCGCTGTTTTCGCTGCCGCTGGGGCGATTGGCGGACGGGTGGATCAGGACGAAGCTGCTGGCGATCACCATCGGCTTCTGGTCGCTCGCCACCGGCGGCGCGGCGCTGGCGACCGGCTTCTTCACGCTGATGCTCTCGCGCCTGTGCGTGGGCATCGGCGAAGCGGCGTCGCAACCAGCCGGCACCAGCCTGACCTATGATTATTTTCCGCGGGAAAAGCGCGGCATGGTAATGGCGGTGATGGCCGCCGCCATCGCCATAGGTCTTGGCGGATCGCTCATCATCGGGGGCATGGCGGCGCAATGGTGGGATGCGCGCTACGCCGCTGGCGCCGCGCCGCTGGGCCTGAAGGGCTGGCAATTCGCCTTTGCCGTGGCGGCGACGCCCGGCTTCCTCATCGCCTTCCTGATGAGCCGCCTGCCCGAACCGCAACGCGGCGTCATGGACGGCATCCCGACAGCCCATGATCCCCATCCCTTCCGCGCCAGCCTGAACGTGCTGGGCGCGGTGACGCCGGGCTTTCATTGGGTGAGTCTGGCGCGCACACGGGCGACGCCGCGGGACTGGGCGCTGAATATCGGGCTGCTGGCGCTGATCCTGCTGGCCGTGTTGCTGGCGATCCACTGGTCGGAATCCTTTTCGCCCCGCCCCCCCCTGTTGCTCGGCGGCGTGGCGATCAGCCCGCATGTCGTGCAATGGAGCGTGGTCGGCTTCGGCGCCTTCGTCATCGCCAACCTGCTGCAAAATCTCAAAGGGCGCGATCCGGTCGCCTTCGCGCTCATCACCCGCAATCCTTCGCTGCTGCTCTGCATCGCGGCAGGCGCGCTCCAAAGCGTCATCAACTATGGCGTGATGGGCTTTACGCCGTCGTTCCTGATGAAAAGCTATGGCCTGTCGCCCGCCGACACCGGATTGCAATTCGGCCTGTTATCGGCTGGCCTCGGCGTGGTCGGGCCGCTGATCGCCGGGCCGCTGTCCGACCGGATCGGGGCGAACCGCCTGTCGCGCCGGGTGTGGGTGGCGCTGTTCGCGATGAGCGTTTCGCCATGCCTGGCTTTCTGGGTCTATCATGCGCCGGACGCAGGCGATTTCTACCTGCGATTCACGCTGTACAGCCTGATCCTGACGATGTGGATGCCGCCGCTCTATGCCGTGTTATTCGAACAGGTTCTGCCGCGGATGCGCGGGTTGACCGTCAGCCTCTATATCGTCGTGTCGACCATCTTTGGCCTCGGCATCGGTCCCTATGCGGTAGGGATGATAAGCGACGCGCGCGGCGGCGACCTGGGCGGGGCGATCCTGTCGATCAACTGGGTCGCGCCGCCGCTGGTGCTGATATTGCTGTTGCTGGTGTGGCGCGTCGAACGCGACCATGCCAGTTTGCTCCCCCGCGCCCGCGCGGCGGGGGAGAAGGTCTAACCGCTAAGCCGCCAGCCCGATCTGGTCGGCCGTTGCCCAGTTGCCGTGCAGCCCGAAACGCAGGCGGATGGGTATGCGGATTTCCGCGATCGGTCCCTTGGCGATGTCGAGCGCGTCGAATAACAGCAGGTCGCTGCGATGCTCCTCCAGTCGGTTGCAGACCTGGACGATCCAGCCATCGCCTTCCGCCGCGTCGGGACCACGCGGGATGAAGCAGGGTTCTTGCAACGAAGACAGCGGCCCGCACCACCATTTCTGCTCTTCGCCGGTCTGATGGTCGATCAGGCCCAGCGTATTCATCAGCATCCCCGACGGACTGCCGCCCTTCAGTTCCACCGGCTTGGTCGGATCGATCACCAGCAACCAGCCATAGCGATAGGGCAGGCCGGTCCGGCGATCATCGATGCGCGGAAATTCGCCCATCATGTTGGTCAGCCGCTGCACGCTGGCGAAATCCTCGCCATTGGACGCCATGTCGACGGTCCAGCGGGTCAGGAAGCTCGCCGATTCCGGGCCGTTGAACGGCGCGCCATGAATGTCGGGGAAGAAGGGGAACATATTATTCTTCGCTTCGGGCGTGTCGAAATGGATTTTCGTGCCGTCCTGAAAGGCGTTCATGACATGGCTGGCGAAACAATTGTCGCGCTTGAACCAGCGGATGTCGGCGGCGGTCGCCTCGGCCCGGCGCGGCAGGACGCCCAGATAGACCGGCAGAGTGGTATCGAAACCGAAATGCGGCAACCCCTGCTCCAGTCGCTCCCAGTTGGATGTGCTGGGCACGACATGGAACAGCGCATAGTCAGGCGTGATCGCGAAGTCGTGCATCATGGCATAATAGGGCGTTTCAAACCATATTTCCTGTTTGAGCTGCCCGTCCGGCGACACGACATAATAGGTCATGTCGCGCGTCAGCACCCCCTTGGCCGCATAGCCAAAGGCGATCATGTCGCCAGTCGCCGGATCAATCTTGGGATGGGCGGTGAAGGTCTGACCGGTCATCGCGCCGTCGAACCATGTATAGCCGTCCGTCTCCAGCGTCGCCGGGTCCATCACCAGCGCCGGACTGTCTTCTTTGAGCGCATAGAGTTTTCCGCCATGGATGAAGGCGGTGGTGTTGGCGGTGCCGCGTATCTTGCCCTTCACGCGCTCGTCGTCGGTCAGCGGATTGCGATAGGCACCGAACAAAGCCTTACCCGCTTCATGTTCCAGCTTCCACTTGTCGGTCTTCGCCCAGCGCTGGCGGAAATCGACCTGGCCGTCATGAAAGCGGAACATGGTGATCATGCCATCACCATTGAAAGCGATGTCATCGCCCAGCCGGGGCGGAAATTGCGGGTCGGGCTGCACCCGGTAGAAGGCGCCGTCCAGTTCGGGCGGCACCGCTCCCTTCATGTCCAGGTCGGCAATGTCCGCCTCGATCCGCGTGGGTGTATTGAAACCTGTGAAAGACGGCGTGTCTGGAAAATGCGCCATGGCTGATCCTCTCCCATTTTCTGGTTGAAGATATTGTATGTGACACTGACATTTTTTCAAGTGCCCGGATTGACGTATCACTACTTACTCCGCACACTGTTACTATGAATACCATGAACGACATTGCACCGCTCGACCTCTTCCCCGATCCCCGCCTCAGCGGCATCGATGGACTGGTCGGTTTTCACATCCGGCTGGCCAGCGCAGCGGTCTATCAGCACTTCACCGAAACCTTCAGCGACCTGGGCCTGACCCAGAAGCAGGTCGCCGTCCTCTGGCTGATCGAGGATCAGCCCGGCATCGCCCAGGCGGACATCGGCCGCCGGCTGAAAATGGACCGGGCCAGCGTGATGGCGATCGTCAATCGCATGCAGGACCGCGGTTTTCTGACCCGCGGCGCCTCCGCGCAGGATCGCCGCCGCCAGACGTTGAGCCTGACCGAGGGCGGCCGCGACTCGCTGCGCCAAGCGCGCGCGTGCATCGCCGAGCATGAAAATTGGCTGAAAGCCCGGTTCAGCCCGGCCGAAACCGCGATGCTGGTGGAGCTGTTGCGGCGGGTTTACGTCTGAACGGAGACATGGCGAAGTAAAGGATTTGCGGGGCGTCCCCTCTCCACCCCCAATCATCCTGTTACTGCCAATACCACCAATAGAGACAACAGCATTATTTGCCCTCTCGCAATAAAGGCAAATAGTGCAACAATGTTCGTTGTGAGGTCGATCAGGCTCTTGCATCGCGTAAAATTGTATGTCTTACTAACAATCGACGCACAGCAACGTCATGAGGCGGGTCACGTCCGGGCAGGACGGATCTCAAGCCGAAATTAGGAGAGGGGATTACCCATGCAACACGATCTTCTTGCAATGATGTCGCGCGCCTTTTTGGCGTCAGCCTCCATCCTCGCAATCACAACGCCGGCCTCGGCGCAGACCTCGACACCGCCTGCCGCTGCGCCACAAGCAGCGGAACAGGAGGCCATGTCGCAAAGTTCGGTGGCCGACATCGTCGTCACCGCCCAGTTCCGCGCACAGCGGTTGCAGGACACACCCATCTCCATCACCGCCGTCGGCGCCGCCGAACTGGAGGCCAAGAGCCAGACCAACCTGGCACAGATGGCCGATTCCGCGCCCAACGTGTCGTTGAAGCCGCAGGGCGCGTCGTTCGGCCCGTCGATCACCGCGTCGATCCGCGGCGTGGGTCAGAACGATTTCAACCCCGCTTATGAGCCGGGCGTCGGCATCTATATCGACGATGTCTATTATCCCCAGTTGACCGGCGCGGTCTTCGAACTGCTCGATCTCGACCGCGTCGAAATCCTGCGCGGACCGCAGGGCACGCTGGCCGGCCGCAATGCCGAAGGCGGCGCGATCAAGCTGTATTCCAAGCGCCCGTCGGGCGATGGCGGCGGCTTTGTCGAGGTCAATTACGGCATCCGCAACCGCATCGGCATCCGGGCCGCGGCCGATTTCGGCATCACCAGCACCCTGTCGGCGCGCATTTCCGGCGTCGCCAAGCAGCAAGAAGGTTTCGTCGATCGCATCGATTATGGCTGCGCCAATCCGGGCAGCGGCATCCCGTCGACCCAGCCCGCCGGCGACTGCACCATCAGCAAACTGGGGGGCGTTGGCTATCAGGCGATCCGCGGCATCCTGTTCTGGGAACCCAGCGACAAGCTGGATGTGACCCTGATCGGCGACTATACCCGCGACGAACATACGATCGCGGGCGAAGTGCTGGTCGCCACCAACCCCGTCAATTCGCCCAACACCAATCCGGCGCCCGGGGTCGTCTATGATGATCGCTTCATCTGCGGCCGCTATTGCAACTATATCGGCACCGGCCAACCGGCCGGCGTGTGGGTCCCGCCGATCCCGGTCGATCCCTTCGGCGCGGCGGGCACCCCGCTTGCGGCGACGCAGGGCACCGACCGCAGCCTCTACAAGGGGTGGGGCGTTTCGGGCCAGGTCAATTATGCGCTGAACGACGCCTTCAAATTATCGTCTATCACTGGATATCGCACCTTCAACACCCAGTTCGATTCCGACGATGATATCTCGCCCGCCAATATCGGTTTCGGCCGCAACTATCTGGAAAATTGGAGCTTCAGCCAGGAAGTCCGGCTGAACGCCAGTTTCGGGGACAATCTGAACGGCACGATCGGCGGCTATTATTTCAAGCAGAAGTCGACCTATGACTCGTTGCAGGACATTCGCTATGTCCCGGTCTATCCGCTGCAATTCCGCCAGCCTGATCCGACCAAGGCGGAGGCCAAGGCCGCGTTCGCCCATCTGTCGTGGAAGCCGATCGACCGGCTGACCTTGAGCGGTGGCCTGCGCTACACCACCGAGTCCAAGGACCAGACCTATTATCGCCTGAACTTCGACGGGACGGTCAACGGCTTCCTCGATCCGGTCGGCGCAGCCTATGGCATCGGCTATGCCGGCGCGGACACGCTCGACTATAATGGCAATGGCAACATCACCGAAACGGTCGCGGCCTTGTCCGGCCTTACCGCCCATTATAGCGCGAAGCGCTGGGACTATCGGATCGCGGCAGACTATCGGCTGACCGACAGCCTGATGGTCTATGGATCGGTGTCCACGGGCTTCAAGGGCGGCGGTTCCAACCCGCGTCCTTTCAACACGCAGCAGGTCATCGCCTTCCGCCCGGAAAAGCTGACCGCCTATGAAATCGGCTTCAAGAGCGACTTCTTCAATCGCCGCGTCCGGTTGAACGCCGCCGCCTTCATCAACGACTATATCGATATCCAGATTCCGGTGCTGACCTGCCCCGGCGCACCCTGCGCCGCGCGGCTCAATGCCGGCGATGCGCGCGTGAAGGGGTTCGAGGCGGAACTGTCCGCCTATCCGATCGACGGCCTCGCGATCGATGCGTCGATCAGCTATCTCGACTTCAAATATATCGCCAGCAGCCTTGATCCCGCCGCCGCCTTCCCGACCAATCCGGGCGGCGTGTCGGCCAATGATCCGCCAGCATCGCCGCCCTGGAAGTTCAGCGCCGGCGCGCAGTATAAGATCGACCTGGACAAGGCCGGCAGCCTGACTCCGCGGTTCGACGTCACCTATGAGGACAAGAAATTTGGCGGCGGCGCGGTCATCAACGGCGTGCGCGTCCTCAACTTCGTGCCTGCCTACACGCTCGCCAACGCGCGGCTGACCTGGCAGAATGCGGACGAGGATCTCGACGTTTCGTTCGAAGTCACCAACCTCTTCGACAAATATTTTTATCTCTCCGTCTTCGACCTGCGCGGCGCGGGTGCGGGTGTGCGCAAGGCGCGCCCCGGCAATCCGCGCGAATGGGCGATCACGGTGAAGAAGAAATTCTAAGCCTCCCCCTCGGTCGGTCGGGCAGAGCACGCCCGACCGGCTTCTTTTCGGAGATTCACCCGGCATGACCGACGTAACCCTCTACCATTGGGAACCCAACGCCAATTCGGGCAAGCCCATGCTGGCGCTGTTCGAAAAGGGCGTGGCGTTCGACAGCCATTATCTCGACCTGCTGAACTTCGATCAGCACAAGCCCGATTATCTGGCGGTCAACCCGCTCGGCACCATTCCGGCGATGAAGCACGGCGACTTGGTGCTGACCGAATCCACCGCGATCCATGGAATATGTGGATGAAGCGTTCGACGGTCCACGCCTGATGCCCGCCGATCCGGTCGATCAGTGGCGCACGCGCTGGTGGATGAAGTTCATGGACCAGTGGCTCGCCCCCAGCTTCTCGATGATCGGGTGGAGCGTCTTCGTCGGCCCTTCGGTGCGGCAGAAAGACCCGGCCGAACTGGAAGCGGCGATTGACCGCATCCCCATGCCCGAACGGCGCGTCGCCTGGCGCAAGGCGATCAACGGTGCCTTCTCGCCTGAAGAAATGGCGGAATCGCAGCGCCGCGTCGGCCTGGGCATCGGCTATCTGGAAGAAGCGCTGGGCCAGCGGTTATGGCTGGCATCGGACAGTTATGGCCTGGCCGACATCAACGGCTTCAACCTCGCCTATGCCATTCCGCTGTCGCAGCCGCATCTGTGCAATGACGAATTGACCCCCAACATCATGCGCTGGCTGCGCGCCATCTATGCGCGCCCGGCGACCCGCGCCTGCTGGGCGCTCGGCCGCACCGACCTCGCCCGCCGCATCTCCCTGCTCGAAAGCGAACCCGCATGACCGGCATCCTCTATCATGGCCAGCCTAACGGCCCCTCCTTCACCGTCCTGGCCGCCGCCTTCGAGAAAGGCGTCGATCTGGACCTGCGCGCGATCGACCTGGTCGCGGGTGAACGCCACTCGACCGCCCTGCCCCACCCGCTCGAAGTCGACCAGTCGATCGAGGGCGAAGGCCCTGTGCTGGTGGTGGACGGCGTCGCGATGACCGACAGCGTCTTCCTCGCCTGCTATCTGGATGAAGTCAGCTCCGGCCCCGCGCTGCGGCCCGCCGCCCCCTATGCCCGCTGGCAGATGATGGCCTGGTGCCGCTATGTGATCGAACGGGTCGCGCCAGCCGCCGCCGCACTGGGCAATGCCGCCGCGCCGCCGCCCGCCGTTCCCGCCGGTATCGCCAGCGCGGATCTTGCGGCGCGCTGGCGCGATGCTGTCGAGGGCAAGGCCGACGACAGCCAATTGGCCGACAGCCGCACCAAGATCGTCCAGGCGGTCGAGAAGGTGGAGGCGCAGCTGGCCGACGGACGCGACTGGCTGATGGGCGATTTCACCATCGCGGACCTTGAAAGCCATGCCTGGCTGGCCGGGATGCGTGGGATCGTCCCCGAAGCCTTCGCCGCCGCGCCACTGACCGACGCCTGGGAAGCGCGGCTGCGCGCCCGCCCCGCCGCGGCGCGAGCGTTGGGCCTGGCCACCATAGCCCACCCCGAAACCATCTGGGCGCCCGGCCCGGAGATCAACCGCTGGGGCTGATAGAATGCGCGCGATTGACTATTTCGACCGGGGCCACGACCTTGGTCCCGAACGCCCCTGCCTGATCGACGGGACAAGCGGCGAGACGCTGAGCTTCGGGGCGGTCAAGGCGCTGACGACGCGGATCGCCGTCGCGCTTCACGGCGCGGGATTCCGCGATCAGCAGCCGATCGCGCTGTACGGTCCCAACAGCGCGGCGATGATGGTCGCGTTGCTCGCCATCTGGCGCGCCAATGGCCAATGGGTGCCGGTCAACACCCGCAACGCGATCGACGCCAACGTCGCCTATCTCGACTATGTCCGCTGCGGCTGGCTATTCTATCATAGCAGCCAGGCGGAGGACGTTGCAGCGCTCAAGGCGCGCGTGCCGAGCCTGACCCGTTTCGTCTGCCTCGACCGCGCTTATGATGGCGATCCCTCGCTCGACCAGTTCATCGCGAACAGCGAGTTGGACAGCTTACCGGACTTTTCCGATCCGTTCGGCAAGCCCGACGACATCGTCGGCCTGTTCCCCACCGGTGGCACGACGGGACCGTCCAAGGGGGTGGTCGTCACCAATCTGGGCTGGGGCACGATGATCGAAACGCTGGCGGCAGCGGTCGATGGCAGAACCGATACACCTGTCTCACTCGTCGTCGCACCGATCACCCATGCGGCCGGCCCGGTGGCGTTGGCGACCTTGTCCTTGGGCGCGACGCAGGTCATCCTGCCCGGCTTCGATGCCGCCGCCGTGCTGGACGCGATCGCGCAGCATCGCGTCACCCATGTCTATATGCCACCGACCGCGCTCTACAGCCTGCTCGACGCGCCTGAGTTGGCGGGCAGCGATACGTCCTCGCTCAAAATCTTCCTGCTGGTCGGATCGCCCGTCTCCCCGGAAAAGCTGCGGCAGGCGGTCGAGATATTCGGCCCCTGCCTTTGCCAGGCCTATGGCCAGGTGGAATCGCCGATGATCGTCACCTGGCTGTCGCCCGAAGCGGTCGCCGCGGCGGCGGCCGGCGACCGGCCCGAACGGCTCGCCAGTTGCGGCCAGCCCACCCGATCCGTCCGGGTCGGTATCATGGACGACGACGGCAATCTCCTGCCCGATGGCGAAGCGGGCGAACTGGTGGCGCGCGGCGTCCTCGTCTCGCGCGAATATTATGCCATGCCCGACGCCACCGCCGAAATGCGCACCCATGGCTGGCACCATACAGGCGACATCGCCCGGCGCGACAAGGACGGCTATCTCTATATCGTGGACCGCAAGAAGGACATGGTCGTGTCGGGCGGCTTCAACGTCTTTTCCGCCGAAGTGGAGGCCGCCGTCACCGAACTGGCCGCCGTGCGCGAATGTGCGGTCATCGGCATCCCCCATGCGAAATGGGGCGAGGCGGTCCACGCCATTGTGGTCGCCGACGATATCGGAGAGACTGAGATCATCGCCCATGCCAAGGCCCGGCTGGGCGGGGTGAAGGCGCCCAAAAGCGTCGCCTTCGTCCCCGCCATTCCCCGAACCGCGGCAGGCAAGATGGACAAGAAAGCCCTGCGCGCCGCCTATTGGACCGGCGCGCGGATGGTGAATTAGGTCACGGATGCAGAAACCTGCACCGCATAAGGAGAGGAAGATAATGCGGGTCGCGATTGCGCTGCTGATGGGAGCGGGTCTGGCATTGTCAGGCTGTGGCAAGGGCACGAGCCAGGAAGCGACTGTTCCTGCCTCAACCGGCGGAGTGGATGCCGCACGCATCATCGCCGCCAAACCGGCCGAATGGCTCTCCACCGGCCGTACCTATGACGAACAGCGGTTCAGCCCGCTGACCGCGATCAATCAGGATACGGTCGGGAAACTCGGCCTCGCCTGGTCCGCCGACATGGACACCAATCGCGGGCAAGAGGGCACGCCGCTCTTCATCGACGGCGTCCTCTACACCTCGACCGCCTGGAGCATGGTCAAGGCCTATGATGCGCGCAGCGGCAAGCTGCTCTGGTCCTACGACCCGGCAGTCCCGCGCGAGACATTGGTCAAAGCCTGCTGCGACGCGGTCAATCGCGGGGTCGCCGCCTGGGGCGACAAACTGTTCGTCGGCACGCTCGACGGTCGTTTGATCGCCATCGATCGCAAGAGCGGCAAGCCCGCCTGGAGCGTCGTCACGCTCGACCAGAGCAAGAATTACACCATCACCGGCGCGCCGCGCGTCGTGAACGGATTGGTCGTCATCGGCAATGGCGGCGCGGAGTTCGGCGCGCGCGGCTATGTCGCCGCCTATGACGCCGACACGGGCAAGGAAAAGTGGAAATTCTACACCGTCCCGGCCCAGCCTGGGACTGAGCAGGAACCGGATTACCTCAAGAAAGCGGCCGCCACCTGGTATGGGCAATGGTGGAAGCAGGGCGGCGGCGGCACGGTATGGGACGCCATGGCCTATGACCCGGACCTCGACCTGCTCTATATCGGCGTCGGCAATGGTTCGCCGTGGAACCAGGCCTATCGGTCGGAGGGCAAGGGCGACAATCTCTACCTCTCCTCGATCGTCGCGGTCCATGCAAAGACCGGCGAATATGCCTGGCATTATCAGACGACGCCGGGCGACAGTTGGGACTTCACCGCCACCCAGCATATCATGCTCGCCGACATGGAGATCGGCGGGGCCAAGCGCAAAGTGCTGATGCAGGCGCCCAAGAACGGCTTTTTTTATGTGCTGGACCGCACCAATGGCAAACTGCTGTCAGCCAAGAATTTCGTGCCCGTCAACTGGGCGAGCGGCATCGACATGCAGACCGGCCGCCCGATCGAAAATCCAGAGGCGCGCTACTACAAGACCGGCAAGCCCTTCATCGGCTCCCCCGGCGCGACCGGCGCGCATAGCTGGCACCCGATGGCCTTCGATCCCAAGAGCCGGACCGTCTTCATCCCCGCCAACCTCGCCGCTTTCCCCTATATCCCCGAAAAGGGATGGAAGGCGAACAAGCTGGGCTTCAATGTCGGCGTCGATATTGCCGCGGCCGCCATGCCCGCCGACAAGGCGGTGCGAGACGCCGCGATGAAGGCGACCACCGGCGCGCTCATCGCCTGGGATCCCGTTGCGCAGAAGGAAAAATGGCGCGTCTCCTATAAGGGGCCGTGGAATGGCGGGCTGTTGGCGACCGGCGGCGACCTGGTGTTTCAGGGCACGGCGACCGGCGATTTCAATGCCTATGCGACCAAGGACGGCCACAAGCTCTGGTCCTTCCCGGCCCAAACCGGCATCGTCGCCGCGCCGATCAGCTATGAACTGGACGGCGCGCAATATGTGGCGGTGATGGCCGGCTGGGGCGGCGTGTGGGCGCTGGCCCCCGGCATCCTGTCCGACAAGAGCGGACCCAGCCGCAACATCAG
>JAVBXL010000102.1 GCA_030824575.1 bacterium | reverse complement strand
CGCTGGTCAGTGCAATCCGCACCGCCTCTTGCTTGAACTCTTCAGTATGCTTGATCATCTCGTCGGTCTCCTGTTGCGAGCTCTAAGCGCTCAGGTGACCGGCGCAAAACCGTTACAAGCTCAGACCCTACTCAGCACGAACGGGGTGGGAGTGCCAACCCACCCTGCGGAAACTGGCCCTGTCGCTCGTCTCTTGCCTCCATTAAGGACGCGAAGATGAGCGACACGGACAGCCTATCCCCGATCGACGATGCTTTGCTGACGGACGGCTATGCCCGCCTGTCCGGCGCAGCGATGTTCGATCGGTTGGATATCGCCGAACCCGACTGGTCGGCCTTCGCCGCCACTTGGAACGATCTTGGCCCCGACCTCTTCATGGCCGATGGCGGCCGCTATCGCCGTCGCCGCCACGCCGCCTTCGCGCTGGAACGGGGGCGCTTCACCCGCAAGCCGCACCAGCCCCATTATCAGAGCCGCGATTATAACCCGCTCAACGGCGATGTGCAGCGCTGGTTCGACCCGGTGGAGCCGGAGACGGTCGCCAACCCCGTCTGCGCTGCGATCTTCGCCTTTGCCGCCGACAGCTTCGACACCGCCCGCCGCGGTAATTGGCACGTCGAAATGCACCAGTTCCGCATCGAGGCGAAACCGGGCGCGGCAGGCTCCCCTACCCCCGAAGGAATGCACCGCGACGGCGTGGATCATGTGCTGGTGATGCTGGTCGATCGCCGCAACGTCCGCGAAGGCGTCACCCGGATTGGCGCGCCCGACGGCACGCCGCTCGGCGAATTCACCCTGACGGAAGCGGGCGACACGATGCTGATCGACGACCACCGCATCCTGCACGGCGTGACCGAAATCCACGCGGTAAACCCGGCGCAACCGGCCTGGCGCGACGCACTGGTGGTGACCTTTTCCTCCCCGGCACGGGGAGGGGGACCGATCGCGTAGCGATTGGTGGAGGGGAGGTGCCGCACGGCACATCCCCTCCGTCTGGCTTATGGCCAGCCACCTCCCCGTACCGGGGAGGATCAAGTCATTTCAACAGCACCAACTCTTCCGCCATGCTGGGATGCAGCGCGACGGTATCGTCGAAATCCTGCTTGGTCAGCCCCGCCTTCACCGCGACCGCCGCCGCCTGCAATATCTCCGGCGCGTCCGGGCCGATCATGTGCAGCCCGATCACCCTGTCGGTCGTCGCGTCCACGATCATCTTGTACAGCGCCCGCTCTTCCCGACCCGCCAGCACATTTTTCATCGGGCGAAAATCGGACGTATAGACCTTCACCGTGCCATAATGGTTCTTTGCTTCCGCCTCGGTCATGCCCACGCCCGCCAGCGGCGGATGGCTGAACACGGCCGAGGGCACGCAGCTATAATCCACCTTGCGCTTGTTGCCGCCGAACACGGTATCGGCAAAGGCATGGCCCTCGCGGATCGCCACCGGGGTCAATTGCAGCCGGTCGGTGACGTCGCCCACCGCATAGATGCTCTCGCAACTGGTCTGGCTATAGTCATCGACCTTGATCGCGCCCTTGTCGGTCAGTTCGACCCCCGCCGTCTCCAGCCCCAACCCGTCGGTCATCGGCCTGCGCCCGGTGGCGAACAGCACGACGTCGGCCGCGACCGGATCGCCATCCTTGAAGCGGACGCATAGCGTGCCGTCCTCATTCTTCTCGATCCGCTCCATCTTCGCGTTGAAGCGGAAATTAATCCCCTTGGTCATGGAAATCTGGAGCAGCCGATCGCGGATCTGCGTGTCGTAACCGCGCAGCAGGTCGCTGCCACGATTGACCATCGTCACATGGCTGCCCAGTTGGTGAAAGATGCCGGCAAATTCATTGGCGATATAGCCGCCACCGACGATGACGATCCGCTTGGGGCATTCCTCCAAATGGAACACCTCGTTGCTGGTAATGCCATGTTCGGCCCCCTCCACTTCCGGGATCACCGGCCACGCGCCAGTCGCGACCAAGATGACCTTCGCCGTCACTTCCCGCCCGCTCGCCAGCTTCACGCCATGCGGCCCGGTGATGGTCGCGCGTTCGCGGATCACCTCGACCTTGTGGCTGTCGAGCGTATTGCCATATAGCCCTTCCAGCCGATCCACCTCGGCCAGCACATTGTCGCGCAGCGTGGTCCATTCGAACCCGCATTCGGGCACATCCCAGCCGAAGCGGCGGGCGTCCTTCAAATCCTCGGCGAAATGCGCGCCATAGATGAGCAGCTTCTTGGGCACGCAGCCGCGAATGACGCAGGTGCCGCCGACGCGAAATTCCTCGGCCACCGCAACCTTCGCCCCATGCGCCGCCGCGACCCGCGACGCCCGCACGCCGCCCGATCCTGCGCCGATGACGAAAAGGTCGAAATCATAGTCACTCATGCCGGGCCTCCGATGGAATAGGCGCGGATATGGCGGCTGAGAGCGCCAGTTACAAATGGGAATATTGTTGCTGGCAGCCAAACCACTTCGTTCGTTTCTAGCGCAGTCGAAAAACGGGAAGCCCAGCGCCACCGTTTCTCGACACGCTCGAAACGAACGGCTGTTGGCTATTGCCCGCCCAGCGCAATCTCGATCAGCGCCATAGTCGATGGATCGAACCCGACCGCCCCATCCGCCTCGATCGACTTGGCGATCTCCTTGCCCAATTCCACGCCGAACTGGTCGAACGGGTTGATCCCCATCAACACCGCATTGGCGAAGGTCCGATGCTCGTAGAAGGCGATCAGCGCACCCAGCGCTTCGGGCGTCACGTCGTCCAGCAGGATCGTGGTCGACGGCCGGTTGCCGGGATAGGAACGCGCCGGATCGGCCTCATTGTCCTTGCCCCGCATCAGCGCCGCGCCCTGCGCGAAACAGTTCACCAGCAGCGCGCGATGATGCGCCGGGTCCAGCGCATGGCCCGGCTCGATCGACGCAATAAACTCGACCGGCGAGACGATCGTCCCCTGATGCAGCAACTGGAACACCGCATGTTGCGCGTCGGTGCCCACCCCGCCCCAGGTGATCGGCGCGGTCGGGCCGTCCACTGGGCTGCCGTCGCGCTGCACGCTCTTGCCGTTGCTCTCCATCTCCAATTGCTGGAGATAGGATGGCAGCAGCGCCAGCCGCTCGTCATAAGCGAACAGCGCGCGGGTCTGGCACCCCATCACGCGCGTATAATATTGATCCACGAACGCCGCGATCAGCGGCGCATTCTCGCTTGGGGGCGACAGCCGGAAATGCCGGTCCATCGCCGCCGCGCCCTCCAGCAAACTCTCGAACGCATCCCATCCCAGCGCCAGCGCGGCCGGAAAGCCGATCGAGGACCAGAGCGAATAGCGCCCGCCCACCGATTCGGCGAAGGGCAGGATGCGGGTTTCATCGACGCCCCACTCCATCGCCTTGTCGGGCGCGGCGGTCAGCGCGATCACTTTGCCATAGGGGTCGTCCACCCCGGCCTCGACCATCCAGTTGATCGCGCTCGCCGCGTTCAGCAACGTCTCGCTGGTGGTGAAGGTCTTGGACGCGATCGCGATCAGCGTGGCGTTAGGATCGAAACCCTCAATCGCCCGCTCCAGCGCGGTGCCATCGACATTGGACACGATACCTACATCGTACCGCACTCCGTCGCCGTCCAGCGCATCGACGATCAGCTTGGGGCCAAGCGCCGACCCGCCGATGCCGATATGCAGGATATGGCGAATTTCCCCCAGCGCGCCCGCCTCGATCGCGTCGATCAGGCCGCGCATCCGCCGATGCAGCATCTTGGCATGGGCAACGCTGTCGGCATTGCCCTCGCCCCGTTCGGCGGGATGCTCGGCGGCGCGGCCTTCTGTATTGTTCACCGCCTCGCCCGAAAACAGCGCATCGCGATGCGCCGCAAAGCCCTGTTCGTCGGCCAGCGCCAGGAAACCCGCCAGCACATCATCGGTCAGATGCGTCTTGGACCAATCGAACCGGATCGGCCCCTGGGTCAGGACCAGCTTGCCCAGCCGGTCGGGATCGGTGGTGAAAATGGTCTTCAAATCGGCTTGCGGAAGCGCGGCGATCGCCGCCAAAGGACTTGGCAGTGCAGAACTGGGCATGGATATATCCCTCATGACGTTGGTCGATATCGACGCTGCACCGGTCGATTCCCGTTATGTCTAGCGCAAAGCCGCGTGCTTTGCATCGCTAAGGACTGCTTGACGCGCTATGGTTCAGGCTTCACAAGCCGCAACGGCCGCTTTCTCGGCATCTCCAAGGGATCAGACGACACTCCATGACTGCCAAATCGGAAACGCGGGACTTTCTCTGGTTTCTCGCCAAGCTCGGGCTGTTCGTTTTCATCCTGCGCAGCTTCATCATATCGCCGTTCAATATTCCCTCGGAATCGATGCAGCCGCGGCTGCTGATCGGCGACTATCTGCTGGTCGCCAAATGGCCCTATGGCTATTCGCGCTATTCGCTGCCCTTCTCGATTCCCTTGATCCCCGGCCGCGTCCTGGCATCCACACCCCAGCGCGGCGACGTGGCGGTGTTCAAGGCCCCGCCAAATCAGAAGAACGACTATATCAAGCGCGTCATCGGCCTGCCCGGCGACATGATCGGCGTGCGTGGCGGAACCGTCTATCTGAACGGCCAGGCGATCCCCAAGCAGAAGGTCGCCGACCTCGTCATTCCCGTGACCCCGAACATGGAGGACGCCGCCGCCCGCGAAGGCGCCGCCTCCCCCTGCTATCGCCCCGATTTCGAGGAAGCCGCGGCCGGCGGCGGTAAGCAGTGCCGCTATCCCCAGTTCCGCGAAACCCTGCCCGGCGGCAAAAGCTACAACGTGCTCGACCTGCTGCCCGATGGCGCGGCGGACGATCGTGACACCGTGCTGGTGCCACAGGGCCATCTTTTCATGATGGGCGACAATCGCGATCGCAGCGCCGACAGCCGCTTCCCCGCGGTCGAAGGCGGCGGCATCGGCCTCGTTCCTGAAGAAAATCTGGTGGGCAAGGCGATGATCTCGGTCTTCTCGACCGACGGCAGCGCCAACTGGCTGCTGCCCTGGACTTGGGTTTCCGCCGCGCGCTGGAGCCGTATCGGGGAAGGCTTTTGAGCAAGCCTGACACGGCTGGCTGGCTGAAAGATCTGATCGGCCGCGCGCCAAAAAATCCGGCGCGGTTCGATCAGGCGCTGACCCACGGCAGCGCCAAGGCGGTCAATTATGAGCGGCTGGAATTTCTGGGCGACCGCATCCTGGGCCTGCTGATCGCGGAATGGCTGTTCGACCGCTTCACCGACGAACCCGAAGGCAAGCTGTCCCGCCGCTTCAACGCGCTAGTGTCGGGCGAAACCTGTGCCGAAGTGGCCCGCAATGCTGGCGTCCCCATCCATATGGTGCTGGGCAAGCAGGCGCGCGACGATGGTGCCGCCGACAGCGACAATGTGCTGGGCGACGTCATGGAGGCGCTGATCGGCACCCTCTATCTGGAAGGCGGGCTGGAAGAAGCCCGTACCCTCGTCCGCCGCCTCTGGGGCAATCGGGTCGATACCCAGACCAGCGCCCCGCGCCACCCCAAATCCTATCTCCAGGAATGGGCCGCCGCCAACAAGCGCAAGCCGCCCGAATATGTCCTGACCGACCGCTCCGGCCCGCACCATGCGCTACGCTTCACCGTCACCGTCGCGATCAAGGGCGCGGGCGAAGCCTCCGCCACCGGCGCCTCCAAACAGGAAGCCGAAACGGCGGCGGCGAAGGCGCTGCTGGAGAAGCTGACGGGTTGACGACGCGCCATTCTCTTCCCCCGTTCGCCCTGAGCCTGTCGAAGCCTGTCCTGAGCGCCTGCCTTGGCAGGCAGTCGAAGGGGGGCTTTTCTCCTTCTTCGACCTGCGCATGACATTCTGGACCTACATGCTCCACTGCGCGGACCGCAGCTTCTACGTCGGCCATACCGATAATCTCGATCAACGCATCGGTCAGCATGACCAGGGTCAAATCGCCGGATACACGCAAACGCGCTTGCCGGTAAAACTGGTCTGGTCGCAAGGCTTCGGCACGCGTATGGAAGCGCTTGAAGCCGAGCGGCAAATCAAAGGTTGGAGCCGGGCTAAGAAGCTGGCTCTCATCCGTGAGGACTGGACCTTGATCGCCAGCTTGGCACGATCGAAGATAAAAAAGTAAGGCCCTTCGACAGGCTCAGGGCGAACGGAGCAATTTTGACGGATAATATTGATAATCAGCGCTGTGGCGTCATCGCCGTCGTCGGCGCGCCCAATGCGGGCAAGTCCACGCTGGTCAACGCGCTCGTGGGGCAGAAGGTGGCGATCACCAGCCCCAAGGCGCAAACCACGCGCACCCGCGTCATGGGCGTTGCGATAGAGGGCGATGCGCAGATCGTGCTGGTCGATACCCCCGGCATCTTCGCGCCCAAGCGGCGGCTGGACCGCGCGATGGTGCAGGCCGCCTGGGGCGGCGCGCAGGGCGCGGATCTGATCGCGATGGTGGTGGATGGCAAGGCCGGACGCGGCCCCAAGCTGGAACCGATCATCGAAGCGCTCAAGCATCGCACCGAACGCAAATGGCTGATCCTCAACAAGGTCGACATCGCGATCAAGGAAAAGCTGCTGACCCATACCCAGGTGCTGAACGACACGCTGGGTTTCGACGAAATCTTCTTCGTGTCCGCCGCGACCGGCGATGGCCTGCCCGAACTCAAGGCCGCTTTCGCCAAAGCGATGCCGGAAGGGCCATGGCATTTCCCCGAAGACCAGGTGTCCGACGCCACCGACCGTATGCTGGCAGCGGAAATCACGCGCGAGCAACTCTATCACCAGCTCCACGCCGAACTCCCCTACGCCACCGCGGTCGATACCGAACAATATAAGGAGCGCGAAGACGGGTCGGTGGAAATCCACCAGCAGATCCTGGTCGGTCGCCCGACGCAACGCGCCATCGTACTGGGCAAGGGCGGGCAGCGGCTCAAGGAAATCGGGTCGAAGGCGCGCGCCGAACTCGCCACCCTGTTGGGCGTCAAGGTCCACCTCTACCTCCACGTCAAGGTGAAGGAAAATTGGGAGGACGACCGCAGCATCTATCGTGACATTGGCCTCGACTGGGTGGAGTAAAGGTTCACTACATAGGGTCAATCCATCCTTTACCTTATGTCGTTACGTCCCCGTTCCATGGGACCGAAACAGAAAATCGCCTTTGCCGTGGGCGTCTCCGTGATGGGGACGATCGTCATCATGGCGATCGTATCGACCATCCCCGGCATGTTCATCCCACTGCGCTATTTCAGTGTCGGCATTTTCTGTTCGGCCAGCATTTCCACCCCGGTCTGCGTCCTGCTGGTGCGGCAAGGTGAAGAAAACCGGCTGCTCCGCCACGAATTGGAACGGCGTGTGGAGGAACTAGCCTATCTGGCCGATCGGGACGGGTTGACCGGCCTGCTCAGCCGGAACGCCTTTTTCGACCGCGCCAGTCGGGTTCATGCGCGGCCGGGCAACTGGTATCTGCTGATCGACATCGACTATTTCAAACGCTTCAACGACGATCATGGTCATCAGACGGGCGACGCCGTCCTGCATGCAGTGGGATCGGCCATCGCGCAGGCGCTGGGACCGGCCGACCTGAGCGGACGACTGGGTGGCGAGGAATTTGCCGTCTGCCTGACCGATTGCGCCGCCGACCTGGCGACCCGCCGCGCCGAACATGTCCGCGCGTCGATCCAGGCGTTGCGGGTACGTGCGGCGTCCGGCCATATCGTGCGCGTGACCGCCAGCATCGGCCTGAGCGCGAGCGATCCGATACGGCCAATAGAGGCCAGCCTGCACCGCGCCGACCTCGCCATGTATGCCGCCAAGACCGGCGGCCGCAACCAGGTGCGGCGCGCCGCCTGACCCTATTCCGCCGCAGTCGCCTTCTTCGCCGGAGCAGCTTTTTTCGCCGGTGCCTTCTTGGCGGCCGGCTTTTTCACGGTTTCCCCGTCCTTCTTGGCAGCGGGCTTCTTGGCCGCAGCCTTTTTCGGCGCCGCCTTCTTGCCCTTCTTCGCTGGTGCCGCCGCAGCACGCGCGTCGATCAGTTGCGCGGCTTCCTCCAGGGTCAGTTGATCCTTGTCCACCGTCTTGGGCAGGGTAGCATTGGTCGTGCCGTCGGTGACGTAAGCGCCGTAGCGGCCCTCCATCAGCTTGATCTCCAGTTCCGTGCGCGGATGCGCGCCCAGCACCTTCAACGGCTCCCGCCCGGCGCTGCGCGGACCACGGTTGGCCGCTTCCGCCAGCTTCACGACGGCGCTGTTCATCCCGACCTCGAAAATCTCCGACGTCGATGACAGCCGCCCATATTTGCCGTCATGCAGCAGATAGGGACCGAAGCGCCCGATATTCGCCACGATCGGCAAGCCGGTTTCGGGATGCAGCCCCACCTCGCGCGGCAGGCTCAACAGCTTCACGCCCCAATCCAGCGTCAATTCGCCATCGGGCAGATCCTTGGGGATCGACCCGCGCTTGGCCTCCTTGCCCTCCCCCATCTCGATATAGGGGCCAAAGCGCCCGGACTTCTTGACGATGTCCTGTCCGGTCTCGGGATGCTGGCCCAGCACTTCCGGCCCGGTATCTTCGCCATCCTTGCCGCCCGGCTGGCCGAACTTGCGCGTATATTTGCACTCCGGGTAATTGGAGCAGGCGATGAACGCGCCAAAGCGGCCGCCGCGCAGCGACAATTGCCCATCGGCGCACAGCGGGCAGGCGCGCGGGTTGCTGCCGTCCGCCTTGGGCGGGAACAGCATGGGTTCGAGGAACTTGTCCAGCTCCGCGGTGATATCCGACGGCTTCTGCTCCATGATCTCGGCAGTCTTGGGCTTGAAATCCTTCCAGAAGGCTTCCAGCACTTCCTGCCACTGGGCGCGGCCGCCGGAGACATCGTCCAGCTGGTCCTCAAGCCCTGCCGTGAAATCATAGGACACATAGCGTTCGAAGAAGCGCTCCAGAAAGGCCGTGACCAGCCGCCCGCTCTCCTCGGCGAAGAAGCGGTTCTTCTCGATCCGCACATAGTCGCGGTCTTTGAGCACCTGCAAGGTCGAGGCATAGGTGGACGGACGCCCGATCCCCAGTTCCTCCAGACGCTTGACCAGGCTGGCTTCGGAATAGCGCGGCGGCGGCTGGGTGAAATGCTGGTCGGCCGTCACCTTCTTCTTGGCCGGCGTATCGCCCTCGCTCATCCGCGGCAACAGCTTGCTGTCGTCATCGTCGCTGTCGTCGCGGCCTTCTTCATACAGCGCAAGGAAACCGGGGAAGATCACCACCTGCCCCGTCGCGCGCAGCGTGTGCGTGCCGGTGGCGTCGTTCATGTCGATGGTGGTGCGTTCCAGCCGCGCCGACGCCATCTGGCTGGCCAGCGCCCGCTTGAACACCAGGTCGTAAAGCCGCGCGTGATCGCCGCTGCCCACCTTGTCGCGCGAAAAATCGGTCGGGCGGATGGCTTCATGCGCTTCCTGCGCATTTTTCGCCTTGGTCTGATAGATGCGCGGCTTGTCCGGCACATAGCCGCCATCATAGCGCTGCGCGATCGCGGCGCGAGCAGCGGAGATGGCGCTATGGTCCATCTGTACGCCGTCGGTACGCATATAGGTGATCGCGCCATCTTCGTAGAGTTGCTGCGCGATCCGCATCGTATGGCTGGCCGAAAAGCCGAGCTTCCGCGCAGCTTCCTGCTGGATGGTCGATGTCGTGAAGGGCGGCGGCGGGTTGCGGGTGAGCGGCTTTGTCTCGACCTTCTCCACCGTAAAGCGCCCGGCTTCGACGTCGGCCTTGGCCGCCATCGCGTCGCCCTCTCGGCCGATCGTCAGCCGCTCGATCTTCTCACCCTTCCAGCGGACGAGGCGCGCGGTGAAGGCGGTGCCGTCCTGCTCCATATCGGCGGCGACCGACCAATATTCCTGCGCGGTAAAGCTTTCGATCTCCCGCTCGCGCTCCACCACCAGGCGCAGCGCGACCGATTGCACCCGCCCGGCCGACTTGGCACCGGGCAGCTTGCGCCACAGCACTGGCGATAAAGTGAAGCCCACCAGATAGTCGAGCGCGCGGCGCGCGCGGTAGGCGTCGATCAGATCCTCGTCCAGCGCGCGCGGCTTGGCCATCGCCTCCAGCACCGCCGCCTTGGTGATCGCGTTGAACGTCACCCGGTCCACGACCGCAGGCAGTGCCTTCTTGGCGCGCAGCACCTCCTGCACATGCCAGCTGATCGCTTCCCCTTCGCGATCAGGGTCAGTCGCCAGGATCAGGCGGGTCGCCTTCTTGGAAGCGTCGGCAATGGCCTTGAGCTGCTTGCTCTTGTCGCCATAATTTTCCCAGGACATCGCAAAGCCGTCGTCCGGGTCCACCGATCCGTCCTTGGCGGGCAGGTCGCGGATGTGGCCATAACTGGCGAGGACATGGAAATCGCCGCCCAGATATTTCTCGATGGTCTTCGCCTTGGCCGGCGATTCTACGATGACAAGCTGCATTTAGGCCCCGGAAATAAGTCTCTCACGTATACGCGCGAGTGTGGAAGGCGATGACGGCAAGCGTCAAGCGGGCTGTGCGTAAGGGAGAAGGCGCGCCAACGCCAGTATCTTGTCGATCCGTCCCGGTTGCAGCACCACCCGACCGCTGACCGCCCACTATCCCACTGATGCAAATCAAGTCGGTCGCAAACCGTGCGACTTTTATCGCGGCATTGGGTTCTAGCACCATCGCCGGAACGCCCCGACCGGCGACATCCCTTATCTAGACAGGAATGACGATGTCCGATTCCAACAGCCATGATATTTCCACGCTCAACGGCCTGATCGCCACCACGCTCGACAGCGCGGACGGCTACACCGAAGCGGCGAAGGACAGCGACCATGGTCGCTTCACCGCGCTCTTCACCAGCCGCGCGGCCGAGCGCCGCCAGGTCGTCACCCGTCTCCAGCAGGAAGTGCGCACCCTTGGCGGCAACCCGGAAGATGACGGCACCATCCTGGCCGGTGCCCACCGCCTGTTCCTGAACCTGAAGGCGACGCTGACCGGCAAGGATGACAAGGCCATCATCAATGAGGTCGAGGCCGGCGAAGATCATATCAAAGCGAAATATGAAGATGCCATCGCCGACCGTGAATTGTCCCCTGCGGTCCGCGCCGTGATCGAACAGAGCTATGTGTCGGTCAAGCAGGGCCATGACGAGATGCGTGATCTCAAGCACAGCATGCAGCATTAATCGCAGCGGATCGGGCGGCGGGGGCGACAACGCCTTCGCCGCCATGATTTACCGCAAGCTGACCCGTCCCCCTGCCTGCCGTTCCAGAGCGCCCGCCAGTTCCAGTTCCAGCAGCACCGTCTGAACCACCGCAGGTGACAGGCCCGACAGGCGGATCAGTTCGTCGATCGGCACCGACACCGGCCCCAGCAGCCCGATCACCGCCGCCCGCTCCTGCGCCGCGACATCGCTCGACACCGGCGCGCCGATGAAATCGAAGCTGCCCTGCCGCACCATGCGCGGATCGATGCTGCCCACCGCCTCCAGCACGTCGGCGGCATTCTGGATCAGGATCGCGCCCTCGCGGATGCAACCATATAGGGTTACACGCCCGACATTGCATTGATTTAGCACGATATTTTTAGGGCTTAGGTTGCCACGAACGCAGGTGATCCGGCATCGACTGCTCCGTTTCATGAAGCGAAATCCAACCCTGCAACGGATAGAATACGCGCTGATCTAATCCGGCACCAACGGCCTTCTCTATCAACGCCTTTGCCGACGCGATCGCGCTGGTGGAGTGAAACAGCGTTTTGTCAGCGCCAAAGCGAGCATCAAGGGCTTTCACCTCTTCAATGATGGCGTGCTGTTCGGGCGAAACGATGATTGGTGTGGTCATTCGCAGAAGATCGGAACCGCAACGATGTTTGTCAATGCCGCCCTCTAGCCCCGCAGCCGCCTAACAAGCCGCTTCCAATCATCCTCGCTGCTCATCCAGTCTGGCCGATCTGGGCGTCTAGGCGTTGGAGCAAATCGCTCAGGATGACCCCTACAGCGCGAGCATCGCAAATGCGCTCCGACTGTCTCCATGGCTGTGTTCCAGTTATGGCAGAGGAACCAGCGGTTGACCTTTTCGGCATCGACTACTCCTGAATGACCGCATTTGCAGATGACAAAGAGATTGGCTTTCCGGCGCGCATAATCGCCGAGGTTTCGCAGCGTGACATTCGCCCCCACGTCACAGCGGCAGGCGCAATTGGTTGTGGTCAGGCACGGCAGGAAAATCCGACAGGCGTTCGCAGATTGTCAGCGCCAGTTCCGTGGCACCCTTCTCGCGCATTTCCTCGTCGGGCATAGTGATGGCCACACGCGCCCATGCTGGTGCTGTCAGGATGATTTCGCATAGCTCGCGGGGGTCGATACGTTCCATTCCCTTATGAGAACATATAGAGAACGATTCTGCAATATGGTTTGCGATGGGCCGCGTCTGGAATATGGTCCAGTCGAAATGATTGGAGCAGGCATGAAGCACGTTCGGGTAACTTGTAAGCAGCTAGACGACGAATATCCCGAGCCACTCGTTTTCGATGTCGTTTTGGGAGACGACAACCGGCCTGCGCATAAAATCCCCTTCGCGGGCTGGTGGGGTAAACCGCGTTCGAATAATTGGCTATGCCCGCTGGTTTTTCGACCGGATGGAGCCGTAGATTGCGGAGGCGATCCTGAAGACAGTGACGAGGACCGGCATTGGCGGACCCCATTCCACGAAACCGCTTTTTTCGTCGGGACCAAATTCTACATGGAGGACCAAGGCGATGGCGAGGTATCGACGTTTGTTGTGACCCAGCTAACCGACCTGTTTGACCTGAGCGTGATATAACCCAGTCATGGCGAAGCCCGCAACGCGCGGGCTTCTCTCAGTTAGCGCGATAGGTGTTTGTAAGCCTCGCGGACTGCAAGTTGCGATATCGAGAATGAACCGTCCGATTGGCAGTCTCCAAGGAACACTAGATCGGTCCCCTCAATCGGGATTTGCACCTTAACCCCGGTTGCGGCTGGCTTGGCAGCCTGAACAACTGTCTCTTTGAGGCCTGTCATCATTTCGCGGACGTTATCGGAGCCTTCTTGCGCAGGCTTACCGATGATAGCATTCTTGATTTCGACCTTACCATCATCAACGCGGAACACGCTTTCAGCTTTCAGTATGCGGAAGCTATCGACGGTGATGTTGAAGCTCTTTTCATTGTTCCCAATCTCTGGATCAGTCTCTTTCGCGATGGCCAAGCCGGAGACGGTCAGATTGTCGATGTCGGCCTTGTCGATAATGCGAAGGCCAGGACGAACGCGGGACATGAGCAAGTCCAATTCCTCGTAGGTCGGCGATACCCTCGGTGATATGCCGCGAAATACGGACAATGCGTCTTGCAGTGTGTCAAATTCCATGCCGAGCAGTTTGTCGAATGCAATATGTGCCATTTTTTCTCTCCAATTCTTATGTTGGGTTCGTTGTAATTATTATCTAACGACGCCTAGCTTGGCTTCAATCTCGGCCAGTTCTCGCTTGATGCGTTCGGCTTCGCTCTCAGGCCATGAGAACAGGTCATCCGCGACCATCACCGTTGTAGTCGGCACTGGCATAGAAGGCTTGGTTGGTGCGCTGCCCTCGAACTTGCGCGCCGTCTGGTTCTGATATTCGCGCTCGGTCATTTTGATGAACAACACCGGGTCGAGGACGCCGCGTGATCCATGTTCAACAACAGCAATGCTTGTCGCGTGGACATTGACGATATGGTGCGCAGCGATACAGCCGGGTTCCATATCATACTCGTCCAGCTTGAACGCGATGACGCTGGCCAATCGAGCATACTGCTTATGGTTGACCGGCTTGTTCAGCGGGATCGCGAGCGTGATGGTGTTGCGGGTCTTGGTCTCGGTAGTAATCCAGATGCAGGTCCAGTCCAACAGGGCCGCATTGGCGCGCAGGCGCTCAAACGCATCGAGCGGATATTCCAGCACGATCGCATAGGCTTCCTTGAAGTTGCTGCTGATGTTGGTGCCGCGCGACCATGACGCGAATGACCAGCCGCGTGGCTCGTCGGGATAAAGCTGAATTTGGCGGATCAAACCGTCCATGTGCGCGCCGATGCCATGGCAGCGATCGGACGCCCTGACGCAGGCGGCATAAGCATCGTTGAAGGTGTAGCAGCGTGCCGACTTGTCGAAACGCGATAGGATGATTGTTGTCATTGTAGTCCCCTTTGCAAGAAGCGCAGAAGTCAATTTCTTCTGCACAACTATTTACAGGGGAACCGCCAAAACCGCCCTGAAATAGGGTCAAAATGGTCAATTTGGGCCAGCCGATAATTATCGGTATGACACAGCTATCAGAACATTTTTCACTGGCAGAACTCACGGTCACATCGTCGGGCCTGCCCAATCATCCCAACGCCGAACAGCTTGCGCGACTGACAAAAGTGGCTGAGCAAATGGAAGCCGTCAGGAAGCTGCTAGGACGCCCTATAAGCGTCAACTCGGGCTTTCGCAGTACAGCGGTTAACCGTGTCGTGGGAGGCGCTAAGACAAGCGCACACGCCCTTGGCTACGCGGTCGATTTTGTTTGTCCTGGCTATGGCGACCCCATGTCGATCTGCAAGGCGATCGTCGCGTCGGGCATCAAGTTCGACCAGCTTATCATGGAGAAGAACCGATGGGTTCATATCTCGTTCGATCCGCGCATGAGGCAGCAGGTGCTATCGTGGTGGGGCGGCGCGTATCGGTCGGGCCTCGTCGGGAACGCATAAATATCAGCGACAGCCGGTATGAGAGCTGCTTGGCTGTTCTCCTTTTGCAAGTGGTGCCCCGGATCAGAAATGGTCCGGGGTTTCCTGTCTCTACCAACCCGTACCTGTGTCCCCCGCAGACCCCCACCGAACGCCAATATGATAGTGGGGCATGTTGCGCAGCTTCAATCAGCGATGATGCTGACAGGGCGTCTATGGGGGCGATTTTGCCGGTTTTGGGTCGCGCTCTTCCCTCGGCTACGCCATTCTTCAAGAAGGAGAGGAACTTGGCGAAGCCAAGGAACTCGACTGGCCGTCCGCAGGACAATGGCTCCGTCGGAGACTAATGATCTTGGCGAAGCCCCCAAACTGGCTAGGAGCAAAGCGACCGTCTAAGCTGTTTCCTCGTCTGGAGTGCGAAAGCACGAAAGACGCGGGAAACCGCGCCGGACTACGCTTTCCATATGGATTTGGGGATGGGGTAATCGGGGAAAAATGGGCGTATTACTCTACAGAGTAATATACCTATTCTATTGCCCTATCGCTAAAGCCATAGGGGAAGTCCTAACTCAGTATTAATATATCTACTCTATTGGCCATGAATATAGACGCCGTGGTGCCCATGGCTGCATAGTAACACTATAGGCCGCATTTGAAGCCCATATTCCAGATTTTGCATAAATAGATCGAACGCAGAGCATCACATGAAGCGTTTTACGAGTTAGCGGTTCTAGGACCGTGAACCCCCGGAAGTTGGTGATGCTCCTTCCGGGGGTATTTTATTGGAGCATCACACTATGACATTCAACTTCCGACACAGTGATCCAGCGAACCGCCTTCAACCTATGAACGCACGTTTGAGCATTATGCACAGCTTCCAGTTCGCATTCCACGATGAGGCCGAGAAAAAGCAGATGTTCGATTTTTTGAACGCTCAGGCCGACATATGGCTAGATCAAGGCTTGGGCCTCAACGCTGACGGCTCCATTGGGACAACGCCAACTCCGGTAGGTCGTCTACCACTTTTTCAGGTAGAGACACCGAGGAACGATCTCGCCATGTTGTTCAAGCTGACCTTCGGAGGTGCAGCTTGAAGAACGTTTCTAACATCCTTCCGAACACCGCCCACGCTTATCTTCCCTTCAAACGCTATCAGGAAGACGCCAGCGCAATCCATTCGTGGCTCGTGGGCAATAGCGGGCGTGTCGATACGTTTGCGTATGAGGGCGACGATCCCCTCGATCACCAGCACCTCTATTCGATCGTTAATCGCGTGGAGACAGCGAACAATTTCTTCGATAGCGCGGCGCTCGACGTGTGGATAGAACAGGTTGAAGATCAAGACAACGAGCCTCGCGCTTTGTTCGCGTTTGAAGACCACGCAGCAGCTATGTTGTTCAAGCTGACCTTCGGAGGTGCAGCATGAGCGCCCACATTCTATCCGACCGGCTAACAGCTTACCTGCAATCATGGCACAAGACATCGACTAAGAAGCAGGTCGATGCAGGCCATGTGGTAAAACTCCCATTTGATGATTTCATGTCCCTGTTCAACAAGGACCAGTTGAAGACCCTACAGGATGCTATCGACGCTAACCGACTGCGCTATCTGCAAGATGCAAAGAACGAGTTTGCGTTCGTTCTGACATGGGCCAGCTACGCAGCCCGGTCGTCGGGTCAGTTCAACAAAGACACTGCTATGATATGCTCGCGCCTAAAGAGCAGGACTGTCAACTTCGTTGAAAAGGGTAGCAACCTACGTCCATCCCATGCGGAGAAAATCTCAAAGTCATTGACCGGAAAGCCCAAGGACGAGGATCATAAAAAGAATATCGGTAACGCGAACCGGGGCAAGCCAAAGGCCGCATGGGATGATGAACGCAAAGCTGCTCGACGCAAGCTGATCGCGGACAAGAAAGCGACTGAGGCCGAAGCACGACGACCCGTTGAGAGTGCTGCATGGGAAAAGGCGCGCGCCGACAAAGGTGACGCATGAACCAGATAACGCATGATCTAACATCGAGCGTGCCGGGTGCGCAGACGTTCTGGCTAGAGTTGAAAGGCGACGACACGGCTTGGGAATATGCCCAGCTTCGCGCATGGCTCGCCATCGGCTGTGATGAGGTCGGAGACTATGACGCCCTGTCCAGCTACATGAAGACGAAATGGAATTTCGCGCTGCGCCAAGCGTTGCAGGTCGAGGCAGTCAGGATCGCCTACAAGGCCGAAGAGGTCCGTTGGCTAATAAAGCAGGATGCTAATTTCGAACTGTTCCCTTTCGCGGAATACTGGCTGCCGTTTGACGAGCCAGCGGACGTGAAGGTCGTCTTGAACGGCTGCGACGACACGGCTATGGTGTTCAAGCTGACATTTGCAGAGGGAAACGCTTAAAAAGCGTTTGAAATCTGGCGCTTATATACTTTTATAAAAAGTATCAAAATAAGTATTGCCTTTTAAGATAGTTTGGACGATACATTCTCCACCAAGTATGGAGGATCAATCATGGATATGTTAGGCGTCGTAGAGGTCTTTACGGCCAAGCCCATTCAAAAAATCATGGAATTGGGGGGAACGCAATCGTGGGTGCTGAACCCTGCCCGCATGGAAAGTATCGCATACGTTGTTTGCGTCCGTAACGATACTTCTGAGTTCAACCATGAGTTTCCCGGCCAGGAACGGTCGGAACCGCGCAACGCGGCGTTCTTTGTCGGCAAGGTAAAGGGCATCACGCTTATAGGCGAGCGTAAGGGTCGCAATCGCTACCGGATCGAGGTTAGCGAATATGCGCTGCCGGAAAAGCCGGTAGAAGGATTTCGCGCCGGAAACACTCGTAATCCCGTGCTGTATTCAGACGTGGGAAGCTGCATCAGTCGCGGCCTCGACATTGAGCAACTCGACTTTATGCCGATGCCCGAACCGCTGGCAGATGCAGATTTCAACGATGAACCCGCACCCGACGACAAGCCCAGCGCCCGTGGACTGACGATCCCCGAAGCGAAGGAAGGGCTTTCCATCACGTTCGGTGTTCCAGTCGAAAGTATCCAGATTATTATCAGTGGGTGAGAGAACGGGCTGGAACGGTGACGCTGCGCTCTATCGTCGTTTCGGATTTTATCGTTGGGGGCTTCTTGGGCAGAATTACCGCTTGAAGCCCCAACACGCCGAGCGCCCCTACGATTGCGCTAAAGACCTTCCAGCCCAAACCGATACCCTTAGCACCACCATGCAGTTCGTTGCGCCAATCCTCTAGGGATCGGATGCGCGTTTCATGCCCATCAGCGCGACGGTTCATGTCGTCCAGCTTTTGGTTGATGTTCCTAAAGCCGTCATCGACCCGCTGATCCAATCGGATGAGAAGGTCGCGCATTTCCTGATCTACCGGGACTGCCATTACAGGGGGTTCGCAATCGCGATGGCATCAGCGATCGGCTGTAGCTTCCCGGTCAATGCAGCCGTAGCAGGAACGAGAACGGCCAATACCGTTGATAGCAGTTTCCAGTTCCTTGCGACAAACAGCGCGACTTGCGCTGCCTGCTTTAACCCAATGCTGCCCTCTTCGGCAGTCTTCTTTATCTTCGCCATGCGACCGGCACCCCCTGAATTATGTTATCGTTGCTCGCCCTTAAACAGCCGGGCCAGTTAGCCTGAAACAGTCGATTGTCATGATGGACTGTAGCGAATGAGTGCTGGCGACGTTGTGACCAAAGCCAATCCGATTGACGCGATTGCCGAACCAAGCCGTCACGCCAGTCTGTCCGACTTGTAGCCAGTTCTTGCCATCATGGCTGGCATAGTAGGTCAGCGTGGAGCCGACCGACGACACGCGATAGAATGTCGGTTGCAGCGAGAATGAGTGATTTCCAAGACCCCCGCCATAGCCGGTCATGTTACTGAAATAGACCACGCCAAACGGGGCATATTCGTTATTCTGACCAACTACGGCCAGCTTGCCACCCACGCTATCCATGAGGAACAGTCCAGCCTTTTGGTAGGCTTCATCGTTCATTGTGATAGGGGCATGGATTACAACGTCCCAATCGAGCGCCTTGTTGGTCAGCGTCCTGTAGCCGATGCGGCTAATGTCGCCCGACGCCGGAGCAGGACCGCTTTTGACCATCAATCCAACGTCGGCATCGTCTGCGACTGTTAGCTGGGTTGCATCGCCGCTGATGTAGGTGAATGAACTCGCCAGCGGGGGAGCAAAATACCATGGCGCGCTTGATCCACCACCAGCACTAGGAGTGGTCCAAGCGGTGTTGAAGTCCGTGCCGTTGACCTTGCTGAGAACCTGCCCAGTCGTGCCGCCGGTAGGAACGCCCTGACCGTTGGTGCCGTTCGTTCCGTTCGTGCCAGCCGCGCCAGTGTTGCCAGTGTTGCCAGTGTCACCCTTATCGCCCTTGTCACCTTTAGCACCTGTCGCGCCAGCGGCCCCGGTTGCGCCTGTTGCGCCGGTCTCGCCCTTTAGGCTCAACAGCCATGCAGCTTCGGTGCCGACGAACCCATTATCGAGAGCAACCTCATATGCGGATTTGCCATCCTCGCCCGAACCACCGCCGCCGACGCCATCGCGTAGCGCAACAGTGCCGACATAGCCCTCATCGCCAGCCGCAAAGGTCAGGACGAAATCATCGGATAGCGCGAGGCGTTCGACATTCAGGCCATTGGGAGAACTAGCAGCGTCGAAGCCGTCTAGCGGGATCGCGGTTAGACCGGGTTCGTATTCGGGGAAGTCGGTCCAGTATGTTGCGCCGGGGCCGTCAGCCTTGACGAGAACCTGGCCAACGAGGCCATTCGACGGGATGCCTGAACCCGGTGCGCCAGTATCGCCCTTTGGACCTTGAGGGCCGGTTGGGCCGGGAACGGTCGAAGCTGCGCCAGCGGGTCCAGTCGCGCCGGTTGCCCCGGCAGGCCCGGTTGCGCCGGTCGATCCGGTATCACCCTTCTCGCCCTTGTCTCCCTTATCGCCCTTTGCTCCGGTCTGGCCGGTAAGCCCCTGAATGCCGGGAACGCCTTGCGGACCCTGTGGCCCGGTCGATCCCGCTGGCCCTACAGAACCGGGAACAGTTGATGCAGGACCAACCGGCCCCGGAACACCTTGCGGACCAGTATCGCCGGTATCTCCTTTGTCACCCTTTGGACCGGGGATCGACACAAGGCCGGAAGTGATTTCGACAACCTCAGTTTCAGTTTCGTTGGCTAGTTCGGTAATCCCGACTTCTGTTGCCATGTTAGTCCACCCTGACCGCTGTTACGGTTCCTTCTCTGAGAGTTGCTGATTTTCCATTGTCCCAGACTACCCACCATGAATATGCCAGTTCAGTGTCGGCTTTGATAAAGCCAAGCTGGTCGTTCTTGATGAAAACGTAGATGGTCTTGTCGCCGTCATTCCAGATGACGTTATCTGCAAGCGACAAGTCTAAAAGGATGCGTTCATTGCGCGATATGCGGAAGTGAGCATCGACCACACCAAAGTCAGTTGGTTCGGAGGTCTCGGGATTGGTGAGAGCCAGCTTTGCAGTGTAGGTGACGAAATCACCTGCTGTCGGGCCGTAGTAGCGGACTTCAATCGGTTTGTTTTCTGCCACGCAAAGGTGCCTCCCATATCGTTTCCGATATTTATTGGGAGGCAGCTATTGAGCGGTGCAGTTATGGCTTGAATGGTATGTTGTTGGTAGCCTGTAGGAACTGGAACCAAGTGCTACCCGCAGTCTGTGGGCCTTTGGCAGTTTCACTTGTGATCTTCTCTTGAAGGTAAGCGAGTGCGTTAGTCTCAGCAGTTATGAGCGCGCTGTCAGTGCGGCCCATATCGCGAAGTAGAGAAGCACCAGCTAGAAGCTGATCCATCGCCTGACCATCGCGACCGCCTTCTGACCATGTATCCCAACTTGTAGCTTTCACGGTTTGAGCGGCTGCAATGTCGGCATAGGTCTTGGGAAGAGCAGCGACGCTACCATTGGCCGCTGCCATCTGTGCTTCCGTCCAAAGCGGTGTGTTGTAGCTTTCCCCAATCGCGTTGACCAACATACCGCCATTTAGTTTGCCGGTAATGCGCTTCTGATGACAGGTAATCATCCAGTTCACGATAGCTTCGGCCTTGGTCGATGCAGCGCGCAAGGCATCTAGGAAACCTAGTTTGTGAGCCATGTGCAACGCGCTCAGCCAATAACCAATCATGAAGTCGTGTTGGTGAACGCCATAGTCGCCGTTGGAGAGGACAGGACCAAAATACTGCGAAGCTGCATACATGCGGTTGTTATGATCGCCGCCAGCGGTCGAGGTTGGCGGATGCAAGTAGCCCGGTGTGCTGTCATAGTATGTGTCGTAGAAGCCTTCAAAGTCGAATACGACCCAATCTAGAACCTCCGCACGGCTGTAGAGGCGTGATGAGTTGGACGACGCTGTTTTCCATGCCAGCGCAGCATGAGCGAATTTCCAAGCTGCACCACGCGATGCAATTTCGCCTGCTTCGCCAAAGCCGTTGTTGAGTATCCAGTTGGTGTAGAGCCTCGCTTGATCCATGAACTTGTGACCAAGGAATGCAAACTCGGGCGTCTGCCATAGCAGCGATCCCCAATGCGGATATTGGTGGGCGTGATCGACGTCGATCATGTTACCGCCGAAATATGGCTTGTCGGAAGTCTTACCGGCAAACGGCACCTGAACACGAAGCGGATTGTTGGCCGTCACCCATTCATATGGGCGACCGCCCTGAATGTAATATGCCTGCTCCGGTGGAGTGCTGCCTTCGCCGCCGCCATAGTAGTGGTTGCGCAGCGTGATATTGCGGCGAGCCTCGCCCTTGAAGAGCGGTGTCAGCCGACCATTCTCGAAACAATGGAATGGATCGCTGACATAGCCGGTAAGGTAGTCCAGCGCGATTTGCTTCATGTCCCTATTGTCGTGCAGACGCTTGGACGCAACGTCGCGCGCATATCTAGCAACAGGTTCAGGCATAATCTGACGATCATCGCGCACACCACCCGGACCCGTGATCGGCGAACGGCCCATCTGGTTGAACGGGCCATATTTTAGCCAAACGCCTGCGTTCGGCACGATGGCTGTTTCGTCGCTGCCGACTTTCCACGGATTGAGCGTATTCTGCCCCGCCGTAATCATGTCGTTGTAGGTGCTGCTTTCCCAAGGCATCCAGCGGAAGTTAGCAAAGCCGTTCAACTGCTCACCTGTGCCGGTGCGCAAATCGCCGCCGTTGACCGAATACCCGGTTTGCGATGCAAACGGGACCGCCAAGTTATATGTCGGAACACGGTTCCAAATATCCTGCTGGCTGTAGGCTGGTGGCTCATTATGTGAGCGCCAGATGATACCGGCACGAACGGTCCCCTTGGGATACCATTTGTTGTTCGCAGTCGGCATCGGATTACCGCGACCATCGAGATTGCCGCCCCATGATACCGGCGTTGCGGTGGTGTTGAGCGGTTGCCCGTTTGGCTGCTCAATGCGTGTCAATCGGCGTGCAAACGGGACCCCTTATCGGCGCGCAAAAGGGACCCCCTGTCAGGATGGCGGAACGTTGATGTGACGGGCTTCCTTGCGCTGCGCGCGGCGTAGGGAGGGCGTA
>JAVBXL010000117.1 GCA_030824575.1 bacterium | reverse complement strand
AAGGGTGCTTCGCGCGCCGATTTCCGCTGGGACGATACGCAGGGGATCGAGGGGCTCTTCCTGCTGGAGGTCAATACCCAGCCGGGCATGACGCCCTTGAGCCTCGTCCCCGAACAGGCGGCGAAGCTGGGCATTGACTATGCCACGCTGGTAGAGACTATTGTGGCAGAGGCGCTGGTCCGCGCCGGGGGACATGGCGATGGCTGAGGCACGTATCCGGCGCGGCGGCACCGCACGGCTGAGCAGCGCGAAGGGCAGGGCGACGAAAGGCGGTCGCGGCCGTGCGCTCAAGCGCCGCAGCTGGGTCGATCAGCTCATCGAATATCTGCCCGTCAGCGAAGCGACCCTGCAACGCATGGCCAGCTGGGCGATCGTCGGCATTTTCGGCGCGATCCTTATCTCCATCGCCATCTTCGCGGGCCTGCCCGGCATGGCCCGGCAGCAGGCGGCGGACATCGCTGCCCGCGCCGGCTTCGAAGTCGACAAGGTCGAGGTGCGCGGCGTCGAGCGGATGGACGAACTGGCCGTCTACAATATCGCGCTGGGCCAGGTGGATCGCTCCATGCTCTCGCTCGACCTGCCCAAGGTGCGGGCGGATATGCTCAAACTCGGCTGGGTCAAGGATGCGCGCATTTCCCGTCGCCTCCCCGATACGCTTGTGGTCGACATCGTCGAGCGCGACCCCGTTGCCGTGTGGCAGCATGAGGGGCAATTGCACCTGATCGACGTGCAGGGCGTGGTGCTTCAGTCCGTCTCCGCCAGCGCCATGCCGGATCTGCCGCTGGTTGTCGGGCCCAATGCCAATCGCCAGACTGCCGGCCTCAATCGTCTGATGGAAAATGCCCCGGCCTTGAAGCCCATGCTGGCCGGCGCGACCTGGGTCGGGAACCGCCGCTGGGATCTGCGCTTTCAATCGGGTGAGACGCTCTCCCTGCCGGAAGGTGACAAGGATTCGGCTGGTGCTCTAGTGAATTTCGCGCGGATGGACGGCGTCAATCGGCTGCTTGGCCGGGGCATCGTCAAATTCGACATGCGCGATCCCGACCGCTTCGTCCTGCGCCTGCCGCAGGGCAAGGTCGAGGAAAAGCCGACCGACGCCGCAGCGGCCACCGCCAAGGCACCGGACGCAGGCGAGGAAGGCTAAGACAAGATGGCGCAGCCCAAGGTCGAAAAGCTCATTACCGCGATCGACATTGGCTCCTGGAAAGTGTCGGCGCTGATCGCAGGTCGCACCGACACCGGCGAACTCGCGATCCTGGGCACGGGTCAGCGGGAAAGCCGTGGCGTGCGCCGGGGTTTCATCGCGGACATGGAGCGTACCGAACTGGCCGTCCGCGAAACCGTGGAGCAGGCGGAGCGGGTCGCAGGCACCAATATCGAGGATGTGTGGGTCAGCTTTTCGGGTGGCTCCCTCGTCAGCGACGTCGTCACGGTCGAGCGCGACATGGGCGGCTATCGCATCGAGCAGCCCGATATCGACGACCTGTTGACCACCGGGCAGCAGGGCATCGACCCCGATGGTCGCATCGTCCTCCATGCCCAGCCGACCTGCTTCACCATCAATGGCAAGGTGCCGGTGAAGAAGCCGCTCGGCATGCACGCCGACCTGTTGGGCGTCGACATCCATGTCGTGCTGGCGGACGGCGCGCCGCTCGCCAATCTCGACCTGTGCGTACGTGGCGCCTATCTCAACGTCAATTCGATCGTCGCCGCGCCGATCGCGACCGGCCTTGCCTGCCTGTCGGAGGAAGAGCGCGACCTGGGCGTTGCCCTGGTGGAAATGGGCGCGGGCGTCACCAATGTGTCGCTCTACGCCGGCGGCATGCTGGTCGGCCTTCATTCCATCCCGATGGGGGCGGCCGACATTACCGACGACATCGCCTCCTCCTTCGGCATCCGCCGCAGCCAGGCGGAGCGGATCAAATGCTTCTATGGTTCGGCCATGCAGAACCCCCGCGATTTCCGCGAGATGATAGAGATTGCGCCGCCCCATGGCGAAGCTGCGATTCCGGGGCAAGCCGCCGGTCCCAATGCGGAAGGGGGCAAGATCACCCGCGCATCGCTGGTCGGCGTCATTTGCGAACGGCTCAATCAGATCATGACCGAAGTGAATGCGGCGCTGGCCGGCATGGGCTTCAACTCCACCGGGCGTCAGGTCGTTCTGACCGGCGGCGGCGCGGAAATGAAGGGCATTGCCGATTATGCGCAGGGCGCTCTGGGCCGTGCCGTGCGCGTCGGGCGACCAAGGGGCTTGTCCGCCATGCCCGAAGCGCATAGTGGGCCGGCCTTCGCGACATTGGCGGGCCTCGCGCTTTACGGCGCTTCCAACCCGGTTGATCTCCGTACGATGGCGCCTGCGCCGCAAACGGTGCATCGTCTGGGTGCCCCGCTCTGGTGGCAGCGTATGATGCGCGCGATGAAGACGAACTATTAGACGAAATGCTATAAAGACGAAAATAGCTGGTGAAATACGCTATTTTCTGGTGTTAACATTGTATGACGGCGTTGCTTCCTGACGAGGAAGCTGAGGGAGCAGAATTTATGAGCATTGAAATCAGCCCACCGCATGTGGACGAACTGAAGCCGCGCATCGCGGTGATCGGCGTCGGCGGCGCGGGCGGCAATGCCATCGCGAACATGATTGCCGCTTCGGTCGAAGGCGTGGACTTCATCGTGGCGAATACCGACGCGCAGGCGCTGAACAGCTCGCCGGCCGAACGGCGTATTCAGCTTGGCCCGCAAATCACCGAAGGTCTGGGCGCCGGTTCGCGCCCCGAAATCGGCAAGGCGGCCGCTGAAGAAACCATCGCTTCGGTCGAAGAAGCGC
>JAVBXL010000085.1 GCA_030824575.1 bacterium | reverse complement strand
CGGCCGCGGCGTGGCGGGTAACTTCCACGGCGAGGAAAGTCCGGGCTCCACGAAATGACGGTGCCGGTTAACGACCGGCTGGAGTGATCCAAGGGACAGTGCAACAGAAAGCAGGTCGCTACAGCTTCGGCTAAGCGAAATTGAAAGGGTGCGGTAAGAGCGCACCGCGTCTGCGGCAACGCAAGGCGGCACGGTAAACCCCACCGGGAGCAAGACCGAATAGGGGCGGCGCGCGGCTTTGACCGCTAGGCCTGTTTCGGCCGAGACCGCCCGGGTTGGTTGCTTGAGGAACGGAGCAATCCGTTCCCTAGAGGAATGGTCGCCTATCCCTGGAAACAGGGTGGACAGAACCCGGCTTACAGGCCCTCTGGCATTTTCCTGTCCAAAATCCGCAGGTGGGGTAGCGTTTCCCCAGCTTATTCCCTAATTCGACGATATGGCACGACACAGCCGATCCAATGACTGGGGATTTCCGCGATGGCGTGCTTATGGCGCGGCGCGCGAAGCGCAGCGCGTGCGCATGTGCGATCGTTTCGGTTGCGACAAGCCGGGCGACTGCCCCGCGCCCAAATCGCCCAATAGCCCGGAGCGCTGGTATTTCTGCGCCGACCATGCGGGCGAATATAATCGGAACTGGGACTATTTTCAGGGGCTGGACGAGGAAGAGCGCGCTTCCCGTGAAAAGGCCGAGCGGCGGGATGCGGGTGGTTACCAGTCCAGCGCCTATCATAGTTGGGGCGGACCGGGTGATGGCAGCCGATCGCGCGATGAGATGCATGCGCTCAAGGCGCTGGAACTGGAAGACGACGCCGGTTTCGAGGACGTGAAGAAGAGCTGGCGCCGGCTCGCCAAGGAATATCATCCTGACGTCAAGCCTAACGACAGCGATGCCGCGGTACGGTTCCAGGCGATCCAGGCAGCCTATGAAGTGCTGCGTGCGGCCGAAGAGCGTCGGACTTGGAAACCGCGCGGAGCGGAGACTTGAAGGATCATGTCCGGTCGAACTGGTCCAATGTCGTGCTGGTTTGCCGCAAATGTTCCAAGAAGTTGGATGGCGGCTTCGGTCCCGGTGGGGGCGAGCGACTGGCCAAGGCGCTGCGCAAGCATTTGTCGTTAAAGACAGGGCGCAAGGCGGCTGCAGGCGTGCTTGAGGTCAACTGCCTGGGCATATGCCCCAAGGGTGCCGTAACGGTGGTCGATGGTGCGGCAAGCCGCGAATGGTTGTTGGTTCGGCCGGGTGCCGATCTGGATGAACTGGCAGAAAATCTGGGTTTGCACGCGCCCGAACATCCTTAACATTTTCCTTACCAATTCCTCCTAATCGGGTGGAATGAAGCTGGTTGCCCCCTATCGCCGCGTCCTGCCCTTGGCGGGGCAATGCGGCCTGATTATGTTTGGTCTTTTGGCGCTATATGCTGTTCCGCCTTCGAGCGGCCGGATGATCCTGCTGCCATTGACCGATGGGGCCAGGAGTGTGCTTGCGTCCGTCGCTATCGCCAATGGTGCCCGGTTGGTCGCGAAAGGCCCCTGGGCAGGCTCCTTATTGGTCGAAGGCAGGCGGAACGAACTGGCCCCTGCGCTACTGCGTCGCGGAATAGTCGCCTTGTCGACGCAAATGAGCGGTTGCGGAGCATCGGCTTGATGAGCGCGATGACCAGCCTGGATCGGCTGCGGCTACAGGGTCTGCGCATCCTCCTATTCGCTAACTGGATCTGGACCGTGGCGATCGGCCTTGCGGGCCTGCTGCTGGGGGCGGAACATAGCGGCCGCGCCCTGTTCCTGTCCGCCCTTGTCAATGCGCTGCCGACGATCCGCGTAATGCGCGAGCGGCGCGACCTCGAAGCGCGTCTTGCCATGGGCACGCTGGCTGCGGTGCAACCGGCGATCGGACTATATCTGCTGTCCGGCCATGGCTGGCAGATGGACGGCCATATGTTCTTCTTCGTGGCGTTGGCGGGGCTGGCGCTGCTCTATGACTGGCGGCCGATCCTGCTGGCGGCTTCACTGACGGCTGCCCATCATCTCGCGCTCAGCCTGTTCCTGCCGACCTGGGTCTTTCCGGACAATGCCAATATCGGCCGGGTCGCAATCCATGGTGTGGCGGTCGTGTTGCAAGCGGCCGTACTATGTTACCTGACGATTCGGTTACGCGCGATGCTGCTGGCTCTGGACGGGCATATGGCGCAGGCCGGGCAATTGGCTCAGCAAGCCGAAAAAGGACGGCATGCTGCGGAAGCGGCGATGACGGCGCGCAGCGAGATGGAGACTCGCGCTGCGCGCCTGCGCGAACAGCAAGAGGTGGAGAAGGCCCGCATGGCCACGGATCGGCGTGCGGCCACTTTGACGCTGGTCGGGGATTTCCGACATTCGGTGGCGGAAATCGTGGGCGCGGTTGGCGCGGCAGCGCAGGAACTCGATGATTCGGCCCGGCAGCTCAATCAACTGGCCCAACGTGCGAGCGAAGGCACCGAGGAGACTGTGGCGATCGCCGAACAATCCTCTGCCAATGCGACAATGCTGGCCCGGCGAATCGACCAATTGTCGGAATCGATCACCGCGATTGCATCGGCCTCGCACCAACAGGCCATGCTTGGCGGCGAAGCGCAGCGGGTATCGACCAAGGGGCATCAGGCCGTGCACGATCTGGAGGATCGCACCACATCGATCACCAGTTTCGCCGATTCCATCACGGATATTGCCGCGCGCACCAATCTTCTTGCGCTCAACGCCACGATCGAAGCCGCCCGTGCCGGGGAGGTGGGCCGCGGTTTCGCCGTGGTGGCCGGAGAAGTAAAGCAATTGGCGGGTCAGGCGGCCAACGCGACCGGCGAAATTCACGCTCTGGCCTGGTCCGCCCGTCAGGGGGCTGGCGTCGCGCGCGAGGCGCTGTCCGACGTCGCCGGTGCCGTCGAACAATTGGCGGAGGCGGCCGACGCTATCCAGCGAGCGGTCGTCGATCAGCGCGATGCGACCAGCGCGATCGGCGAATCGGCGCGTGATACGGCGCAGGATGCCGCCATCATGACTCGGCAGATGGAAGGGGTGGCCGACGTCGCGCGCGACACGGAAAGCCTGTCGGGTCGCGTTTCCAGCGCCGCTTCGAGTTTGTCGCAAACGGCCAAAGCGTTGCAGCGCGCGGCGGAACAATTTGTCGCGCAGTTGGAAGCGGCTTGATCAGATCGCTTCAGCCACGCACCGCATAAAAAAAGGGACCGGTCCATGCGACCGGTCCCTTTTTTCAATATCAGGCCGGCTGGTCGGCGCGGCTGGCGCCTTCGCCGTCCAGGTTCAGCGCTGCGAAGTCCCAATTGATCGCTTCCTTGAGGATGCGGTCGGCATAGCTGGGGCGCAGGTTGCGATAGTCGATATAATAGGCATGTTCCCATACATCGACGATCAGCAGCGGCGCATGGCCTTCGTGCGCGACTGGGGTGTCGGCGTCATGATAGCTGGTCACTTCCAGCTTGCCGTCCTTCAGGACCAGCGCGGCCCAGCCGCTGGCGAAATGACCAACGGCCTCCGCCTTCAGCTTTTCGATCAGCGCATCGACCGAACCGAAGGCTTCTTCGATCTTGGTCAGCAGTTCGCCGGTCGGCGCGGTCTTGGTCGGCGACAGCGACTGCCAGTAGAATGTGTGGTTCCAGATTTGGCCCACCTGGTTGAACAGGCCGCCCTTGGCCGACTTGATCAGCTCGACGAGCGACTTGCCCTGCAGGCTGGCGTCGGCGGCGACCAATTCATTGGCCTTTACGACATAGGCATTATGATGCTTGCCATGGTGGAAATCGAAGGTTTCGACGGACAGGATGTCGCCAAAAGCATCCTTGGCATAGGGCAGGTCGGGCAGAACAAAAGCCATGGCGGAACTCCTCGGGTTCGTTATGGGAACGGCCGCACGCGGGTCGGAGCGGCCGATTGGTCATATGGTCCATGCGGGGCGTGGACGCCTCCGCCGCTTCCCATATGCTCCCCCAACGCCCAAGAAAACAGATATGTGCCTATTGCGAAACGATCGCAGAAATAAGCGTTTATCCTTGGGGTGGGGTGGTTTCGCCCACCTCGTCGCTGTCAAGGCTGTCGCCCAGCGTCAGGCCGTGGCGCATCAGCATCGGGATGTTGGCGGCGGCGAAGACGACCGACACGATGGTCACGCCCCAGACCTTGACCGCCAGCCAGCTGTCGAAGCTCATGGACCGCCGCATCAGCTCGTTCGCGATGGCCATGGCGACGAAGAAGAGTGCCCAGTTGCGCGACAGCTTCATCCAGCCGGTTTCACTGAGGCCGTCATAGGCGGCTTGGAGCAGATATTTGAGCAAGGGCTTGCCGCGCAACAGCCCTGCAAACAGCATCAGCGCGAAGAAGCTGTAGATGATCGTGGGCTTCAACTGGATGAAGCTCTGATCATGGAAATAGATGGTGAGGCCGCCGAAAAACAGGATCAGCAGCGCTGACAGCCATAGCATCGGCGACACGCGGCCCAGCTTCACTTTCGAGATGATCACGGCGATCACGATCGCAGCCATGAACGCGGCCGTGCCGAAGGTCATGGCGGTGATCGGATTGCCCGCCCCCATGAACCAGCCAGCACCCTTGTAGGTCAGAAAGAAGATGAGCAGCGGCCCGAAATCGAGCGCCAAGCTGAGCGTGCCGCCATGGGCAGGCTTTGCAGCGGGCTTGGCTTCAGCGGGCATAGGCCGTCCCCGCAATGGCGCGCGCCATGTCGCCCGCATCGAAGGGGCGCAGATCCTCGATCTTTTCGCCCACGCCGATGGCGTGGATGGGCAGGCGAAATTTCTCCGCCGCCGCGACCAGCACGCCGCCGCGCGCCGTGCCGTCCAGCTTGGTCATGACCAGCCCCGTTACCTGCGCTGTTTCCTTGAAGACTTCGATCTGGTTCAACGCATTTTGTCCCGTGGTGGCATCCAGAACCAGCACAACGTCGTGCGGGGCAGCCGGGTTCAATCGGCCCAGCACGCGGCGCACCTTGGCCAACTCGTCCATCAATTCGGTCTTGTTCTGAAGCCGTCCGGCGGTGTCGACGATCAGCACGTCGATGCCAGTCTCCGTCGCCTGCTTGACCGCGTCGAACACGATGCCTGCCGCGTCGCCGCCTTCCTTGCCGGCGACGATGGGGATGCCCAGCCGCTCGGCCCAAACCTTTAGCTGGCCGATGGCCGCGGCGCGGAAGGTGTCGCCTGCGGCCAGCATCACGCCATAATCCTGCTCCAGGAAATTATGGGCGAGCTTGGCGATGGTGGTGGTCTTGCCCGAGCCATTGACGCCGATCACCAGGATGACCTGCGGCCGGGGAAAGGCTTCGATCTCCAACGGGCGGGCGACCGGGGCGAGCACCTTCTCGATCTCTTCCGCGATGATCTCGCGCAGATATTCCTCGGTCAGTTCCTTGTTGAAGCGCCCTTCAGCCAGCCGTTCGCGCACGCGCGCGGCCATCGCCGGGCCGAGATCGGAAACGATCAGGGCTTCCTCGATCTCGTCCAGCGTCTGGTCGTCGAGCGCCGCCTTTGAGAAAAGGCCGGTGAGGTTGTCGCCAAGCCTGTCGGATGTGCGCTTCAATCCGCCGAAGAGGCGGTCGCGCCAGCTGGTGCCGGTGTCTGTCATTGCTGCGCCTCTTGCGCGATCAGCGCGCCATTCTCAAGCGCTGTGATGGCAGCAGAGACGATGGAGGAGGGGGACTGTGTCGTCGTGAAGCGGACCGGCGCGAAATTTTCGGCATGGCCGTTCAGGCCGTTGCGCTCGACCAGCACCGATTGGGTCATGCCGATCAGGCCGCGCAGCCAGGCCTCGCGTCGCGCGGCGCAGGCGTCGCGCAAGCGGGCGGCGCGGGCCTTGATCGTCGCGCGATTGACCTGCGGCATCCGCGCGGCGGGCGTGCCAACGCGGGGCGAATAGGGGAAGATATGGCCGTGGACGATGTCGCATTCATCGATGAGCGCCAAGCTGTTTTCGAACATCGCGTCGTCCTCTGTCGGGAAGCCGGCGATGATGTCCGCGCCGATGCTGATGCCGGGGCGGGCCGCCTTGAGCCGCTCCACGATGGCAATGGCGTCGGCGCGGCTATGGCGGCGCTTCATGCGCTTGAGTATCAAGTCGTCGCCGGCCTGGAGGGACAGGTGAAGATGCGGCATCATGCGTGGGTCATGGGCGATCAGGTCGAACAGTCGATCGTCTATTTCCACGCTATCGATCGAGGACAGGCGCAGGCGGGGCAAGTCGGGCACGCCCTTCAACAGGCGTTCGATCAGCAGGCCGAGCGATGGGCTGCCTGGCAGGTCGGGGCCATAGCTGGTGACATCCACCCCGGTCAGCACGATTTCGCTATAGCCCGCATCGACCAGTTGCTTGGCCCTCTCCACCACCGCGCCGGCGGGGACGGAGCGGCTGTTCCCACGCCCATAGGGGATGATGCAGAAGGTGCAACGATGGTCGCAGCCATTCTGTACCTCCAGAAAGGCGCGGGCATGATCGGCGAAGGCGCTGGCCATATGCGGCGCGGTATCGCGCACGGCCATGATGTCGGAGACGCGGACTTTTTCCGCTACCGGTGCGAAGGAGGCGGCCTCCATCTTCTCCCGATTGCCGATCACGCCATCGACTTCGGCCATCGCGGCGAAGGTCTGGGGTTCGGTCTGGGCGGCGCAGCCGGTGACGATGATGCGGGCGTCGGGCCGTTCGCGTCGCGCGCGGCGGATCGCCTGGCGGGTCTGGCGCACGGCTTCTGCCGTCACCGCGCAACTGTTGAAGACGATCAGATTGTCCTGGTCGTTCGCCATGTCGCGGATCGCCTCGCTCTCCGCTATGTTGAGGCGGCAGCCCATGGTGATGATTTGCGGGCCGCTCATCAGAAGCGCGACCAGTCAGCCTCGCCATCGAAGACATGGGTGGCGGGACCGGTCATGCGGATCGTGCCGCCCGGCGTCCAGTCGATGACGAGATCGCCGCCCGGCAGGCTGACTGTCACCGGCCTCGCTACCAGCTTGCGGCGGATGGCGGCGACAGCGGTGGCGCAGGCGCCGGTGCCGCAGGCGCGCGTCAGCCCCGCGCCGCGTTCCCAGACGACCAGGCGAATATGATCGTCGCCGACGACCTGTGCGAAATTGACGTTCACGCGCGCCGGGAACAGCGGATCATGCTCGATCAGCGGGCCGAGATGGTCGAAGTTCACACCGTCCAGATCGTCCACGAAGAAGATGACATGGGGGTTGCCGACATTGACCGCGGCGGGGGCCGGCAGGTCTTCCCAGCTGGCGCCCATGGTCAGCGTGTCCATGGGGTAGGCGAGCGGGATCGCGTCCCAGTCGAAGCGGGGTGCGCCCATATCGACGCTGGCGCCGCCATCGACCGCCTTGGCGTCGAGCAAGCCCGCTTTGGTGCGGATCGTCACGTCGCGGCCGACGAACAGGGGGACGCAGCGGGTTGCGTTGCCGCAGGCTTCGACTTCGCTGCCGTCGGCATTGAAAATCTGCATCGACACATCCGCGTCGGGGGCGTTACCGATCAGAATCATCTGGTCGCAGCCGATCCCGGCATGGCGATCGGCAATGGCGCGGGCGCGGGCGTTCGTCATTTGGACGGCGTCCACGCGCGCGTCGATCACGACGAAGTCGTTGCCCAAGCCGTGCATTTTGGAGAAGCGTCCCATGGGCGGGCATGTAGTGAGGGTGGAGGGAAAAGGCCAGCGGGCACGCAATGTAACGTCATGATTGACATCGGACGGGATGTAACCTATCGCGTTACATATGCAGATCGAGAGCATAGCGCATAAAGGGCTGCGCCGCTTCTTCGAGACAGGTAACGCCAAAGGCCTAGTTGGCGATGTGGCAAGGGTACGAAAAATACTTGCATTCATCGATGCCGCAACGTCGCTGGAGGTGCTTTCCCAGCCGCCCAATTATGGGCTGCATTTGCTGACCGGCGATCGGGCTGGCACATGGGCGATGACGGTGACGCGCAACTGGCGCTTGACCTTTGGCGTCAACGCGCAGGGCGCGCTGATCGACATGGATTTGGAGGATTATCATGGCGCTTAAGATGCATGCATCGCTGGCGGTTCATCCGGGCGAATGGCTGAGGACTGAAATCGTCGAGGCGCATGGACTGAAGCTGGGCGATCTGGCGGATCATCTGGGGGTCACGCGCCAGACGGTGAGTCGCTTGATGAATCAGCGGCAGGATCTGACGGCGGAAATGGCGGTTCGTTTCGAAAAGCTGTTCGGCATCGACGCCGAAACACTGATGCGGATGCAGACGCGCCATGATCTGGCCATGGCGCGCCAACATGCAGACGCATTGGCGGTCAAGCCGCTGGCGGCGTGAGTTTAGCGGGCGGCCGCAGTCGCCCGCTTCTGCCCATAGAGAAAATAGACTAGCAACCCAATGCCATTCCAGGCGAAGCAGGCCATGATCGTCTGCATCGGCAGGCTGACGAACAGATAGGCGCAGCCGCCGATCGCGCCCAAACCCACGAACCATGCGGCGGGGGTGCGGAAGGGGCGGCGCAGGTCGGGGCTGCGGCGGCGCAGGACGAGCAGGCACCAGCCGACCGCGGTGAAGGCGATCAGCGTGCCGGCATTGGCCAGCGCCGCGATCTCGTCAATCGGCAGCAGACCAGCGATGATGGCCACCAGCGCGGCGGTGACGGCGGTGATGCGCGCGGGGGTGCCGCGCTTTGAAATCTTCGCCAGGCTCTGTGGCAGGAAGCCGTCGCGCGCCATGACCAGGAAGATGCGGCTCTGGCCGTAAAGGAAGCCGAGCAGTACGGTCGGCAGGGCGATGACTGCGGCAATGCCAACGATGCGGGCGACGCCGCTCTGGCCCATTTCGCGCAGGATCAGCGCCAGTGGTTCGGGACTGTCAGCGAAGCGGGTGAAGGGCAGTGCGCCGATCGCGGCGGCGGCCACCAGCACATAGATAAGGGTGCAGACGATCAGCGACCCGACGATGCCGATGGCGAGATCACGATCGGGGTTCTTGGCTTCTTCCGCCGCCGTCGAAATGGCGTCAAAGCCATAGAAAGCGAAGAAGATGATGGCCGCGGCCGCCATCACACCGCGTTCCACTCCGTCCGGTCCCATATGTTTGGCGAAGCCGAATGGCATGAAGGGTTCCAGATTTTGCGCGTCGAAGGCGGGCAGGGCGAACCAAACGAACAGACTCAAGGTCGCGATCTTGATGAGGACCAGCACGCTGTTCAGCCGCGCGCTTTCATGGGTGCCGAGCATCAGCAGGCCGGCGACCACAGCGATGATAAAGATGGCGGGCAGGTTGATGAGGCCGCCCAGCGCAGGCCCTTCGGTCAGCGATTCGGGGAAGCCGATCGATGTCAGCAGCGGTGCCGCATAGCCCGACCAGCCGACCGCCACGGTTGACACGACCAGGCTATATTCCAGGATCAGGCTCCACCCCACGACCCAGGCGATGCCTTCACCCAGTGCGACATAGCTGTAGCTGTAAGCGCTGCCCGCCGCGGGCATCATGGTTGAGAGTTCGGCATAGGCGAGCGCCGCGCAGGCGCAGATCGCCCCGGCTATGGCGAAGGAGAGCAGCACGGCCGGACCAGCGCGGTCCGCGCCGACGCCGATGAGGGTCAGGATGCCGGTGCCCACGATCGCGCCGACGCCCAGCGCCAGCAGATGTGGCCAGGACAGGGTGCGCGCCAGTTGATGGCCTGCGTCCTGCGGCGTCATCGCGCTCATCGGCTTGCGGCGTGTCCAGCTCATCGTGTGGCTTCCCTTGTTTATCTGTTTTATCGGCGTCGGCCGGCAACTGTCTTTTCTTAGGATCGCCCCGCTGGAAAGGCAAAGTGAGATGCCAGCCTGCGCTGGCATGACGGATGAGGATGGCCCGACTTGCGATTATCGCAAGGCTGCGCTAAGGGCGCTGCTGCAATCGAGCGGTTTACCGTTCGGTCCCTGACTTATCCATTGAGCGCGCGGCCGGAAACGGGATGCATGAGGCGCTTTGTATGGACGCTGGTTGGCGAGGTTTCGCCCACCGGCGATTTTGTCGTTTTGCAGGGAGGCAAGATTTTCCGGGCCTTTGCGGCCCAAATGAGGTGATGATGTTCGATTCGCTGAGCGATCGTCTGAGTGGGGTATTCGACAAACTACGTGGGCGCGGCGCGCTTACGGAGGACGATGTCCGCGCCGCGATGCGTGAGGTGCGAATCGCGCTGCTGGAAGCCGACGTCGCGCTGCCGGTCGTGCGGCAGTTCGTCGACCAGGCCACCGAACGGGCGGTTGGCAGCGACGTGCTGCGGTCGGTCACGCCGGGGCAGATGGTCGTCAAGATCGTTTCGGACACGCTGACCGAAACGCTGGGTTCCGAAGCGTCGGACCTGCTGATCGACGTAACCCCGCCCGCCGTTATCATGATGGTGGGTTTGCAGGGGTCGGGCAAGACCACCACGACCGCCAAGATCGCCAAGCGCCTGAAGGAAAAAGAGCGCAAAAAGGTGCTGATGGCGTCGCTCGACGTTCAGCGCCCGGCCGCGCAGGAACAGTTGGCCGTGCTGGGCACGCAGATCGACGTTGCCACGCTGCCGATCGTAGCGGGGCAGCAGCCGGTCGATATCGCCAAGCGCGCTCTCCAGTCGGCGAAGCTCCAGGGCTTCGATGTTGTGATGCTCGACACCGCCGGTCGCCTGCATGTCGATCAGGCGTTGATGGACGAGATGAAGGCAGTCGCCGACGCCTCCGATCCCGCCGAAATCCTGCTGGTGGTCGATTCGCTGACCGGTCAGGACGCGGTCAATGTCGCGACGAACTTTGCGACGCAGGTGCCGCTGACCGGCGTAGTGCTGACCCGTATGGACGGCGATGCGCGCGGTGGTGCGGCGCTTTCGATGCGCGCGGTCACTGGTCGCCCGATCAAGTTTGCCGGCACCGGCGAAAAGCTCGATGCGCTTGAGTTGTTTCATCCGCAGCGCGTCGCGCAGCGCATCCTGGGCATGGGCGACGTCGTCAGCCTGGTCGAGCGTGCCGCAGAGACGATCGACGCGGACGAAGCCGACAAGCTGGCCAAGAAGATGGCCAAGGGTCAGTTCGACATGAACGATCTGCGCAGCCAGTTGAACCAGATGCGCCGCATGGGCGGGCTGGGCGCGCTCGCGGGGATGTTGCCGGGCCTTAAAAAGGCGCAGGCGGCGATGGCCAATAGCGGCGCGAACGACAAGACGCTGGTGCATCTGGACGCTCTGATCGGCTCCATGACGCCCAAGGAGCGGGAGAAGCCCGCCCTGATCAACGCCAAGCGCAAGATCCGCATCGCCAAGGGTGCCGGGCGGACCGTGCAGGACGTCAACCGCCTCCTGAAAATGCATCAGGAGATGGAAGGCGCGATGAAGAAGATCCGCAAGATGGGCGGCCTGAAAGGGCTGGCCAAGATGTTCGCCGGCGGCGGTGGCATGGGCGGTTTGGGCGGCCTTGGCGGCCCGGACGGCGGCGCAGGCGGGGGTGGCCCCGATCTGTCGGGCCTGGGTGGATTGGGCGGCAACATGCCCAAATTGCCGCCAGGCTTTCAGAATTTCATGAAGAAGTAAGCAATTTCAACATTTTTGGTTTGAGTAGAAAGGTCAAGTTCCATGGCAACCTCCATTCGTCTGTCGCGCGGCGGCTCCAAGAAGCGTCCCTATTATCGCATCGTCGTGGCCGACAGCCGCGCCCCGCGTGACGGCAAGTTCATCGAGCGCATCGGCAGCTACAACCCCGTCCTGCCCAAGGGCGACGAGAAGCGCGTCGTTCTGGACGTCGAGCGTGCGAAGCATTGGGTTGCCGCCGGTGCCCAGGCGACCGACCGCGTCGCCCGCTTCCTTGACGCCGCTGGCGTGAAAGAGCGCATCGTGCGCAACAACCCCAAGAAGGCGGAGCCGGGCCAGAAGGCCAAGGATCGCGCTGAAGACCGCGCCACCAAGGCCGCCGAAGCAGCTGAAGCTGCCGAAGCCGCCAAGGCTGCCGCCGTTGAGGCCGCTGCTGCTCCGGCTGCTGAAGAAGCGCCGGCTGCCGAAGTCGTTGCCGAACAGGCCGAGGGCTGAACCTCTTGACCGACAAGCCCGTCACTCTCGCCGCGATCGTTGGTGCGCATGGAGTGGCGGGCGATGTCCGTCTAAAGCTCTTTGGCGAAGGGGCCGAAAGCCTCAAAAACTATAAGAGCTTCGATGCGGCGGGGCGCATATTGACGTTGAAGTCGGTGCGCCCCGGCCCCAATGGCGCTGTTGCCCGTTTCGCCGAGGTCGGCGATCGTGGTGCGGCCGAAGCCCTGCGTGGCACAGCGTTGACGGTGCCCCGTTCCGCTTTGCCCCCTCTGGGCGAGGGCGAATATTATCATGCCGACATCATCGGCCTGCCCTGCCTGTCCAATGAGGGCGAAGTGCTGGGCGAGATCATTGCGATCGAGAATTTCGGCGCGGGCGACATCATCGAGGTCGAGCGGCCGCCGGTCGAGGGCAAGAAAGGCAAGCGCTTCATGGTGCCGATGCATGCGGTGACGCTGGAGGCGGACCGCGCCGTCATTGACGCGATCTTCGTCGAATAAAGGGTAAATGGCCCTTGCGGCCATGGTGTAGCATGGCATGGTTGATCCTTCGTCGCTGGAGGGATCTTTCGATGCGCCTGGCCGCTTGCCTGTCCTTAATGATCGCGGCCGCACACCCGGCCCATCCCGCCGACGCGCAGAAGATCGCTCAGGCGATCCCCGCGATCGATCGCCTGTTCGCCGATTTCCAGGTGGACAGCCATGCGCCGGGGCTGGTGTACGGCATCGTCGCGGACGGGCGCCTGATCCATGTGAAGGGGTTGGGCGTACAGGATCTGGTCGATAGGCGACCGGTGACGCCCGACAGCCTGTTCCGCATCGCGTCGATGACCAAGGCGTTTACCGCGCTGTCGATCCTGAAACTGCGCGAGGAAGGCAGGCTTTCGCTCGACGATCTGGCCGAAACCTATGTGCCGGAGATGCGAGGCTGGACCTATCCGACCAAGGATAGTCCGCGCATCCGCATCCGCGACCTGCTGACCCATAGCGCGGGGCTGGTCGACGACAATCCGTGGGGCGATCGCCAGACGCCGTTGCCGGAAGGCGACTTCACCCGGATGCTGCAACAGGGCGTGCCGTTCAGCAGCGCGCCGGGCAGCCATTATGAATATAGCAATTTTGGTTTTGCCCTGCTGGGCCGGATCGTCGCGACCGTCTCCGGCCAGCCCTATCGCCGCTATGTCGAGCAGACGTTGCTGACGCCGTTGGGCATGGCGTCGAGCGGCTATGAGGTCGGCGAATGGCCGCCCGATCTCCGTGCAATCGGCTATCGTTGGGAAGAGGGGCGCTGGAAGGTCGAGCCAACGATGCGTGACGGCGCATTCGGCGCGATGGGCGGGTTGCAGACCAGCGCCAACGACTATGCCCGCTGGGTCGCCTTCCTACTATCCGCCTGGCCCGCGCGGGACGATCCTGATGCCGGGCCGGTCCCACGTTCGGCGGTGCGGATACTGGCGGAGGGGAGCAATTTCGTGAGCCTTGCCCAACGCAATGGCGTCAGCGGCCCGTCCGCCTGTCGTCAGGCCGTGGCTTATGGTTTTGGGATGCGGGTGGCGCAGGATTGCGACTTGGGCCTGACGCTGGCCCATGGCGGGGGCTATCCGGGCTATGGCAGCCATGTGATGCTGATGCCCGACCATGGCGTCGGCATCTTCGTCTTCACCAACCGCACTTATAATGGCGGCGCTGGCCCCGTCTGGGACGCGGCCATGGCGTTGCAGAAGGCCGGCGCGCTGGTCGAGCGGACGCTGGCGGTGTCGCCCCTGCTGGCGGAGGGCTATGCCGCAACGGGGCGCATCTATGCGGCCGGGGACGTGCAAGCGGGGCGGGACCGGCTGGCGATGAATTTCCTGATGGACAGCGACATGGACAGTTGGCGCAAGAAACTCGCCGCGCTCAAGAGCGAGGTCGGGGCGTGCCGCACCGATGCCCCGATCAAGGCCAGCGGCAACCTGTCGGGCAGCTTCACCTGGACCTGTGAAAAGGGGCGTGTGGCGGGGTCTGTCCTGCTGGCCCCGACGCAGACTGCACAGATTCAGGAATTGAAGATGGCGATCAAGGTGCCCTGATCTGGACGCTGCGTGCCGCATCGCCTAAGCGCGCCTTATGCCTATCATCCCCCAAATCCTGCTTGGCGCCTATCTGCTGTTCCTCGTCGCAGCCGGATGGCGGCTGTCGACCATTGACTGGACAGTGCGGATCAAGATGGCGGTGATGCTGGCGCTGGTCCTGCCCATGCCGTTGCTGTTCATCATTCCGGGGGCGATGCGCCATAATGCTTGGTCGGATGTGCTGATCCAGTTGGGGCTGACCCTGCTCGTTTGCGGCATCATCTGTCTGGTGGGCGGTTTTTCCGCAGCGCGACTGCGGGCGCGACGCCGGAAATGAGCTTTGCCGCGCAGATATTGACCCTCTATCCCGACATGTTTCCGGGGCCGCTCGGCGTGTCGCTGGCCGGGAGGGCGCTCAGCGAGGGCAAGTGGGCGTGCGATCCCATCCATATCCGCGATTTCGCCACGGATAAGCATCGCACCGTTGACGATACGCCCGCAGGCGGTGGCGCGGGGATGGTACTGCGCGCGGATATATTAGCCAATGCGGTCGATCACGCGCTGGAGAAGCGGCCCGACCTGCCCGTGCTGGCGATGACGCCGCGGGGTGCGCCCATCACCCAGGCGCGTGTGCGTAGTCTGGCGGAAGGGCCGGGCGTGACCCTGCTGTGCGGCCGGTTCGAGGGGTTTGACGAGCGTATCTTCGACGCCCGGCCGATCGAGCAGGTCAGCATGGGCGACATCATCCTGTCGGGCGGGGAAATGGCGGCTTTGCTGCTGCTCGATGCTTGTGTTCGCCTGCTTCCCGGTGTAATGGGCGCGGCTTCCAGCGGAGTCGAGGAATCCTTTGAAACGGGATTGCTCGAATATCCGCATTATACCCGCCCGGTAGAATGGGAGGGGCGCACGATCCCGCAGGTGTTGCGATCGGGGGATCATGCGAAGATCGCCGCCTGGCGGAAACACCAGGCGGAAGATGATACACGGCTAAGGCGGCCGGACCTTTGGGAACGTCACATCGGCGTTCGGGTTCAGTCGCCCTCTGGTGCGCAACGAACGACCAAGGACTGAGTTGACATGAACATCATCCAGCAGATCGAGGCGGAAAACATCGCCGCCCTCGGCAAGGACATTCCCGAATTCCGCCCCGGCGACACGCTGCGCGTCGGCGTGAAGGTTATTGAAGGCGAGCGTAGCCGCGTTCAGAACTATGAAGGCGTGTGCATCGCCCGTTCGAACAAGGGCATGGGTTCCAACTTTACCGTGCGCAAGATCAGCTTCGGCGAAGGCGTGGAGCGTGTGTTCCCGCTCTATTCGCCCAACCTCGATTCGATCACCGTCGTCCGCCGTGGCGTCGTGCGTCGCGCCAAGCTCTACTATCTGCGTGGCCGCACCGGCAAGCGCGCTCGCATCGCCGAGCGCCGCGACAACCGCGAAGGTTGATTGCGCGACGATAGAGCGTCTAACAACGCTTCTTGACAGTTGTAAAAAAGATACAGGCGGCGACCCCCAGGGTTGCCGCCTTTTTCGTTATGTTACAAGGATTTGACAAAGTTTGACGATCGTCCGGCTTTGTCCAGTGTGAAAGATTTTGCGCTGCGGCAAAAAGGGCCATTTTGTTGATGGTGGATTTATGTCAGCCTTCCGTTTCCAATTGTTACAGATTGTAGTTGCACTGAAACTTTCAGTTTCGGTCGGGGAATTTTGTGACTTCATGACGTTGAAAATAAAATAGGGTTGGGGATGTCGAAAAGGCCTCTGTAAAAGAGAAATAGGGGGCTTTTTGATGAAGTATAAGGGTCTGATTTCGCGCAGCGCCATTGCTGTCGCTCTCTGCTATTCCATGCCTGTTCTTGCGCAGGACGCGCCGCCGCAGGCGGCTGCCGCCGAACCGGGCCAGACCATCATCGTGACCGGCACCCGCCGTACCGATCGCACCGTCGCCGAATCGCCTACGCCGATCGACGTCTATTCGGGCGTTGAACTGCAAAAGCAGGGTACGGCCGATATGAACCAGGTGATCCAGAACCTTGTTCCTTCCTTCTCGGTCGCACGCTACGCCATTGGCGACGGCTCGTCCTTTGTCCGTCCGCCCAACCTGCGCGGCCTGGCGCCCGACCAGACGCTGGTGATGATCAACGGCAAGCGTATGCATCGTTCGGCCTTGGTCCAGATTGGCGCCAACGCCCAATCCGCCGGCGCCCATTCCGCGGACTTGGCCCAGGTGCCCGCCATTGCGATCCGCGCCGTCGAAGTGCTGCGTGACGGCGCTTCGGCGCAATATGGGTCGGACGCGATCGCAGGCGTCATCAACATGACCCTGCGCGACGACACCGACGGCATTTCCGGCTATGCCCGCTACGGCCAATATTATCGTGGCGACGGCGAGGATTATCAGCTCGCGCTCAACGGCGGGTTCAAGCTGGGTGACAGCGGCTTCATCAACATCAGTGGCGAATATGTGAATGCGGCCAAGACCAGCCGCGGTGTGACCCGCGCGGGTGCCGATCTGCTGGCGCAGGAGCAACCGACCATCGGCGTGCCAAAGCTGGCGCAGCGCTACGGCAACCCGGCGATGGAATCCTACCGCTTCTTCGTTAATGGCGGGTTCGACCTGGGCGATGACGCCAGCATCTATTTCTTCGGCAACTATGGCCACAGCTTCCAGGAAGAAAGCTTCAACTATCGCCAGTCGGTCAATACGTCCGGCGTCGATATCGAAGGCAACAGCTTCGGCAAGAACGGCATTTTCAACGATTATTTTACCGACTTCGACAACACGCTGCCGGGCATCCAGACCGGCGCTGCGGGCGGGAACGTCTACGCGCCCAACAACTATGAAGTCACGACGCGCGACTATACCAAGGTTGCGACCTGCTCCGACCCGCTGGTCCAGAATTGGAGCTGCGTCTATCCTGGTGGCTTCACGCCCATCTTCTTCGGCAAGATCGATGATATTTCGGGCACTGTCGGTTACAAGGGCAAAACCGGTTTCGGTCTGAATTACGACCTGTCGGGCAGCTATGGCCAGTCGACGCTGCGCTATACGATGAACGGCACGATGAACCCGTCGCTGGGCATCACGTCCCCCACCGAATTCTACCTGGGCAAGCTGGAACAGCGCGAAACGCTGGTCAATGCGGACTTCAGCTATCCCTGGGAAGTCGGCTTCGCCAGCCCCGTCACCATCGCCTTTGGCGGCCAGTATTTCCGCGAATCCTATGAATTGGGCCTCGGCGATGCGGCCTCCTACGCGATCGGGCAATATACCGGGAACCTGGTCTTCCATCAGGACGGCACGCCGGTATTGAACGCGGACGGATCGCAACTGTCGGTCACGTTGCCGGTCGGCGCCAACGGCTTCCCCGGTTACGGCCCGGCCATTGCGGGCGAAAGCAGCCGCAATTCCAAGGGGTTATATATCGATATCGAAGGGGACGTCACCGAACAGCTCTCCTTCGGCATTGCTGGCCGCTATGAGCATCTATCTGACTTCGGCAATTCCACCACGGGCAAATTCTCGGCCCGCTACGCAGTCGTTCCCGATATCGTTGCCCTGCGCGGCACGGTGGCGACGGGGTTCCGCGCGCCGACGCCGGGCCAGGTCAACAGCAGCAGCATCGCAACCGGCTTCAACCCCGGCAATCCCAACGCGATCGAATCGATGACGCTGCCGGTCACCAGCCCAGTCGCGGCCTTCCTGGGCGCGACGCCATTGAAGCCCGAAGAGTCGGTCAGCTTCTCGCTGGGCACCGTGTTCACGCCCGCACCGGGCTTCACGCTGTCGATCGACTATTACAACATCAAGGTGAAGGACCGGATCGGCACGTCGGGCACGTTTGAAATCACCAACGCGCAGCGGCCCACGCTCCAGTCGTTGGGGCTGGCCAACTATGCGACCGTCAACGAAGTGCAATTCCTGACCAATGCCTTCGATACCCGCACCCAGGGTATCGATGTCGTCGGCAGCTATCGCTTTGCGACGGACACCATGGGCAGTTTCAACACCACGCTGGCGTTCAACTATAACAAGACCAAGGTCATCGCACGCGATCCCGACATCGTATCTGATGTCCGCGTCGCCCAGCTGGAAAAAACCCTGCCCAAGACGCGCGTCATCCTGACCGAGAATTGGAACAGCGGTCCCTTCTCCGTGCTGGCGCGCATGAACTGGTACGGCAAATATACCCAGACTGATGACGGCCCGGTGTCGCAGACGTTCGGCAGCGAGTTCGTATTCGACTTTGAGAGCAGCTATGAGGTGAACGACAATTTCACGCTGAGCGTGGGCGTGCAGAACCTCTTCAGCAACTATCCCGACAAATATTCCAACACCAAGGGGACGTTGGGTCCGGTCTATGGGTCGACCGGCGGCCGCTTCACTGGCGATATCTATCCCGACGTGTCGCCGTTCGGCTTCAACGGCGGCTTCTGGTACGGCAAGGTCGGCTTCAAGTTCTAATCCCTGCATAAGAGTGACGACGAACGGCCGGTCCCTTGCAGGATCGGCCGTTTTCGTTGCAGGACATATCCATGCCCCTGACCCATCGCCTTGCCACCATGGCCGACGAACTGCGCCTGTCTGCGTTGATGACCTGCGCCATCGAGCATCTGCAATCCGCCTATCTGACGCCCGATCAGGTGGCGGCCAGCCACGCTTTCATGGGGCTGGACAGCCGGCTGATCGCGGACGGCACCTATTTCGTCATCGAGGATGCGGGTGAGATCGCCGGGTGCGGCGGTTGGAGCCGGCGGGCGACCGCCTATGGCGGCAATCATAGCGCGGGGCGGGACGACCGGCTGCTCGACCCGGCGACCGAGCCGGCAAAAGTGCGGGCGATGTACACCCATCCCGATCATGTGCGCAAAGGCGTGGGGACGCTGATCCTGTCGCTGTGCGAGGCGGCGGCGCGGGCGGAGGGGTTCGCAGCGCTGGAACTGTCGGGGACGATGGCGGGGGTGCCGCTCTACCGCAGTTTCGGTTTCGAAGGGGTGCGCCCGTTCGCGGATAGCGGCGTGCCGATGCTGCTGATGCGCAAGGTCATTTAACGGGCGCAGCGCGGCTGGTGAACCAGAGGCCGACGAGGCTGATGAGCGCGGCGGCCGACATATAGAGGCCAACCCAAGCGACGCCCTGCGCGCCGATCAGCCAGGTGGCGACGATCGGGGCGAGCGCGCCGCCGACGATACCGCCCAGGTTGAAGGCGAAGGACGCGCCGGTATAGCGTAGCTGGATCGGGAAGAGGGCGGGGAGGTACGCGCCCAGCGGGCCGTAGATGAAGCCCATGACGAACAGCGCCAGGCTGAGCGCCACGAAGATCGGCAGCAAGGCCCCGGTGCCGATCAGCGGACCGAAGACGAGGCCCATCAGCACCGTGCCGGCGCAGCCCAAGGCGAGTGCGGTCGTCGGCGTCGTGCGATCCGCCCACCAGCCGGCCAGGATGATGCTGACCGCCATGAACAGGATCGCGCCCAGCTGGATCGCCAGGAAGCTGCTGCGGTCGATCTTGAGCGCGGTTGTGCCGTAGCCCAGCGCGAAGGCGGTGGCGATATAATAGACCGCGAAGCAGGCGGCGCAGGCGAAGGTGCCCGCGATCGCTGCGCCAAGATGTGAGGAGAGGAGGGTGGCCAGCGGCACGGCGGGCGGTGGGGTTTCCTTCTGCGCGGCGGCAAATTCGGGCGTTTCGGTCAGCTTGAGGCGGACCCAGAGGCCAAGGATCACGAGTACCGCGCTGCCCAGGAACGGCAGGCGCCAGCCCCAGGCGAAGAAATCTTCGTCGGTCAGGAAAGCGCCCAGGATCAGGAACAGGCCGTTGGCGGCGATGAAGCCGACCGGTGCGCCCAGTTGCGGGAACATGCCAAAGCGCGCGCGCCAGCCGGGCGGGGCGTTTTCCACCGCCAGCAAGGCCGCGCCGCCCCATTCGCCGCCCAGGCCAAAGCCCTGGCCAAAGCGCAGCAGGCAGAGGATCAGCGGCGCCCAATATCCGATCATCTGATAGGTCGGCAGGAAACCGATGAGCAGCGTGCAGCCGCCCATCAGCATCAGCGAGGCAACCAGTGTCGCCTTGCGCCCGATCCGGTCGCCATAATGGCCGAACACCGCGGCGCCGACGGGCCGGGCGAAGAAGGCGAGGGCGAGGCTGCCATACGAGGCCATTAACTGCGCCGAGGGCGAGGAGGAGGGGAAGAATAGCGAAGGGAAGATCAAGCTGGCGGCGGTGGCGTAGATGTAGAAGTCGTAAAATTCGACCGCCGTGCCGATCAGGCTGGCCGACAGCACCCGTTTGTGCCGCCACATTTCGCCGATGCCGTTGGTTGCTGTCATCTCTTCTCGCCCGCCCTACTTTAGCCGTTTTGACCGATGCGTTCCCCGGCGAAGGCCGGGGTCCAGTTTCCACGGCAGGACTGGACCCCGGCCTTCGCCGGGGAACGTGATGGCCTATCGTCGTCGTTTCTGGTTCAACAATTCATAGGCCATGACGGCCGTGGCCACCGCCGCGTTCAGGCTGTCCGCCTTGCCCAGCATCGGCATCTTGACCAGCAGGTCGCATTCCGCCTCATAGCTTTCCGGCAGGCCCTGCGCTTCGTTGCCGACCAACAGGAAGCTGGGGCTGGCATAGCGGGGTTCCTGATAATCCTGGGTGGCTTTCAGGCTGGTGCCGATCAGTTCGCCTGGCCCCTGACGCAACCAAGGCAGGAAGTCGTCCCAGCGCGTCTGGGTGATCGATTGGGTGAACAGCGCGCCCATGGAGGCGCGGACCGATTCGACCGAGAAGGGATCGACGCAATCGTCGATCAGGATGAGGCCGCCCGCACCCACAGCGTCGCCAGTGCGCAATATGGTGCCGAGGTTGCCGGGATCGCGCAGCGACTGGGCGACGATCCAGATGTCGGCGGTGCTGCGGTCCAACTTTTCCAGCGGGGTCAATCGGTCGCGATAGACGCCCACGACTGCCTGGGCATTGTCCTTGCCGCTGATCTTGGACAGGATGTCGGGCGTGGTTTCGATGACGTCGCCGCCGGTCGCCTCCATCGCCGCGATCAGGTCCAGCGCCAGGGGGTGGGTGGACCCGGCATGAAACAGCATTTCGGGCAGCACGCCTTCCTCCCGCGCTTCGGTCAGGATGCGTAGGCCTTCGGCCAGGAACAGCCCTTCGGCCTTGCGGTGCTTCTTGTCGCGCAAGCTGCGCACGCGCTTCACCAGCGGGTTGGAAAATCCGGTGATTTCGCGTGCCACGTTAGCTGCTGGTCCCAAATGAGCGCAAGGAAGCGGCTTCCTTAGCCATGGAACGCCCAAAAGGACAGGGGGAAGCCGATCCGCAGCGTTCGGCGATGGATTTGGGTCGCGAATTTTGCGAAGGGTCGGCGATGGACGCCAAAACACCCCCACCGCCCGTCACCCCCAAGCCGGTTCCGCCGCTGCATGTCTCGCCCAAGATAGAGGATGGATTCTTCCTGGGCGTGGTGCTGGCCGTTTCGATCGCCTTTGCCATGGTGATAGAGCCGTTCTTTGCCGCGGTGCTGTGGGGCGTGATCGCCGCCATCCTGTTCGCGCCGCTCAACCGGCAGATATTGTCGGCCATGCCCACGCATCGCAACGGCGCGGCGCTGATCACGCTGTTCCTGATCCTGGGGGTGGTGATCGTCCCGGCCTTTGTCCTGGGCGCGGCCTTGTTGCAGGAGGGGGCCTATTTCTATGCCAAGGTCCAGTCGGGCGAGATTAATTTCGTGCGGCTGTTCGGGCAGGTGCTGGCCGCGCTGCCCGATTGGGCGACGCCCTATCTGCGGCGGCTGGGCCTGACCAATTTCTATGCGGCGCAGGATATGGTGACGAAGGGCATTACCAGCAGTTTCCGCACGCTGGCGACGCAGGCGGTCCAGATCGGGCAGAGCGCGTTCAGCTTCTTCGTGGCGCTGGGCGTGATGCTGTACCTGACCTATTTCCTGCTGCGCGACGGAGAAATGCTGTCGCAACGCATCGCGGCCGCCGCGCCGCTGCGCGCCAGCCAACGCCAGGCGCTGATCGAGCAGTTCGTGGTGGTCATCCGGGCCACGATCAAGGGCAGCATCGTGGTCGCCATCGTGCAGGGGCTGATCGGCGGCATCGTCTTCTGGGCGCTGGGCATCCAGGGCGCGCTGCTGTGGGGCGTGCTGATGGGCGCGCTGTCTTTGTTGCCCGCGGTCGGCACGGCGATCGTCTGGGTGCCGGTGGCGATCTATCTGTTTGCCACCGGTGCGATCTGGCAGGGCGGCGTGTTGGTGGTGTGCGGCGCGCTGGTCATTGGATCGGTCGACAATGTGCTGCGCCCGATCCTGGTGGGGCGCGAGACGCGGATTCCCGATTATGTCGTGCTGATATCGACGCTGGGCGGGCTGGAGATGTTCGGCTTCAACGGCATCGTCATCGGCCCGGTGATCGCGGCGCTGTTCATCGCGACCTGGGATATTTTCACGCGGATGCGGAGCGCGGCGGAGACGGCGGAGGGGTGAGTGTCGCGCGTCGCGGCGAAGTATACACCGTTGTCGGGTGAATCGGGCAATAGTGCCTGTAAAGCCATCGGGACGTAACGCTTGGGCCATGGCGACGCTGCTGTTGCGTAACGGGTGGGTCATAGCGA
>JAVBXL010000205.1 GCA_030824575.1 bacterium | reverse complement strand
GGTCGTCATGACCGATCAGCCAGCGCGCAATAAAGCCTTGCCGGCTGGTGCCGGGCGGTGCGGGTATGTCGATCGCGCCATCGGGATTGAAGAAATGCGCGCCGTCATAATGGCGGCTGACCGGTCCCTGATAATAGATGCGGTCCAGAAAGGGCGGAATGATCGTGATCATCAGGCACAGGGCGATGACGGCGAACAGCAGCGCGATCCCTGCGCCGCGGACGATGCTGACAAGGCGACCCATGACTGCTCCTAAAGATGACGTCCAGCGACATAGCGCAAGGCGACGATGGGGCAAGGGTTGAGGTCGGCCATGGGCGGGGAAGAGGCGGCAGGTTTTCTTGCTCCGGTTCCCTTCAGGGGAGAGGCTATGATCGTCCCCAAAAGCTCGATTGCGCCCTGTTCGCCATATGGTCTATGGCCGCCGCCAGCGAACGAAAGGAAGAAAAAATGGCCGCGTCATTGTCGATCGACGAGCGACATGAGCATTTTGCTTATTGCGTGCAACTCTTTGGGGGCACCACCGCTTTTTCGCGACGGCTTGGCATAGACGAGCGAGCCATCCGCCGTTTTCTCAATGGTGAGCGGCCTGTCAGCGCCGGGCTTCTTGAAGATACGGCAAAGGCGTTACGCCTGCTCATTGCCGAAGCGACCACGGCTGAAGCGCAGATCGCCGCCACATTGCGCGCTGCGCCGACCGATCCAGCATAGGCTGTTTCATTAGGATCATCGCGGTTGGGGTGCCCGCGCATTGACCTGGCCACAAACCCTCAATTCGCCGATTCAGCTCTGATCCTGATAGGCCATCTGCAATATGCCCCAGTGGCGGCCCTTCACATGGATGGACGCGATAACCTGTTTCAGCAGGATGACCTCGCCCTGCGCGGTCAGGCGGCGATAGGCCTTGATGCAGAAGGGCTTGGTCGTCCGGGCCTGTTCGCGCGTGTCGGGAAAATCGAAGATCACGCCCTGGCGCGCATATTCCAGGTTCCAGCTGTCGTCCCCCGGTCGCTGCTGCTGTGCGCGTTCGGGCATGGCGACCGCGCCATAGGCGTTCCGATCGGTAAAGGTCATGCCGAACAGGCCGGGGAAGCCGCGCGCCTTTTCCTGCGCGGTACGGGCGGCAGGCAGCATCGCGTCCTGTACCGGATGGGTGAAAAGCGGCGGATTGGTGCCAGTGATCGGCGCATAATAGTCGCTGAAAATCGCCGCTTCGCTGACCGCGCCCGCGTCGATCGCGCGCTCGATCGCGCGGCCGACCTGCTGCGCGCTGTCCAGGCTGAAGCGGATATAGGGCGAATCGGGAATATCGACGCCGCTTTCGGCCAGATATTGCAACAATTCATTAGTGTCGTCGCTGGCGGTGGAAACGCGGCCGGACAGGCGTTGCAGCCCGTCGGCATTGTCGGTCGATGTGCTGGCGAGCGCGGCCAGCCCGCCGCGAATCTCGCCTGCGGAGCCCACCATAGACGCGATTCGCTCGGCCACCGCCTCGCTATTGTTCGACAGGCCCTGCATCAACGTGCCCAGCCGATCGACCAGCGTCTCGATATTCTTGGTGTCGTTGAGCGCGGTGCGCGCGGTCTGCGCGCCATGGGTGATGCTGGCCAACATGCCGCCCGCCTCGCCGGTCAGCGCCGCGATCGATTGTTCGATCGTATGGGTCGCTGCCGCCGTTTCCTGCGCCAGTTTCTTCACCTCGGACGCGACCACGGCGAAGCCGCGTCCGGCATCGCCGGCGCGCGCCGCCTCGATCGTGGCGTTGAGCGCAAGGAGATTGGTCTGGCTGGCGATGCCGCTGATGACGCTGGTGACATGCGCCACCGTCTTGAGCGCCTCGCCAAAGCCGTCCAGCCGCGCGTGGATGAGGCTCACCTGGTCGATGAGGCCAACGAAATTATGATTGGCCGTGGACAGTTGTCGGCCCGAATCGTCGATGATGCCGCGGGCCGCCACAGCCTGCGCGCGGGCTTCCTGCCCGGCCATCGCCACGCTGTCGCCGTCGCGCGACAATTGCGCGGCCGCGCCGCTGATCGCCTCGATCGTGCGCGCCTGATGCGTCACCCGGTCGGCCAGTTCGCTGATGTCCGCCTGTAAATCGAGCGTGCGGATGCCCAGGTCGCCAGACAATTTGGCGACCTTCATCACCGCTCGGGCGACATTTTCGGAGTGCGCTTCTTTTCCCACATGGGAAGGGCTAACAGCCCATGGTAAAGGAAAGCTTAGCGATGCGACGTGCCGTTCAAAGCGCGCCCATCAATGCCAGCGCCACGCCCGCGACGACCAGCAGCAGCCCGGCCGCCTCGCTCCGCCGCATTCGTTCTTTCAGGTAGAAATGGCCGAACGCCATGGTGAAGGCGACCTCGACCTGGCCCACGATCCGCACCAGCGCCACCGGCGCGGTGGCAAAGCCCGTGAACCAGCAGGCGCTGCCCAGCGCGGACAGCAATCCGACCTGTCCCGACACCCGCCAGCTTGCAAACACCCGCCGCATCTCGCCCTGCTCGCGCGCCATCAGCCAAGCCCCCTGGCATCAGCGTCTGGACCAGCACAGTGGCGACCAGCACCAGCAGCGCAGCGAGGATGTGGTCGTCCCCGCCCACCGCCTGCGTCGCCCGGCGGATGCCGATCGCGGTCAACGCAAAGAAAAACCCCGACGCGATGCCGGCCTTTGCTGCCGGTTGGCCCAGAGCGCGCAGGAAATCGCCCGGCCCCATCCGCTTGCCCCCGGTGGAAAGCAGCATCACGCCGATCACGCCGCAGCCTATACCGGCCCAGGCCAGCGGATGCAGCCGTTCGCCCAGCAGCAGGAAGGACAGCGCAGCACCCTGCACCGCTTCGGTTTTGGAATAAGCGGTGCCGACCACGAAATTGCGATGCTTGAACGCGGCGATCAACAAATTGGTGGCGACGATCTGCGCCAGCCCGCCGCCGATGCAGAAGAGCAGGAAATCAGTCTTGATCGCGGGCAGCGGCGCGGGGAAGAGCAAGGCATAGCCGCACAGCAGCAGCAGGGTGAAGGGGATCCCGTAAAGATAGCGGACCAGCCCCGCCGCATTGATCGACAGGCTGTGGCTGACCCGCCGCTGGATCGCGGTGCGCCAGGCCTGCACGGCCCCGGCGATCAGCGTCGCGGGCAACCAGATCGGGGATGTGATCATGCCCGCCCTATACAGGGCGGACACAGCCAGTCATCCCATCATTATCAGGCCATCATTATCAGGCCATCATCACGAGGAAGGTGAAGAAGAGCGAGAGCGACACGCAGGCGAAGCCGTAAAGCAGGGGCAGCCGCCACACAGCGCCCATCCGCGACAGGGCATAGGCGTCCTTGAACTGGCGATACATGTGCCAGATGGCGAAGAGCATCAGCGCCAGCGTCACCAGCCCGCTGGTCACATGGACCATCGTCAGGACCATCGACAGCGAAAAGAGCAGCGACATGAAGGCGATCGAGTAAGTGATGTAAATCGCATGATCGTACATCTTGTATCGGCGGCTGAAGGGAAAGAGCAGCCAGATAAAGGGCAGCGAAATCAGGATCAGCGCCCAGGAGAATTTATAGGCGTTGGCCTTGAGCTTATAATAAGCAAATTCGGGATTCTTGGCTGCCGCGCTGATGGCGGTGCCGACGGTCTGCGCCACCCCGCCATTCACCCCTTCGCCCCGCAGCGCCTCGGTCAGCCCGCTCGCCATGGTCAGGCCCTGCCGCTCCTCGCGCGCTTCGACCAGATTTTCGGTCAGCGCCGCCTTGCGTGCCGCCGACAGGCCTGGCGCCGCCAGCTTCGCCTCGATCTTAGCGATCTGCGCGTCAGCCCGCGCCTCTTCCTGCTTCAGTTCGGCGATCTCGCCCTTGTCCATCTGCACCATTTTCCCGGCTTCCGGGCCATGGCTGGTCAGCGAAAAGATCGCGTACATCAGAAAGGCGGAAAACAGGAACAGGGCAAAGGGCGACACGAATTTCGCACGCTCGCCATGGATATAGCGCCGCGTCAGATGGCCCGGCCGCAGCGCCAGTTCAGGCAGGGTGGTCCAGATCTTCCCCTCGAAATGCAGCACGCCATGGGCCAGGTCATGGCCGATCGCGCCGAAGCTGCGATGCAGATGCGCCGCCTGACCGCATTGCGCGCAATAATTGCCAGCGACCACCGCCCCGCAATTGAGGCAGGCACCATGGCCAACGTCATGCGCTTCGCCATGGTCCGGCTCCGTTGCGCGCGCCAGCATGGCTCCGGTGACCGCGTCACCTGCTGCTTCGATTTCCCCTGTCATGGGCCGGGAGCCTATCAGCGGTGTATGACATACACCAGACGGCTTTGGTGGCGATCAGCAGGGTGGCGATCAACTGGGCTTGGTGCCGGGCGGCAGCGCGTGCGGGAAACCCGTTCGTCCCATCGTCCAGTTCGCCTCCAGCCGCACCAGCGGATTGGGCGCGCACCAGATTTCGCCCGATTCGCTCAGGCCGGTCACCCAGATCAGATTATGTTCCTGCCCATAATCGATGACGGCCAGGGCATAGCCCTTCCCCTTGCCCTCTACATGAACAGGCAGGGGCGGATCGAGTTGGGTGAAGGACATGGGCGGAGCTCCGGCGATATGAGGATGCCGGTGACAATGCGGGGTGAGGGGGCGAGTTCCGATGTCGGCAGGCGACTTGATCGGGGTTAGCGCGATTCTTCCACCCCTCCCCATCTGGCGATGGGGAGGGGTGATGAAGGTCATGCGCCTTCGAGCAGTTTCTCGCGCTTGATCTTTTCCTGCCACACCAGCGGGGCGAGGTGATGGACATTGCGCCCTTCGCTATCGACCGCGACAGTCACCGGCATGTCCTGCACATCGAACTCGTAGATCGCCTCCATGCCCAGATCTTCAAAGCCCACGACCTTGGCGCCCTTGATCGCGCGCGCGACCAGATAGGCCGCGCCGCCAACCGCCATCAGATATGCGCTCTTATGCTTGGCGATCGCCGCGGTTGCCGCCACGCCGCGCTCGGCCTTGCCGACGCAGCTGAGCAGGCCCTGTTCCAGCATCATGTCCATGAAGCTGTCCATGCGGGTCGCGGTGGTTGGACCGGCCGGGCCGACCACTTCGTCGCCGACCGGGTCGACCGGGCCGACATAATAGATCACGCGGCCCTTGAAATCGACCGGCAGTTGCTCGCCCTTGGCCAGCATGTCCTTGATCCGCTTGTGCGCGGCGTCGCGCCCGGTCAGCATCTTGCCGTTGAGCAGCAGCCGGTCGCCATGCTTCCAGCTTTGGACGATCTCCGGCGTCAGCGTGTTCAGATCGACGCTGATGGCCTCCTTGCTCGGTGTCCAGTTCACGTCGGGCCATTCGGAAATCTTGGGCGCTTCCAGATAGGCGGGGCCGGACCCGTCCAACGTGAAATGCGCGTGGCGCGTCGCGGCGCAATTGGGGATCATCGCCACGGGCTTACCCGCCGCATGGCAAGGATAGTCGTAAATCTTGACGTCGAGGATGGTGGACAACCCGCCCAGGCCCTGCGCGCCGATACCCAGCGCATTGACCTTGTCGAAAATCTCGATCCGCATCTCTTCGATCTTGTTCTGCGGCCCGCGGAGCTTGAGTTCGCCCATGTCGATGGGTTCCATCAGGCTTTCTTTGGCCAGCGCCACCGCCTTTTCCGCGGTGCCGCCGATGCCGATGCCCAACATGCCAGGCGGGCACCAGCCCGCGCCCATCTGTGGTATCATCTCCAGCACCCAATCGACGATCGAATCGCTGGGGTTCATCATCTTGAACTTGGTTTTGTTCTCAGACCCGCCGCCCTTGGCCGCGACGTCGATGACGACCTTGTTGCCCGGCACCATTTCGACGTTCAGCACGCAGGGCGTGTTATCCTTGGTATTCTGGCGTGCGAAGGCGGGGTCGCGCAGGATGGAGGCGCGAAGGCGGTTTTCGGGGTTGAGATAGGCCTTGCGCACGCCGTCATCGACGATTTCCTGCATGGAGCGGCTGTTGTCGTCCAGCCGGCAGTCCATGCCCCATTTGACGAAGACATTGACGATGCCGGTGTCCTGACAGATCGGGCGATGCCCCTCCGCGCACATGCGGCTGTTGGTCAGGATCTGGGCAATGGCGTCCTTGGCCGCCGGATTGGCTTCGACGTCATAGGCTTTGCCCAGCGCGCGAATATAATCCATCGGATGATAATAGCTGATGAACTGGAGCGCGTCGGCCACGCTGTCGATCAGGTCGGCGGTTTTGATGAGCGTCATCTACCCTGGTCCTTATCTGCATTCTGCGGCCCGCCTCTGCACAGCGGGTCCATGCAGGGGCAGCGGCTAGTGGGGAATCCCGCCCAAGTCCAGCATCAGCCATCCGCAAAGGGGAAGAGGTGCCACCAGGGCTGTTTCTCCTCCAGCACGCGGGCAAAGCTGGGGCGCGCCTCCAGCCGCGCCAGATAGGCCGCCAGCAGCGGAAAATCCGCGCCCAACGGTATGATCTTGTCGGCGTAGAAGATCGCCGGGGCGGCGGCGCAGTCGGCCAGGGTGAAGGCGTCGCCCACCGCCCAGCGCCGCCCGGCGATCCGCGCTTCGATCAACGCATAGGCTTTGGCCAGCAAGTCGCGCGCCTGCGCCACGCCCAGCGAATCGCGCTGCGCCTCCGGCCGCAGCCGGTCGGCCACGATCGCCTGCATCGGCGCCATGACATAATTGTCGAACAACCGATCCATCAACCGCACCTCCAGCGCCGCGTCGGGATCGGCGGGGATGGGGCGGAAGGTGCCGGCTTCATGCTGGGCGAGATATTCGATGATGATGCTCGCCTCGCCGACCGTGGCGTCGCGCGCCGGGTCGCGCAGCAGCGGGAATTTGCCGATCGGCCACAGGTCCATCCATTCCCGCGCGACGTCCGCATCCTCCAGCGTCCGCGCGGTGAACGGCGCGCCATTCTCGTAAAAGGCGATCAGCACCTTCCAGCAATAGGAGGAGAGGGGGTGATAATAGAGAATCATCGGGCATCCTCCGCACAAGCGCACTATCTGCGCATCTGGCCGCGTCCGGGCATGGCGGCCGCACCATGGCCAACGGTGCTATTACCCGACGCCTGCAACCCCTTAGACCTTCGTCTAAAAATGGCTGGCAAGCGAAATTTATTTTTCTGACCCATCATCCCCCTTGCCTTTTTTGGGGGCAAGGCAAGTCCGTGCGTCGCCCGCGCGCGCCGTGGCGGAATGACGTCGAACATCGACGAACCGAGTCTTCGGATTGTCATTTACCCTCTTGCGCCGCCAAGTGGGTATGGCACTATCTATGGTATCGGGTTAACGGGGGTCACCCAACAGATTGTGATTGCGTGGCTGGGCGATTGTCTGGCGTTAGGGGATTTCCGTCCCTGCGATCGCTCGGTTGGGCCCTTTTACGTCCCCGGCACGGTACGGTTCATGCTAGGATGCGCGGCTTGTCGCGACCCGCTTGACCGAATCGAACGGAACAGGAACATCGGGGGCGCGCATGGATTTTCGAGATAGTGGACAAGGTGCTGGCGACGTGGCGACTGTAATGGATGATCTTTTGGACGATATGAAGGCGCAGGCCCAGGCCGCGCCTGTGGAAACGCGGGCGGAGCCGGAGGTGCTGACCTCCTCGACCGTGCAGGCGCGACGCTTCCCTGTCACGACCGATCCGTCGCGCGACGCGCTGCTGACGGAATTCGGCAAGGATACGCTGAACGACCGCTATCTGCTGCCCGGCGAATCCTATCAGGATCTCTTCGCCCGCGTGGCGGCGGCCTATTCGGACGACGCCGCTCATGCCCAGCGCGTCTATGACTATATCTCGAAGCTCTGGTTCATGCCGGCGACCCCGGTCCTGTCGAACGGCGGCACCGGGCGCGGCTTGCCGATCAGCTGCTATCTCAACAGCGTGGACGACAGCCTGGAAGGCATCGTCAACACCTGGAACGAGAATGTCTGGCTTGCCTCGCGCGGCGGCGGCATCGGCACCTATTGGGGCAATGTCCGCGGCATCGGCGAGCCGGTGGGCCTGAATGGCAAGACCAGCGGCATCATTCCCTTCGTCCGGGTGATGGATTCGCTGACGCTGGCGATCAGCCAGGGCAGCCTGCGTCGTGGTTCGGCCGCTTGCTATCTCGACGTCTCCCACCCGGAGATCGAGGAGTTCCTTGAAATCCGCAAGACCAGCGGCGATTTCAACCGCAAGGCGCTGAACCTCCACCACGGTGTCCTGCTGACCGACGAGTTTATGGAAGCGGTGCGCGACGGCGGTGACTTCCATCTGCGCAGCCCCAAGGACCAGTCGATCCGCGGCACGGTCAATGCCCGCGCCCTGTTCCAGAAGCTGGTCGAAGTGCGCCTGGCCACCGGCGAGCCCTATATCGTGTTCAACGACACGGTGAACCGTATGATGCCCAAACATCATCGCGACCTGGGCCTGAAGGTGTCGACCTCCAACCTCTGTTCGGAAATCACGCTGCCAACCGGCCGTGACCATCTGGGTAATGATCGTACCGCGGTCTGCTGCCTCTCCTCCATGAACCTGGAAACCTGGGACGAATGGAAGGACGAAAAGCTGTTTGCCGAGGACATCATGCGTTTCCTCGACAATGTGCTTCAGGACTATATTGACCGCGCACCGCCCGAAATGGCGCGCGCCAAATATAGCGCGATGCGCGAACGCTCGGTGGGCCTGGGCGTCATGGGCTTCCACAGCTTCCTCCAGGCACGCGGCATCCCGTTCGAAGGCGCGATGGCCAAATCGTGGAACCTGCGCATGTTCAAGCATATCAACGCGCAGGTGAATGAGGCATCGATGATGCTGGCGCAGGAACGCGGCCCGTGCCCCGACGCCGCCGACCAGGGCGTGATGGAGCGCTTTTCTTGCAAGATGGCGATCGCGCCGACCGCGTCGATCAGCATCATCTGCGGCGGTACGTCGGCCTGTATCGAGCCGATCCCGGCGAACATCTACACCCACAAGACGCTGTCGGGCAGCTTCTCGATCAAGAATCCGTACCTCGAAAAGCTGCTGGTCGCCAAGGCGAAGGACAGCAGCGCGGTGTGGAACTCGATCCTGGAAAAGGGCGGTTCGGTCCAGCATCTCGACTTCCTGAGCCCGGAAGAAAAGGACACGTTCAAGACCAGCTTCGAAATCGACCAGCGCTGGCTGCTCGAACTGGCCGCCGACCGCACGCCCTATATCGACCAGGCGCAGTCGCTGAACCTGTTCATCCCGGCCGACGTGGAGAAGTGGGATCTGCTCATGCTCCACTTCCGCGCTTGGGAACTGGGCATCAAGTCGCTTTACTATCTGCGCTCGAAGAGCGTGCAGCGCGCGGGCTTCGCCGGCGGCGTGGAGGCCGACAACACGATCGACGCCCCCAAGTTCGAAATCGGCGAGACCACCGACTATGACGAGTGTCTTGCCTGCCAGTAAGGCATGGGAGCCGGGCGCGACGGCCTATGCCGCCGCGCCCGCGCGCTCACTCTTCTTCTTCGAACGTCACCGCGACGTCGGCATTGGCGGAAAGCCGCACCGTGCCGTCATCCTCGACCGCCGCGATCAGGCCCTGGCTGATATAATGATGATGCCCCTTATGGCTGCCTTCCCCGCTGTCCTTCTTGGTCAGCTTGATCCGGTCACCGTCCATATGGTCGACGGTGCCGACATGCACGCCATCGGCGCCGATCACTTCGGCATGTTCCTTGATGCTGGTCAGGTCGACCATGATATTTCTCCTGTGCGGGGGGTAACGACGCTTCAACGTCCCGCCCTCGCCCAGGTTGCAACCGCCCTTCATTCGTAACGATTTCGCCCGGAGTTTCGTCCCATGCCTCTTCTCCAAGCCTCCAAGGTGTACAAGCCCTTCGAATATCCCTGGGCCTATGAATATTGGAAGCGCCAGCAGCAACTGCACTGGCTGCCCGAAGAAGTGCCCTTGGGTGAGGATTGCCGCGACTGGGCGCAGAAGCTGTCCGATCATGAGCGCAACCTGCTGACGCAGATTTTCCGCTTCTTCACCCAGGCCGACGTGGAAGTGCAGGATTGCTACCACGAAAAATATGGCCGCGTGTTCAAGCCCACGGAAGTCAAGATGATGCTGACCGCGTTCAGCAACATGGAAACCGTCCACATCGCCGCTTACTCGCATCTGCTCGACACGATCGGCATGCCCGAAAGCGAATATAGCGCCTTCATGCAGTATAAGGAGATGAAGGACAAACACGACTATCTGCAACAGTTCGGCGTCGATACGGACGAGGATATCGCCCGCACGCTCGCCATGTTCGGCGGCTTTACCGAAGGGCTGCAACTCTTCGCCAGCTTCGCCATGCTGATGAACTTCCCGCGCTTCAACAAGATGAAGGGCATGGGCCAGATCGTCACCTGGTCGATCCGCGACGAGACGCTCCATTGCGAGGGCATCATCAAGCTGTTCCACGCCTTCTGCGCCGAACGCAATTGCCTGACCCCCGCGGTCAAGGACGACATCATGGACATGTGCCAGAAGACCGTCCGTATCGAGGACGCCTTCGTCGACCTGGTCTTCGAAATGGGGCCGGTGCCCGGTATGACGCCCAAGGACATCAAGAAATATGTCCGCTACATCGCCGACTGGCGCCTGGGCCAACTGGGGTTGAAGCCCATCTACATGATCGAGGAACATCCGCTCCCCTGGCTCGCCCCGATGCTGAACGGCGTCGAGCATGCCAACTTCTTCGAAACCCGCTCGACCGAATATTCCAAGGGCGCGACGCGGGGCCAGTGGAACGACGTCTGGGACGCCTTCGACCGCCGCCAGAAGATCAAGGGCAGCGACGCGGCGAACATGGACGAGGCTGACCCGGACATGTTCAAGGCGGCGGGCATCGCTGCGGAGTGATGAAATGGTAGGAATATATGTAGGTAAATGCCCATATTGCTTCACTAAAAATGTAGCTTTTGTCGCTCAGAAGAGCTTCGTGACGAAATCTGGTGGGAAACGGGCATTTTTTATCTGCGGTTGTTGTGGTGAAGGCGTGATATGGGAATATAGATCGCCAACTAGCAGTCATGCTTCTCCTACCGATGTCGCAGGAGATCTTTTCCGAGCTAAATTCTTTACTGGCGAGCAATGGCCTGCTATGGTCGAAGGAAATGCGCCAGAAAGTACGCCGAATAACGTGGCTAATTTCTTCAAGCAAGCGACGGATAGCTTGCAAAATGGAAATTTTGATGCGGCGGGCATGATGTTTCGGAAGTCGCTTGAAAGTGCAACTAAAGAGATAGATCCACCATCGGCCCATTTAACTCTCTTTAAGAGAGTGGAGAAATTGGTCGAAAATCATCTCATTACCCCTGCCTTGGGCGAATGGGCCAACGAAATTAGATTGGGGGGAAACGAAGCCGCCCATGATGACGAGATGTTTTCAAAGGAGGATGCGCAAGCATTAAAGGGTTTCACTGAAAACTTTTTGCGATATGCGTTCACTCTTCCTGCTGCGGTTGCCCATCGCGCAGCACCCGCGCTCCATCAGAAATAATGCCCAAAATCTTCACATGGAACGGCTATCGCTTCCACTTCTACGCGAACGAGGGTGAACCGCGCGAGCCTGTGCACATCCATGTTCGCAAGGGGCGTGACAATGCGAAATTCTGGCTCTGGCCCGAAGTGACGGTAGCTGAAAGTCGGGGTTTCCCCGCCCATGTGCTTTCTCAATTGTCCCATGTTATAGAAGAACGACGCTCCGAGATAGAAAGCGCATGGAATGACTTTTTCTCCTGAACCCCTCGCCGTCCGTTTCGATGACGACAGTTTCTGGGTCGATCTCGAAGATGGCCGCACGCTGGGGGTGCCGCTTGCTTGGTTTCCGCGCCTGCTGCACGCGACGCCCGATCAGCGCGCGCAGGTCGAGATGAGTCGTTCCGGCCTCCATTGGGAGGAAATCGACGAAGACATCTCTATCGCCGGCCTGCTGGCGGGGCGTGGCGACCAGACCCGATCGCGCAAGGCCGCCGCCTGACGCCGCTCATCGTGTCCATAACGGACCCATCTTCCCCCAAAACGGCGCGAATCGCCTTATACTCGGCATCATGACCGAGCAAACCCCTATCCCTCGCACGCCCGTCCACCACGCCTATATCTGCAATGTCTGCGGCAGCGATCATGTCACGCGGGACGCCTGGGCGGCGTGGGGCACGGCGGCGCAGCATTGGGTGCTGGAGGTCGCCTTCGACCATAGCTGGTGCCATCGCTGCATGAGCGCCGCGCGGCTCGACCGGGTCGTGCTGACCAGCCCGATCACATTCGCCGCGCCTGATTTCGGCTTCGATCCCGCCATGGCCGCATCGCCGGGGTGAGGCTTCCTTAACCCCGCGGTCCTATCCTGCGCCCCATGTTCTTCGGCGTCCGCCTCCGCTCGATTTTTACCAGCCGCTGGTTCGCACTGCTTTGGGCGGTGTTGGTTATCCTGACCGCGATCCAGTTCGTCGGGTCCGGCGACGATAGCCAAGGCGCGCAGGGCGACAACGCCGCCGCCGACGGCCTCACCAACGAACAGCGGGCCGCCCTCGCCAACGCGCTCTAATTCCCATAGCGGCCTCTACTAGCCCGGCCGCCCGCATCGAGCGCTGTTTTCCATGCCGCCGCGTTATCGTCCGCCCGGTTTGTTCGCATCGTCAGCCATCTCTCCGCTGCGCCAAGGGTAAGGTCGGCGTAGGAAGAATTTGCCATGGCCGATAGGCGTTCAGTTCCGGACATTTAGGCCGCTGCGCCGGACTCGCCTCGCCAGACCCGCCGCGCCTGTCCGCCGACTGAACGGCGCGTTTTGTTCCGTTCATGCAACATCCCCTATTCTCGCGTGTTCTACCGCCACGATACCAAGAGGGAAGGACCCCCGCCCATGACATTTTCGTTCAAACAGGCCATCGCCGCCCTGTCGCTCGGCGCCATGACCCTGACCGGCATAGCCGCCACCCCCGCTTTCGCTCAGCCGGGCCAGAATAACCGCGAACGGCGTGACGATCGCCGCGACAATCGCCAGGACCAGCGTGAAGATCGTCGCGAAGTCCGTCAAGATCGCCGCGAAGTCCGTCGTGACGTCCGTCAGGACCGTCGAGACGTGCGCCGTGATGTCCGTCAGGACCGCCGCGACTTGCGCCAGGATCGCCGCGTGGACAATGGCCGCAACGATTATCGCCGTCCCGGCCGCCCGGTGTACAGCTATGACTGGAACCGCCCCGATCCGCGCTATGGCCGTTCCTACCGGCCAGACCGCTATTATCGCACTGGCTATGCCCCGATCCGCGTCGATCGCCGCACCCGCATCTATCGCGGCAATGACAATCGCTATTATTGCCGCCGTTCGGATGGCACCACCGGCCTGATCGTCGGCGCGGCGCTGGGCGGCCTGCTCGGCAACCAACTGGCCCAGGGTCAGTCCAACATATTGGGCACTCTGATCGGCGGCGGCGCCGGCGCGCTGCTGGGCCGTGAAATCGACCGCGGCGGCGTTAATTGCCGCTAAGCGCCTAGCACCAGGGGTGGCGACCGCCATCCCAACGTCGGGCCAGTCCTTCAGCGACCAGTTGGTCGCCGATCGACTGGCCTCCGCGCGTTACGATCCGCAAGGCCCGGCCATAGCGATCAATGTCGCGATCGCCGCTTTCCAGCGAGAAGGCGCCGTCGTTCATCAGCGCCTGCAATCGCTGCGTCGCGCGCGCGCCCAACTCGCCTTCCGCCGCACAGCGCCGCCCATGGGTTTCGGGCGTGTCGATATCGGCAATTCGATATTTGTCGCCGCGAAACCAGAATGTGTCGCCATCGACCACGCAATTGGTCCCGCCGCCGCGATGGCAGAAGGTGAAATCGGCGGACAGGCTGTCGGTCAAAAGCGCCGGAGCGGAGGTCATGGTGGGCGCTTGGTCTAAGCGATCAACCCAGCCTGGCCCATACCAGCCGAGCAACAGCCCTAGGCACAACATATAAACAAGCGCCGGTCCGGTGATCCCGCTGCGCCGCTGCCGTACCGGACGCAAGCGTGCGGCACCCGCGCGCTGCGCCTCCGCGACCCAAGCCTGCTGCACCTTATTTCTGCGTGACGGCCGCGGCCGTCTGTTCCATTCGCTCGCCATGCCTATGCTCTAGCGAGCGTCCGGCAAACAGGGCGTTAAAGCCGATCCAGCTTTTCACCGATCCGGCGTCAATCTGATGTGATGCACATCGATGCCGTACGCCCGCGCGCTGCCATGCCGGGCCGGACCATCCGAAACGGCGCTAAATCGATCAACGCCGGCGTACAGCCCAGCCCTTATGCCCGCATCATCGGCGAAGTGCCCGCCCGCGCCATGGCCGAGCGTTTGACCTGACGGGCGCTATTCGTCCTCCTCGGTCGGCCCCATCTCTTCCTCTTCATCGTCCATCTGCGGTTCGCCGGCATAGGCATCCATGTCGATCCGGCCGGACCGGCTCATCTCGTTCATCTTGTCGACCAGGTCGGGCACATCGTCGGGGATGATCTGCGCCGGATTGGTGCGCCCGCCATGCTCGCTCTCTTCCGACAGGTCGGTGGTGCGCGCCCGCGCATCGTCCGCAACATCCTGTGCCTGGGTGCCGGCTTCGGCCTGCTCCTTATTCTCGTCATATTCGTGGTCGGGGGTAGGGCGGTCCATCGCATGTCTCCTTGGGCCTGATGCCCGATCCCTCCCCAACGGCCCGGCGCGCCCGCCGTTCCGGGGGAAATTGCTGGACAGCAACAGGCGCAGGGGGCAAAGGCCGCTCTGATCCTTTCGCACTGCAGCAGGAATCCTCATGCCCCGCCAGCTCATTTCCTCCGGCTCGCCCTTCGAGGCGCAGGTCGGCTATTCGCGTGCCGTCGTTCAGGGCGACTGGTGCTTCGTCGCCGGCACCACCGGCACCGATCCCGAAACCAAGACGATGCCGGACGATGTGGTGGCGCAGGGCAGGAACGCGCTCAAGGTGATCGGCAAGGCGCTGGACGACGCCGGCTTTTCCTTCGCCGATGTGGTGCGCGTGACCTATTATATCACCGACGCCGCCTATTGGGACGTCATGGGCGACATTGCCGGCCCCGTGTTCGGCGACATCCGCCCCGCCGCCAGCTGCGTCATCGCCGGCCTCGTCAAGCCGGACATGAAGATCGAAATCGAAGTCACCGCCTTCAAAGGGTAACAGGAGCACGGCATCATGATTACCATGTATGGCATCAAAAATTGCGACACGATCAAGAAGGCCCGCAACTGGCTGGACAATGAGCGCGTGAGCTACAGCTTCCACGACTATAAGGTCGCCGGTGTGGACAAGGCGAAGCTGGAAGAATGGGTGATGGAACATGGCTGGGAAACCATCCTCAACCGCTCTGGCACCACCTTCAAGGCGCTGGATGCGGGCGACAAGGCGCATATCGACGCGGACAAGGCGATCCTGCTGATGATCACCAACCCGTCGATGATCAAGCGCCCGATCCTCGACACCGGCCGCGAAACCATCATCGGATTCAAGGCGACCACCTATGAAAATGCGCTCCAGGGCGTGAAGGCATGATCGGGCGGGGGCTGGCGCGCATCACACTGTTCCTGTTGATGAGCCTCATCCCCCTTTCTGTGGTTCAGGCCGAACCGATCCTGATCGCCCATCGCGGTGCCAGCGGCGAACGGCCCGAACATACGCTCGCCGCCTATGAGCGCGCGATCGACCAGGGGGCCGACTTTATCGAGCCCGACCTGGTGCTGACCAAGGACGGCGTCCTCGTCGCCCGGCATGAAAATGAGATAAGCGGCACCACCGATGTCGCGGATCATCCCGAATTTGCCGATCGCAAGACGACCAAGACGATCGACGGCGTCGCCATGGCGGGATGGTTCACGGAGGATTTCACCCTCGCCGAACTGCGCACCCTGCGCGCGCGCGAACGGCTGTCCTATGTCCGCCCGGCCAATCGGCGCTTCGACGATCTCTATCTTATCCCTACCTTCGAAGAGATATTGAAGCTGGTCCGCGCCAAGGAGGCGGAGGCCGGTCGCCGCATCGGCCTCTATCCCGAAACCAAGCATCCCAGCTATTTCGCGGGTATCGGCCTGCCGCATCAGGCGGCGCTGCTCGATTTGCTCGGCCGCTACGGCTATCAAACAGAGGCCGACCCGGTTTTCATCCAGTCGTTCGAGGTCAGCAATCTGAAAGCGCTGCGCGCCGCCTCGCGCCTGCGCCTCATTCAGCTGGTCGATGCGGAGGGTGGCCCGGCCGACCTGCCCGGCACGACTTATGCCGACATGCTGACGGTGCAGGGCCTGACCGACATCGCCACCTATGCCGACGGCGTCGGTCCGTCGGCGGCGCTCATCATCGCGCCCGAAGGCCCGACCGCGCTGGTCGGCCGCGCCCATGATGCGGGGTTGCAGGTCCATGTCTGGACGTTGCGGATGGAAAACAGCTTTCTGCCGCCCCAATATCAGCGCACCGACGACCCGCAGGGGCGCGGCGACTTCGCCTCCTGGGTCCGCGCCATCGCGGCAACCGGCGTCGATGGCATCTTCAGCGACTTCCCCGGACAGGCGAAGGCCGCGCTGGAGCCAACGCGCTAATCAGCCTGCGCGGGAACATGTTGCTCTTCACTCTGCTGACCCAGCGCGAAAACTCTTTCTCTCTCGCCACGCTTGACTTGCCAAAGCGGGTGGGGGGGCGAATAACAGCCTTATGTTGTCCCAGAAGACCCGTTACGCCATCCGTGCGCTTCAGCATCTTGCCGACCGCTACCGCCAGGGTCCGGTGCCCCTCAACGAAATCGCGACGCGCCAGAACATCCCGTCCAAATTCCTGACCGTGATCCTGTCCGAACTGTCGCGCGAAGGGCTGGTCGCGACCCAGCGCGGGCGGGACGGGGGCTATTGGCTGGCGCTGGCGCCGGTGGACGTCAGCTATGGCGACATCGTCCGGTTGACCCGCGGCTCGCTCGCGCTGACCCCCTGCGCCAGCCGCTTCGCCCATGAAAGCTGCACCAACTGCCTGCCCGAATCGGAATGTCGCCTGCATCGCGTGATGCTGCGCGTCCGCGACGAGACGGCCAAGGTGCTGGACAGCATCAGCCTGGCCGAACCGTTCGCGGCGATGGATGAGGCCTGAAAGACTGTTTGGAAAAGCGCGAAAGGGCGCTTTTCAAGTGCGGTTCCGGCCCGCTCCCCCGCCCAACCACCCGACAGGATGATACTGGATCGGGTGGTTGGGCGGGGGAGCGGGCCGGAACCGGCTTTTCCAGACAGGCCCTGAGCCTTGCGCTTGCCCGTCACCTTCGCCACATCAGCCCCATGACCACGCCGCCGCTCAAAGCCGTCCTGATCCCCGTCACCCCGTTGCAACAGAACTGCACCCTCTTCTGGTGCACGCAAACGATGCGCGGCGCTTTCGTCGATCCGGGCGGCGACCTGCCGGTGCTCAAGAAGGCGGCCGCCGATCAGGGCGTCACGATCGAGAAGATCCTCGTCACCCATGGTCATATCGACCATTGCGGCCAAGCCGGCGTGCTGGCCCGCGACCTGAATGTCCCGATCGAGGGTCCGCATGAAGACGACCGTTTTTGGATCGACCGGCTGCCCCAGGATGGCGAGCGCTGGGGCGTACCAGGCGAGAGTTTCGAGCCGGATCGCTGGCTCAATGACGGCGATCAGGTGACGGTTGGCCAGCTGACCTTCGACGTTTATCATTGTCCCGGCCACACGCCCGGCCATGTCGTCTTCCACCACGCGCCCAGCAAGCTGGCGATCGTGGGCGACGTGCTGTTCCAGGGATCGATCGGCCGCACCGACTTCCCGCGCGGCAATCATCAGGATCTGATCGATGCGATCACCGGCAAGCTGTGGCCGCTGGGCGGCGACACCGCCTTCGTGCCCGGCCATGGCCAGATGAGCAATTTCGCCCATGAGCGGCGCACCAACCCCTATGTCGCCGATTCGGTGCTGGCGGGGTAACCTTACCCCTGCAAAGCCATGGCGGGCGGAGCCGGCATCTCCCGTGTCGCTGTATAGGCGATGGTCAGCGCCGCGATCGCCATCGCGACCATCACGCCCCAGGTCAGCAGCGCGCCGCCCGCGCGCCAGACCGTGGGCTTGTCCGCGTCCATGCCGAACGCATGGGCGACCCGCGCCACCACATAGACCAGCGCGCCGATCCACAGCCATAGCGATGCGCCCACGGCCAGTTCGACCAGCGCGAAGAGAATCAGTATGATCGGCGTATATTCCACGAAATTGGCGTGCGCCCGCATCCGCCGCGCCAGCAGGCTATTGCCCGCATCGCCATGCATCACCTTGTCGGCGATGCGAATCCGCGCGCAGCGAGTCGCGATCCACAGGTTGAGCAGCGCGCAGGCTGCGGCAAAGGTCAGCGTGATCGGCAGCAGCATGGAATATCCCCCTCGTTTCAAGCGCCGTACCCTAGACGGCATGGGCAATGGGGCAAGGCCAAAGGGAAAGGAAAGCCTTGCACCCCGGACAAAAAGCGCTATAGGCGCAGGGCTTCGCGATCACCGGGCCGCATGGGTCTGCGGCGCCGTTGGCGTCAGCTTTTCTGTTCGGAACTGGCCGGTCGCACAACTTGATTATACACGGAACAAGGTGCCGACATGGCTGTCCCCAAAAGGAAAACGTCCCCCTCCAAGCGCGGCATGCGCCGTAGCCACGATTCGCTGCGCGTCGAAGCATTTCAGGAATGCTCCAACTGCGGTGAACTGAAGCGTCCCCACAATCTGTGCGACGCCTGTGGGCATTATAACGGCCGCGAAATCGTCGCCGTCGGGGCGTAAGCCCATCCCCATCTCCGCAAAGGGGTGATCGCAGTGTCCAGTCAGCCGCGAATCGCAATAGACGCGATGGGCGGGGACGAAGGCGTGCGCGTGATGATGGCAGGCGTGGCTTTGGCCCGCCGCCGTCATGACGGGCTGCGCTTCACCCTGTTTGGCGATGAGACGCAGATCAAGGCTGCGCTCGATCATCACCCCAATTTGCGGGCGGCGTCGGAAATCGTCCACGCCGACACCGTCGTTGCGGGTTCCGATAAGCCGAGCGTGGCGATTCGCAAGAAGAGCAGCTCGATGAGCATGGCGATCGCCGCCGTGAAATCGGGGCAGGCGGGTGCCGCTGTGTCCGCCGGCAATACCGGCGCGCTGATGGCGATGGCGAAGCTGGCGCTGCGCACCATGCCGGGCGTGGATCGGCCCGCGCTGGCCGCGCTACTGCCGACGCTGGGCGACAATGACGTCGTCATGCTGGACCTGGGCGCCAATACCGAATGCGACGCCCGCAACCTCGTCCAGTTCGCGGTGATGGGCGCGGCCTATTCGCGCATCGCCTTCGATCTTGAACGGCCCCGCGTGCGCCTGCTCAACATCGGCACCGAAGACTTGAAGGGCACCGACGAGATTCGCGAAGCCGCCGCCGTGCTGCGCAGCGCGAAGAGCCTGCCGCTGCAGTTCGACGGCTTCACCGAGGGCGACAAGATCGCCCGCGGCGACGCCGACGTGATCGTGTGTGATGGCTTTTCCGGCAATGTCGCGCTCAAGACGGCGGAGGGCACGGCCCGCTTCGTGACCGACGTGCTGCGCAAGGCGTTCACCAGTTCGATCCGCTCGAAGATCGGCTTCCTGATCTCGAAGCCCGCGATGCACCTGCTCAAACATCATCTCGACCCCAACAACCATAATGGCGCGGTTTTCCTGGGCCTCAACGGCGTGGTCGTGAAAAGCCATGGCAGTGCGAACGACAAGGGCATCGCCAACGCCGTCCATGTCGCCGCCCGGCTGCTGGAGGAAGACATCACCCGCCGCATCGCCGCCGATATGGCCGGCATCCAGTCGCTGTCGGCCGCGGCGTCCAAGCTGGAGCAGCCCGTCAAGTGATCCGCCGCTCCATCCTGCTCGGCACGGGCTCGGCCCTGCCCGTCCGTGCGGTCAGCAATGCCGAACTGGCGGAGACCGTGGACACCAGCGACGAATGGATCGTCGAGCGCACCGGCATCCGTAACCGCTATATCGCGGGGGAGGGCGAAACCACCGCCAGCCTGGCCGCGAACGCTGCGCGCCAGGCGATCGCCGCGGCGGGCCTGACGGCGCAGGATATCGACCTCATCATCCTGGCGACGGCGACCCCCGACCAGACATTTCCCGCCGCCGCGACCAAGGTGCAGGCGGCGCTCGGCATCGACGATTGCGTCGCGTTCGACGTCGCGGCGGTCTGTTCGGGCTTCCTCTATGCCGTGACCGTGGCCGACAGCATGATCCGGTCGGGCGCGGCCAACCGCGCGCTGGTGATCGGCGCGGAGACTTTCAGCCGCATCCTCGACTGGGAAGACCGCACCACCTGCGTCCTGTTCGGCGACGGCGCTGGTGCCGTGGTGCTGGGCGCGGAGGAAAGCGCGGACGGCAAGCGCGGCATCCTGGCCGCCAAGCTTCATGCCGATGGCCGCCACAACCAGCTTCTCTATGTCGATGGCGGCCCGTCCACGACCCAGACGGTAGGCAAGTTGCGGATGCGGGGGCAGGAAGTGTTCCGCCACGCCGTCGTCAACCTCGCTTCGGTGCTGAGGGAAGTGATGGCAATCGCAAACCTCTCTACCGACGAAATCGATTGGCTGGTGCCGCATCAGGCCAATGCCCGCATCCTCGACGCGACCGCGCGCAAGCTCAAATTGTCGCCCGACCGGGTGGTGGTGACGGTCGATCGGCACGCCAATACGTCCGCGGCGTCGGTTCCCTTGGCGCTCGATTATGCGGTGCGCGACGGCCGGATCAAGCCGGGCGACCTGGTGGTGCTGGAAGCGATGGGCGGCGGCTTCACCTGGGGCGCGTGCGTCCTGCGGCTCTAGGACTGCGCGCAGGATAGGCGGCGCTTGCCAAAGCGCTGCGAATCGATCACATTTCAGGCAGATCGTCCGCGAAGATGGTCGCTGGGGTGAAGAAGTGGGGATGGTCTATGAGCGGCAATGCAACCTTGACGCGGGCCGATCTGGCTGAAAGCGTGAACCGCCATGTCGGCCTGTCGCGGGCGGAAGCCGCCGCGTTGGTCGAATCGATCCTCGAACATATGTCCGGCGCGCTCGAACGCGGGGAAAATGTGAAGATTTCCAGCTTCGGCACCTTCGTCCTGCGCGACAAGACGGAACGTATGGGCCGCAACCCCAAGACCGGCGTGGAAGTGCCTATCGAACCGCGCCGGGTGCTCACCTTCCGCGCCAGCCAGACGATGCGGGACCGGGTCGCCGCGGTTTAAAGTGCGGCTCAGCGCTTTTCCAGCATTACCATTGCTTTACCATAGTTGACGTTCGTACAATTATGGGTGCAACATCGCTGTCATGGAAAAGGCAGAGGGTGCATTTCTGACCATCAGCGAGCTGGCCGGCGAGCTGGGTCTTCCCCAACATATATTGCGCTATTGGGAAACGCGCTTTCCGCAGCTGCGCCCGCTCCAGCGATCGGGCAACCGCCGCTATTATCGGCCGACCGACGTCGCGCTGGCGCGCCGCATCCACCAGTTGCTCAATGTCGAGGGGTTCACGGTCAAGGGCGCGCAAAAGGCGCTGCTGGATGGCAATGGCCATGCGCCCGCCATACCCCTCGCCAAGGCTGCGCCGTCCGACCCACCGGACCTTCTGGCCCGGCTCATGGCCATCCGCACCGCCCTGGCCAAGGCGATCGGCGACTGACTTGTCTTAGGGCTTGGGCGCGCGATAGGGGATGAAGTCGCCCAATGCGCAGGCGCCGGTCGTGATACCGGTCTGCAAATTGGCGGTCGTGGTGAAGTCGCCCCGGCACATTTGCGATCCATAGCTGCGCACGATCATCGTGTCGCCATAGGTCAGGCCGCTGCAACTGCCGATCAGTTCATTCTTGTACACCAGCCTGCGGCTGACCCTGTAGAGCAGCACATTGTTGCTGATGACCGTCAGGCTGGTCTGCGGCTCGCGATTGATGCAGCTGACCTTTTCGCCCGCTACCTTGCCCGCCAGCGCCTTGTCGAGTTTAGCCGCCTGCTTGTCGGTCAGCGGCGTCGGCTCATAGCTGCCGGTGCAGGCCGCCAGCAGCAGCGGCGCCATACCCATCCACGCGCGCATCGTGATTCTCCCATCCATCGACCATAGGACGGCACTATAGCGCAAAAACCGTCAGGCCGCGTCCTTCGCCGCGCGACGTTCCGCCAGTTGGGTCGCATCGCGCGCGCGCATGAAGATGTTCGTCTCCCGCTCGATCCCGATGCTGGTCGGCACTGTGGCCTCGCCCCGCGCCCGTGCAGCCTCGACCGTTGCGACCCGTGCCGCCAACGCCGCATTGCCAGGCTCCACACCCAGCGCGAAACGGCCGTTGGAAAGGGTATATTCATGCGCGCAATAGACGATCGTATCGTCCGGCAGCGTGGCGAAGCGCGCCATGTTGGCGAACATCTGCGCCGCCGTGCCTTCGAACAGCCGGCCGCAGCCCATAGCGAACAGCGTGTCGCCCACGAACAGGATCTGATCGTCGGCCAGATGATAGGCGATATGCCCCGCCGTATGTGCTGGCACGGCCATCACCGTGGCGACGTGATGGCCGATCCGCACGGTGTCGGCTTCGCCCACCGTCCGGTCCAGCGTCCCGATCTTCTCAGCCTCCGCCGCCGGGCCGGTGATCACGCAGCTTGTGGCGGCCTTGATCGCCGCATTGCCGCCGACATGGTCGCCATGCCAATGGGTGTTCCAGATCTGGCCAATGGTCCAGCCGCGCGCGGCGGCGGCCTCCAGCACCGGCTCCGCCACCGCCGGATCGACTGCGACCGTCTCGCCGCTGGCGGAGTCATGCAGCAGCCAGACATAATTGTCGTTTAGGACGGGGATGCGGACGATCTCCAGCATGGCTTACCAGACCCCGATATTGGGCATCGACGCCCAAGGTTCGGCCGGCTCCAGCCGCCCGTCCTGCAATAGTTCGATCGAAATATCGTCGGGCGTGCGCACGAAGGCCATATGGCCATCGCGCGGCGGCCGATTGATAGTCACGCCCGCGTCCATCAGCCGCTGGCAGGTGTCATAGATATTCTCGACCTGGTAGGCGATATGGCCAAAATTACGCCCGCCATCATAGGTTTCGGCCGCGCTGCCATCGACCGGCGGCCAATTATAGGTCAGTTCGACCTGCGCATCCTCGTCACCCGGCGCGGCGAGATAGACTAGGGTGAAGCAGCCCTGTTCGCTGTCGAAGCGCTTGACCTCCTTCAGGCCCAGCAGTTCGAAAAAGGTAATCGTCTTGTCGACGTCACGGACGCGGATCATGCTATGCAGAAATTTGGGCAAGATATTCTCCGTTCGTCGCTATCAAGCAACGGTTCATCTCAGGAGTCGTAGATACCGCCCCAAGATAAGGTCGCGCATCACCAGACGGAAGAGGAAAGCGGACAATGGCGTTGGAAATGCGGGACAAGGTTTTGCTGGGCGGCGCGGCGCTGCTGGCTTTCGGGACGATTGCAGGCGGTTATCTGCTGGGTGATGGGCTCAAGCGCGCCAAGGCGGCGGACCGATCGGTCACGGTGCGCGGCCTGGCGGAAAAAGATGTGACGGCGGACCTCGCCACCTGGTCGATCAGCTATTCGGCCACCGGCTTCGACCTGCCCACCGTGCGGGCGGAGATCGACAATAACACCAAGGAATTGCAAGCCTATTTCAATGGCCTGGGCTTTAAGCCTGGCGAGTTGACCCCGACCGGCGCGGGGGTGAACCAATATCTCAACAATGGCGTCAACAACATCACCATCACACAGCGGATGCTGCTCCGCACGACTGACGTCGCCAGCGCGCAAAAGGCGGTCGCCCAGCAGTTCGACCTGGTCCGCCGCGGCGTGACGTTGCAGGAAGGGTCGGGGATGAAATATAGCTTTACCAAGCTGAATGACGTCAAGCCCGACATGGTCGCCGCCGCCACCCGCGACGCGCGCGCCGCCGCCGAACAATTCGCCAAGGATTCAGGGTCCGGGGTAGGGGGCATCAAGAGCGCCACCCAGGGTTATTTCTCGATCGACGCCCGCGATGGCGAAGGCGGCGACGGATCGAGCGACACGCCTTATAAGAAGGTGCGCGTCGTCACGACCGTCGACTTCTACCTCAAATAAGGGGCTTTCTCAGCACCGGCCCCGGCGGCGATCCCGACGTGAGCAGCGATCATCCTTGTCGCCGATGACTGCGCCGACAGCGCCACCGATCGCGGCACCTTCAACCGTGCCAAGGCCGGTGGCGCTGCCCACGACCGCGCCACCCGCGCCGCCGATCAGGCCGCCTCGGGTCGCGCCGCGCGAACAGGCGGTGGTCGCCATCGCGCCAACCAGCAGCAGACCGATGGCTGCGCTTTTCTTCCAATAACTCTCCAACTCGCTGTCTCCTTCATGCAATCCCGCTACGGACGAGCGAACGGGGCGAAGGCGAAAGCGGTTCCGTTACAAAGTCTTGCTGGCGTTTTACTTGGCCGCCTTGGCAATCGGTAGCCGCGACAGATTGTCCGCCGCCGCCTTGCCGGACGGGCTGTCCGGGGCCAGCTTCACCGCCCGTGCCCAGGCCGCCCGCGCAATATCCTCGTGATCGGTCAGGACGGCGATATTACCCTCCTCCAGCGCCACCGAGGCGTCATCGGGCGACAATTGCACCGCCCGCGCAATATGCGCCTGCGCCAGGCTCATCTCGCCCGACCGGCGCGCCAGCGTCGCCGACAACAGCCAGCCCAGCGGGTCTTTGGGCGCTTGCGCCAGCGCGACGTCCAGCGAATCGCGCGCCGCGTCCGACTCGTTCAGCGCCACCAGTGCCCGCGCCCGGTCCAGATGGACCTCGCCCTTTTCCAGCCCGTCGGGCAATCCGCGCGCCAGTGCCGCGTCGAAATCACCGCGCGCCTTGGGCAGGTCGCCGCTGGCCATCGCGGCGTTGCCAGCCTGCGCCCATAGCCGCGCCGCTTCCACCATCTCGCCGCTGCGCTCGGCCTCCTCGGCCGCCTGCTCGAACGCGACGATCGCGGGCGTCCAGCGCTCGGCGCGCGCATAGGCAAAGCCCATACAGTGGCGCGCATAAAAGCTGCCCCCCTCGATCCGCCATTTCTGCGCGAAGGCGATCCCGGCATCGGGCGATTCGATCGCCTGGTCCAGGCATGCCTGAAACGGCGCGGCAAATTTGGCGGGGATGGGCACCTTGCCGTCCTCGCGCGCCGGGGCCGGGGCAACAGGATTCGCCGCCGCTGCCGCAGCGGCGCGCTCTTCCTGTTTCTCCCTCCGGCTGCGATTCATCACCGCCTCGGTTTCGGGGGAATAGGCCTGGAGCAGGAGTGGCAGGAGGAAATGCATTAGAGTGTGTCCACAGTTTGGGCCAACAGGCTGGCGACGGTGCGGATCAACAGGGCGATGTCGCCGTCGCGGGAAAGACGATGGTCGCCGTCCTTAATCAGCAGCGTCTGCACATCGGATGAACGCACCAGTCCCGCCGTTTTGACCGCCACATACCAGGGCACGTCGCGGTCCTGCTGGCCGTGGAGTAGCCGCACCGGAGAATCGATCGCGATTTCGCCCTCCAGCAGCCGCAACGCCTGTCCCGACTGCCAGAAGGCCAGCGTCGTCACATAGGGGGCTTCGCTATAGGCCGACGGCTCCTCGATCCGCCCCTCGGTCGCCAGCAGCGCTTTGTCCGCATCGGTGAAGCCCCATTCGGTAAAGTCGGGCGCAGCGGCGATGCCGACTAGTCCCACAACCCGATCGGGCCGGGCCAGCGCCACCAGCAGCGCCAGCCAGCCGCCCATGGATGATCCGACCAGCACCACCGGCCCCTCGACCAGCGCGTCCAGCAGCAGCAGCACATCGTCGCGCCAACTCGCGAGCGTCCCGTCCGCAAACCGCCCCTCGCTGGCGCCGCAACCGGCATAATCCAGCCGCAGCATCGCGCGGCCCTGCTCTGCGGCCCACCGCTCCAGCGCAACCGCCTTGCCGCCCTCCATGTCGGACATGTAACCGGGCAGGAAGACGATCGTCGGTCCGATGCCGGCCTGCTGCCGATAGGCCAGACGCAGCCCGTCGGGCCGGGCGAACAGCGCGGGCGGGGCGGCAGGAATATCGTTCACGGTCAGCATCCTTCATGATCTTGCGATGACGATGCCGCCTTAGACCGGCTTTTTGCTATGGCGAGAAAAATATTGGAGACAATGCGTTGACAGCTTTGGGGGACCCGGTTAGAGGCGCCCTCCTACCCCGTGCCCAGATGGCGGAATTGGTAGACGCACCAGCTTCAGGTGCTGGCGATCGCAAGGTCGTGGAGGTTCGAGTCCTCTTCTGGGCACCAATACTGGCTCTGGAGACGTCCAGCAGCATCCAGTAAGCGGCTGGTTTCACAGCATTTTTAGGCCGAGAATCGCCAGACACCGTCCGGCGAAATCCGGCTAAGGGCACCAGCAGCGACCACAAAATGCTGCTCTTTTTGGTGCCCTCGGATCGACCCGGCCTTGCTGGGAAAACGACCATGCTGACCTACATCCAGATCAATGCCGCCAAGCCGAGAGCGAAGGCCTGGAACCTTACCGATTCTCAGAATCTCTATCTCGTCATCCAGCCCAACGGCTCGAAGCTGTGGCGCTTCAACTACCGTTTTCTGGACAAACAGAAGAAGCTTCATCTCGGTGGATGGCCAACGGTAAGCCTCGCGGAGGCGCGTGTGCGGCGCGACGAGGCCAAGAAGAAGATTGCCGAGGGGATCGATCCGGCGCTGGAGAAAAAGCGCGCCCGGATCGCCGCCAAATACGCTGCTGCCAACACCTTCGAGGCGGTCGCCGAGGAATGGCTCGTCAAATGCGAGCGGGACGGTCTCGCGCCGGTGACCGTCGACAAGATCCGCTGGCTTCTCGCCAAGGCCTATCCATTGATCGGCACGATCCCGATCGCGCAGATCACACCGCATGAGGCGCTCGCCGTCCTTCGCAAGGTCGAGGCGACCGGCGCATACGAGAGCGCACGGCGCATGCGCAGCGTCCTGAGCCGCGTGTTCCGCTATGGCGTGGCGACGGTTCGGTGCGACAAGGATGTTGCCGCCGACCTTCGCGGTGCTATCGCCGTGCCGAAGGTCAAGCATTTCGCGGCCATCACGCGGCCGTCCGAGGTCGGCGCTTTGCTCCGGGCCATTGACGGCTACAGCGGCCACAAGGTCACCGTCATGGCAATGCGGCTCTCCCCCCATGTGCTGCTTCGGCCCGGCGAGCTGAGGCAGGCCGAATGGACCGATATCGATTTCGACGAGGCGATCTGGTTTATCCCTGCGGAGCGCATGAAGATGCGACGGCCGCACCGGGTGCCGCTGTCACGGCAGGTGATCGCGATGCTCAAGGAGCTTCACGAGCACACGCACTGGTGGAAATACCTGTTCCCGTGCCTCGGCAAGCCGCGCAAGGCGATGTCGGAGAATGCCGTCAACCAGGGCCTGCGCAAGCTCGGCTACACGACCGACCAGATGACCGCGCACGGCTTCCGGGCGATGGCCGCGACGCTGCTCAACGAGATGGGCGAATGGAACCCCGACGCGATCGAGCGCCAGCTCGCCCATGTCGACACCAACCAGGTCCGGCGAGCCTATGCTCGCGGCGAATATTGGGACGAGCGCGTCGTCATGATGCAGCGCTGGTCGGACTATCTCGACCAGCTGCGCGGCGGTGGGAAGATCCTACGGCCAGCCTTTCCGGCGGCGCGGCGCGCCTGATCGCCGGCCGTGGGCGTGCCGGTGTTCAGACAGGCACCGGCACGTTCCCCAAAATGACGCAGGCATTGTCCTAACGGTCTCACTGCAATTCCGTGAGCACGAAACATGTCGGGATATACGAAACCAGCCCCGCTAGCATTGCCCAAGCCCGGCGGCGTGTCCGTCGGAAGCCTGCCGCAGGCGAAGCGCCACAAGCGCAAGTTCGACGCGGTGATCACGATCGAGCAGCCGGGCGCCCGGCCAAACCTGCGACTACGGTTCGCGCCCGATCCCGGAAGGGCGCATCTCGTGCTCCAGTTCGAGGACGTCGACACCGACAGCCTCGGCATCCGCGTGGCGACGCTGGGAGACGTGGAGCGGGCAGTCGTCTTCGCGCGGGCTAGGATCGATCGCTCGCTGCTGGTGCATTGCTTCCACGGCGTGGGACGCTCTGCCGGGATAGCGCTGGCGATCCTCGCCGACCGACTTGGTCCCGGAAATGAGGCGCAGGCGCTGGAACGATTGCTGGTGGTCCGGCCCGAAGTCACGCCGAACCTGGTCGTGGTAGCGCTCGCCGACCGGCTGCTCGAGCGATCAGGCAGTCTCGTCTCGGCGGTGGCGGCGTGGGAGGCGTTCGCACCGGGTCTTGCCGAGGCTCGCGCGACACGCCTGCACTTCGCCCGAACGCGTCCCGAACTCTACGCCCGCGCCCACGATGGCATCGATCGGTAGGCGGCCATCCAGTTCGGGGCGACTTCCGCGGAGGTTGCAATAAGCTGTCGGGTTCAAGCGAATGGCCGGTAGCCAACCTCAGCCGTCTGACGCCGCTCGACTGCGGGTCAATGCCTTCAGGCTCTCGAACTGAACCAGTGTGCAGCGGCCGACCTTCACCGTGTCGATGTCGCCGGATTGGATCAGCTCGTAGATCCTCGACCGGCTGAGACCGGTGATGCGGACGGCCGTCGAGATACGCACCGTAAGCGGCTCGATCTTCTGCTCCCAGGCCCGCTCGATCATGTCCGCCCCCTGCGCGCGTCGTCGCGCGCCCTGGCGAAGTTGCGGTCGCTGTCGAGGAACGACGCCAGCATCGCGGGGATCAGTTCGGCGACCGGCTCCTCGCGGCCATAGGCCTGCGCATAGACCGCGGCGTAATCGTTGAGGGCGCTCTGCAAGTCGGGCGTGATGGTGATGGCGAGCTTGACCGGCGTGCGATCCGGCAACTTGGCGAGTTTCAGATCAACCATTGGTCAACTCCCCGTTATGCCGCGCCACGGCACCAGGACAAGATCGCGGGTCACGAGCACTCGGACCGGCGCGCCCGGCCGGATCGTGAGTGTTGGCTGGATGTCGAGGTTACGCTGCGTGACCTGGTCGCCCGCCCGTGCCGTGTTCGATTGGGCGGACTCGCGGATGGCCTGAACGAGATCGGTTTCACCCGAGATCGACAATTCCGAGCCGACGCCGAGCAACGTGGCGATAGCCACGCCCTTCAGAAGCGCCCAAGTGTGAAAGTCGACCTTGTCGGCGAGACCCGAATAGCCTGCCGGATCGGTCGCGGGCATGTTGTCGAGCCGGATCGAGCCGCCATCGGGCAGGATGAGGCGCTGCCACACGACCAGCGCGCGACGCTGGCCGAACGCCACGACCGAATCGTATTTGCCGATCAACCGTGCACCCTGCGGCACCAGCAGGATGTTGCCCGTCACCGTGTCGAAGACGTTCTGGGTCACCTGCGCCGTGACCATGCCGGGCAGGTCGGAGTTCAGCCCGGTGATGAGGCTGGCTGCGATGACGCTGCCCGCGAGCAGGCTGTTCGGCGAGAGCGGCGAGACCAAGCTGCCTGAGTTGAGGTCACCGTCCTTTTCGCGTGCCGAAGCGAATTGCTCCTTGCGCGTGCCGGTGGCAGCTGGCGCTGGCAGTGCGCCTGACACGCCTGAGGCCGGATCGACTTCTAGCGAAACGGGAGCAGCACGGCTGGATTGCACCTGCGTCATCAATCCCGATTCCCGCGCGGCCTTGAGGTCGGCGAGGCGTTGCTGGCGTTCGGCCTCGGCGGTATCGACCCGCGTGGGTGGGGCGACGCCCTCCGCCTGTTGCTGCGCCCGCAGGATCGGCCGACCGAGGTCGCCGGGAAGCGGCGGCCCGAGCTTCGGCGCGTTGCCGTAGCTGGACGGCAAGCCGGATAGCGCGTCGGACGCCGGCTTCGACATCGGCTGCGAAAGCTCGCTTTCCTGGGCCACCTGTCGGAACACCTGCGGCTTAAGCGCCATCCAGGCGATTCCCATCAGGCTGACTGATCCAAGCGCCGCGATGCCGATGATCGCACCCTTGCGGAAGCGGATCGCCCGCGCCGGGCGCGAACGGATGGCCAAGGTCTCTGGATCGAGCTTTGGCTGCGGGGACTGGGGCGGCAAGCCCGATGCGGCTGGCGCAGGTGCAGCGGCCTCCGTCATGCGCCCCTCCGCTTGGCTGATGGCGCTGTGCGGTCGATGCGCACAATCTGCTGCTTCTTCAGGCCGAGACGAAGCTCCGCGGCGTCGAAGATCCGGTCGACGATGTAGAAGCGGCCGCTCAGCCGGTAGTTGACCAGCTCAGCCTTGCCCTCGCGGTCGACGAGAAACAGCGGCGGTGCCTCGCTACTCGCCAACGATGCGGGGAACTCCACATAGGTCCGCTGGCCGTCGTCGAAAGCGCGCAACGGACGCCATACAGGCTTGTCGCCGCTGATCGCGTAGTTGAAGTGAAGCGTCTCGACCGACAGTCCCGTAGCGACTGGCGCGGCGGCTCGCTCGCCTTCCGCCTTGCGTCGGAGCGCCAGCAACTCATCCTGCGGATAGGTCCAGCGCATCGACGACAGCGCGGTCGCCGAAGTGCTGACCAGCCGGACATGATAGGTGCGACGGTCTGTCGTAACGACAAGATTGGTGACGAGACCGCCCGAGAAGGGCTTCACGAGCAAATGCGTTTGCTTCGTCTCGCCGGAGCCGCTGGTAGTGTCGCCGATCACCCAACGCGCGGTATCCCCGCTCGCCACCGCGATCAGCGATTCACCGGACTGGAGGACGATGTCGGTCACCAGTCCGGGCGCCGTGTAGGCGATATAGATCGTACCCTCGCTCCAGGGATAGACCTGCGCGCCGCCGATGAACCCGGACGGCGCCGGCCGGAACGTCGCTTCGCGGTTGGCGGTCGCGACATGACGGATCGATCCCGCCGTTGTTTCAGGCTGGGCTAGTGCCGGCGCGGCGGTGAGAATGCCGACGAGCGCTGGAAGGATGGCCGATTTCATGGTTGCGTCTCCTGGGCGTTGATGGCCGGGGTGCCGGTCGCGGGATCGAGGGGCGATCCGGCGGGGATCGAGCTTGCGACAGTCGAGGGTATGTCCGCGGGTAACGCAGTCGGCGCAGGGCGCACGGGAGCCTCGCCGTCCAGTTCGCGGCTCCAGTCGACGGCGTCCACGTAAATGCCGAGCGGGTTCTTGCGCAGCACATCGGCGGATGCCGGCGGGCGGGTGACGGTCGTCAGGATCGCAGTCCAGCGGCTGGTGCCGGATTGCGAGCCGCGCTCGAAGGCGGTCTCGGTCCACTTCACCTGGAACGACTTGTCCGATGCCCGGACGACGCTGGTGACCTGCACCGACACGGTCCGCTCGCCGACATTGGCGAATGGCGCGGCTGATCGCGCATACTCGCCGAGGAACTGCGCGCCGCGCCTGGTGGCGAAGTCGTAGGCTTCAAGCCAGTCGCGGCGCATCAGCACCGGGTCGAGCGACACCGAGCGGACATTGGTGATGAAGTGCGACAGGTGCCATGCGACCTGCGGATCGGTCGGCCGGTAATCGACATCAGCGGCCTGTACGGCCCGAGCCTCACCCAGCCCGTCGACCTCGACGACATAGGGCGTGACGCGGCTCTGCAGCGACTGCCAGGCAAGGCCCGCCGACGTGCCAGCGGTTAGGGCGAGGCAACCGAACGCCATCAGTCGCCAGTTGCGCGCCTGCACACGAGCAGATCCGATCCGGTCGTCCCAGAGCTGGCCCGCACGCTGGTACGGCGTCTCGGGAGGGGGCGTGCGCCCGTAGCGCTGCGCACTTCGCTTGAAGAACATGGCTCAGTCGTTCCTTTCCTTGATGTCGGGGGTGGCGGACGCGCCGCCGCGGTCGCCCTGCTGGAGCGTATGGATTGCGACCTGACGCCGATGCCGGCTGGTCTGCTGGTCGCGCATCGCGCGCGCCCAGGCGGGCGTGCCGGTCTCCCCGCCGCCGCCCGGTCCACCCTGAGACGACGACGGAGAGTTCTGGGTCGAGTTCTGGTTAAGCGCGTTCCATGCCGCCTGGCGTCCGCTGGCAGTGGCCTCGCCCAGACCGAGCGCACTGCCGGCGCGCGACCTGGCGGCATTGCCGGCAGCACGCGCGACACCGCCGAGGCCCGCGCCGACCGATGGCGTGGCGGCCGTCTCGCGGCCGAGCTGGTAGGCGGTCGATGCGGCCGACCCCATTGCCGTGCCCGATCGCACTGCGCCCAATGCCGCCCCGCCAAGCGCCCGCGCGCCACCAGCGGCTGCGCCACCGGCCAGCATGGTCACGCCGGCCGCGCCGACGGCGGTGCCCAGCGCCGCGCCGGCACCCAGCTGCGGCGCGCCGGCGACGAGACCCGAGGCGATCGACGGACCGAAGATCCCGAGGCCAAATAGCGACAGACTGGCGAGCACGAGGCTCATGGCTTGCCCGATGTCGGGCTCCTGGCCCTGCAGCGCTTCGGTGAACTCGGTGAAGAAATTGGAGCCGATGCCGACGATGACGGCGAGCACCATAACCTTGATGCCCGAGCTTACGACATTGCCGAGCACGCGCTCGGCGAGAAAGCTGGTCCGGTTCCACAGCGCAAACGGCACGAGGATAAACCCGGCGAGGCTGGTCAGCTTGAACTCGAGGATACAGACGAACATTTGCACGGCTAGGATGAAGAAGGCGACGATCACCAGCGCCCAGGCGAACAGCAGCACCATGATCGTCAGGAAATTGTCGAAGAAGGTCGTGAACCCGACCATTTCGCTGGCCTGTTCGAGCAGCGGCCAGGCCGCCGAGAAGCCGGTGCCTGCAAGCCGTCCGGGCTTGAGCAGGTCGTCAGCCGAAAGCGTCCCACCGCCTGCGGTCAGTCCCGCCTGCGCGAACGAGCGGAAGATGATGTCGGCGAGCGTCGAGAAGCTGTTCAGGATGAACGCGAACGCGCCAATGTAGAGGATCTTCTTGAGAAAGCGGCCGATGACATTGTCCTCGCCGCCCATTGCCCAGAACAGCCCAGCGAGCGTGATGTCGATGCCGATCAGCGTCGCGGTCAGGAACCCGACATCGGGACCCAGCAACCCGAAACCGCTGTCGATGTAGGTGATGAACGCCTGCAGGAAGCGGTCGATGACGTTGAGGTCGTTCAAGTGGCTGCCTTCCTGCTGGCGATTGAAGAGGTGTCGCGGGACGCGGTGGGGGAGCTGGACCGCGCCCCGCGACGGCGACCGGGACGGGAGGGAACGCCGCCGGTCGCGAGTCCGGATCGAGCCTGTCGGCCCCGGGGGGGCTATCGGGGCGTGTAGGCCGATCCGGATCCGAGGAACTTCTTGGTCGCCGCGCGCGCTTCGGCAGCCTGGGTGGCGCGCCGCGCCTGTTCGACAGCTTCGCTGCGGAACTGCGCGGCCAACATGTGCTGGAGCTGGAACTGCTGCTTGGCCGTAAGCGCGAGTAGCTGGTTGGTGGCCTGCTGGGCTTGCAGCGATCCTTCGGCGCCCTGGCTGCGCGCGACGATGTCAGCGAGCGCCTCGGTATCGCTCTGGATGTTCTCGACCACTTGCGCCTGCACAGTCATCGTCTGGCGGAAGGCGCCCATGCTCGCATCGAGACGGGCTCGTGCGTCACGGACGCGGGCATCGGTCCGCAGCGCCGACGAGAAATCCTGCGGAAACAGCGACTGGAACTTGTCGTCGAGCTGGTCGACGCGGAAGTCGATCGCCTGGGCCCGTCCCATCAGCCGGTCGATCTCGGCGAGCTTCTGCTTGAGCGCATCGAGCTGCGGGAAGTCGATGCGGGTCAGGTTCTTCCCCATGTTGACCAGCATCTGCGCTTCATTCTGGAGCTGCTGGATTTGCTGGTTGACGGTCTGCAGCGTGCGCGCGGCGGTCAGGATGTTCTGCGCGTAATTGCTGGGATCGAACACGACGCCGCCGAATTGGGCGTGCGCCGGTGTGGCCGACATCACCAAGCCCATGCCGAGCGAACCAACGGTCCCGAGGCCGAGGGCCACCGCAATGACGTGCTTTCGAGTGGGGATACGCATTACTCTTCTCCTTCTTGGGGGGCTTGGGACGTGGACGGTTCTGAAGCTGGAAAGTCGGCGGCGAGATCGGCCGCCCAGTCGAGGCCGGCGTCGCGGAGGAAGCCGGCGGCAAAGCCGGAGCGGCCGTGCTCGGCGAGGACAGCGTCGATGCGCGCCTGCGCGACCGGGTCGGACGAGCCGCACAGCGCCAGCGTGACCGGGCCGAGGCCGAGTTCGAACAGCCGGTTGCCGCGCGCGGATTGGAGGTAATAATGCCGCTTGGGCGTGGCCCGGGCGATCAGCTCGATCTGGCGGTCGTTGAGCCCGAAGCGCGCATAGATGTCGTGGCCCTGCGGCTCGATCGCGCGGTCGTTGGGCAGCAGGATGCGCTGCGGACAACTCTCGATAATGGCGGGCGCGATCGCCGATCCGGCGATGTCGGCAAGGCTCTGGGTCGCGAACAGCACCGCGACATTCTTCTTGCGCAGCACTTTTAGCCATTCGCGAATTCGGGCGGCGAACAGCGGATGGTCGAGGAAGATCCAGGCTTCGTCGAGGATCAGTAGGGTCGGTCGGCCGTCGAACCGCTCCTCCAGCCGGTGGAACAGATAGGTTAGCACCGGCGCGACCGCGCCTGCTTGGCCCATCAGCGCCTCGGTCTCGAAACACTGGACGTCGGCGAGTGCGAGTTGCTGTTCGGCCGCGTCGAGCAACCGGCCGTGCGGGCCTTCGAGCGTGTAGGGCTGGAGCGCGATCCGCAGCGCATTCGACTGGAGCAGCAGCGCGAGGCCGGTCATGGTCCGCTCTTCGCGCGGTGCCGAGGCGAGGCTGCCGAGCGCGGTCCAGACCGCGTCCTTGGCCTCCGGCGTGACCGGCACATTTTCGGCGGCGAGCAGCGCCGCGATCCAGTCCGCGGCCCAGCTACGCTCGGTCGCATCGTCGATGCCGACCAGCGGCTGGAAGGCGAGCGCATCGCCATCAGCTTCGGCGGAGCCGAGCGCATGATGCGCGCCGCCCATCGCCAGCACCGCGGCGCGGGCCGAATTGCCCTTGTCGAAAATATAGACTTGCGCGTCGGCGTAGCGGCGAAACTGGAGCGCGATCAGGCTGAGCAGCACCGACTTGCCCGCACCGGTCGGCCCGACCACCATCATATGGCCAACATCGCCGACATGGGTGGACAGCCGGAATGGCGTCGAGCCGGCCGTCTTCGCTACCAGCAGCGGCGGTCCGTCGAGATGCGTGTTGCGCACCGGCCCGGCCCACACCGACGAGAGCGGCATCAAATGCGCGAGGTTGAGGGTATGGACCAGCGGCTGCCGGACATTGGCGTAGACATGACCGGGCAAGGACGAGAGCCAGGCCTCGACCGCGTTCACGCCTTCGCGCACACAGGTGCAGCCCAAGCCGTTGACGATCCGCTCGACCGCGCGGACCTTGTCCTCGACTGCAGTGCGGCTGCGATCGGTGACCGTAATTGTCGTGGTCAGATAGCCGAATGCGACATGGTCGCCGCCGAGCGCCTGCAGGGCGAGATCGGCATCGACCACCTTGTTGTCGGCATCGCTGTCGAGCAGTTGCGCAGGGCTATTGTAGAGCACCTCGCGCAACATCGCCGTGACCGACTTGCGCTTGTTGAACCATTGCCGCCGGAGCGAGGTCAGCGTCTTGGTCGCGAGCGTCTTGTCGAGCGCGATGAAGCGCGTGACCCAGCGGTAGCCGAAATCCTGATGGTTGAGCGCATCAAGGATGCCCGGTCGGCTCAGGCTCGGGAAGCCGAGGATGGTCAGCGTGCGGACGTGCAGGTCGCCGAGTCGCGGCTCCAGCCCGCCGACCAGCGGCGTGTCGGCGAGCACCGCGTCGAGATACATCGGCGTTTCCGGCGCGGCGACAGCGTGCCGGCGGTCCGAGATCGTGCCGTGAAGAAAGGTCAGCGTCGCGCCATCGTCGAGCGCTCGCACCTCGGGCATGAATCCGGCCAGCAGGTCGAGTACCCGGTCGGTGTCGGCGACGAAGCTCTCCAATGTGCCGCGCCAGTCGCGTTCCTTGTCGCCATCAGGCCGCTCGACCAGCGAGCGCCCGGCGCGATCGGTCGCATCGGCCGGCGGCAGCCAGGTCAGCGTCAGGTGGTAGCGGCTCTCGAAATGCGTGCCCTCGGCCTCGAATGCAGCCTGCCGCTCGCCATCGACCAGCCAGCTTGCCGCATCGGGAAAGGCGCTGTCGGGATAGGCCAGTGCCTCCCGTCGTTCGGCGTCGAAGAACAGCGCCCAGCCGCTGCCGAACCGCTTGAGCACGTTGTTCGCCCGTGCGCAGGCGCCGACCAGTTCGGCCTCGGTGGCGGATTCGAGATCGGGACCACGGAACGTCAGCACCCGAAGGAAGCTGCCGTCCTTGTTGAGCACGACACCTGGGGCGACCAACGCTGCCCAGGGGAGATGGTCGGCGAGCCGCTCGGCGCGGTCGCGATATTCGCGCAGGCTCAGCATGCGAAATACCCCTTCTGGCGGATGTGGCGAAGCAGGACCGGCGCGAAACTCGGGTCGCGGCGGGCGGCCATCACCGCGACGCTGTGCCCGACTGCCCAAAGCAGGACACCGGCCAGCCATTGCTGGAGGCCGAGGCCGACGGCGGCGGCCAGCGTGCCATTGACGATTGCAAGGCCGCGCGGCGCGCCGCCGAGCAGCAGCGGACTGCCGAGCGAGCCGTGGATCGGCACCTCGAAGCCTTCGATATGCTGGCCGGCAAAGGCGGTTTGGGCGATCACGAGATCAGCGCTCCGCCGCCGAAGCTGAAGAAGGACAGGAAGAAGGACGAGGCGGCGAACGCGATCGAGAGGCCGAATACGATCTGGATGAGCCGCCGGAATCCGCCTGCGGTCTCGCCGAACGCGAGCGTCAGGCCGGTGACGATGATGATGATCACCGCCACGATCTTGGCGACCGGTCCCTGCACCGATTCCAGGACCTGTTGTAGCGGCTCTTCCCACGGCATGCCGGAGCCGGCAGCCTGGACCTGGGTGGCGAGCGTCAGTGCGAGGCCGAGGGCCGCGCCGATCAGCAGCGGGCGATTTCCGGGAAGTCGGATCAGTTGGGCACGCGTCATGGGTCAGATCTCCTTGGGTCTGGCGGTGGGAAAGTCGGCGAGCGCGTAGGTGCCGGTGTCGGGATCGAGCCCGGCGACGCGCGCGATGGTCGAGACGCGGCGATCGATGCCGCGCCCGGAAATGAACACGACGATGTCGATGGCTTCCGCGATCAGCTGGCGCGGCACGGTGATGACCGTCTCCTGCACCAGTTGTTCGATCCGGTAGAGCGCGGCCAGCGCACTGTTGGCGTGGACGGTCGCGATCCCGCCGGGATGGCCGGTGTTCCAGGCCTTGAGCATGTCGAGCGCTTCGGGGCCGCGCACCTCGCCGACCACGATGCGGTCGGGCCGCAGGCGCATGGTCGAGCGCACCAGTTCGGTCATCGAGACATGCGGTGGTCGGGTGCGCAGCGCGACCGTGTCGGGCAGCGGGCATTGCAGCTCGCGCGTGTCCTCGATCAGGATAACGCGGGCATCGACCCAGGCCATCTCGGCGAGCAGCGCATTGGCGAGCGTGGTCTTGCCCGAGCTGGTGCCGCCGGCAACGAGGATATTGTAGCGCTGCGTAACCGCGGCGCGCAGCGCGTCGGCCTGTTTTTCCGTCATCAGCCCGTCAGCGATATAGTCGTCGAGCGTGTGCAGCTTTTGCGCGGGCTTGCGGATCGAGAAGCACGGCGCCGACGACACTGGCGGAAGCACGCCTTCGAACCGCTCTCCGGCCCGGCCTTCGATATGCGGCGGCAGCTCGGCCGAAATGATCGGATGCTCGGCATGGACCTCGGCGCGCGCGTGACTCGCTACCAGCCGGATGATCCGCTCGACCTGGTCGGGTTCGATCCGGACTTCGGTATCGGTGCGGCCCTCGCCGAGCCGGTCGAGCCGTAATGCGCCATCGGGATTGACCATGATCTCGATCACCAGCGGATCGCGCATGGCCGATGCGATGTCAGCACCGAGCGCAGTGATCAGCATGCGTCGGCGACGCTCCGCGGAAAGACCAGCGCTCATTCGCCGTCCTCCGACGCACCGAGCGTGCGACGCCCCGTCGAGACTTGCCGCCCGACCTGGGTAATGAAGGCCTCGAACCTTTTTGCTCCGAGGGCACGCCCTGCCTGGTCGTTCTCGGCAAGCGGCGTCTGGATCGCGAGTTCGAAGCGAATGAATAGCGCGAGCGTCTCGAGGATCACATAAGCGTCACGATCGACGCGGCCGATCGATTGCGTCAGCCGATCGAGCCGGATCGCGAACCGATCCTCCAGTTCGGAGGCCCCGCGGCGGTTGAGCCAGGCGGTGACCGCATCGACGAGGATCGCCGACTTGCTGGCGCCGGGCTTGGCGGCGAGCACTTCCAGCCGGTCGGAGAGCGGCTTGGGCAGAAACAACTGGTGGCGGACCTTTTCCATGGTCAGAACCCCAGCTGCAGGTCGTCGGGACGACCAGACGCGGCATCGAGACCATAGACCGTGCGAGCGGTGCCGAGCTGCTGCACTCGGTCCATGGCCCGGCGCTCAGCGGCCTGGTCGCCATCGTCCTCGCCGAGCCCTAGCGGATCGGCGATCTCAGGCTCGACCGCGACGGCCGGTTCGATTTCGTGCGCAGGATGGCGAGCATGTTCGAGACCGCCGGCATCGGCGCCTTCTTCGGTATCATTGCCGGCGGCAAGGCGCATGTCGGCACCGCGTATCTGTCCGGCCCAATCGTCGGGCCGTGCGGCGGGAAGGTCACGGTACCCATCGCTATCGAGCGACGGTGCGGGCAGGACGCGCGTGGTGAATCGGCGATCCTCGTAGTAGCGCAGCTTCTTCGCGCGGATCGGGGGCTGACCCGAGATCAGGACAAGCTCGTCGGTCGGCGCAAGTTGCATCACTTCGCCCGGAGTCAACAGCGCACGCGCGGTCTCCTGCCGGCTGACCATGACGTGCGCGAGCCAGGGCGCCAGCCGGTGGCCGGCATAGTTGCGCATTGCGCGCTGCTCGGTCGCGGTGCCGAGCGCGTCCGAAATTCGCTTGGCGGTGCGCTCGTCATTGGTCGCGAAGGCGATGCGGACATGGCAATTGTCGAGGATGGCGTTGTGCTCGCCATAGGCCTTCTCGATCTGGTTGAGGCTCTGCGCGATGAGGAAGGCACGCACGCCATAGCCGGCGAGGAAGGCGAGGCTCGTTTCAAAGAAGTCGAGCCGCCCCAGTGCCGGAAACTCGTCGAGCATCATCAGCAGCCGGTGGCGACCGGGGGCGGCTTCGCCGTCCTTGCCGGTGCCGCGCAGTTCCTCGGTCAGCCGACGGCCGATCTGGTTGAGGATCAGGCGGACCAACGGCTTGGTGCGGCTGATATCCGATGGCGGCACTACGAGGTAGAGCGAAACCGGATGCGCTGCTTCGACGAGATCAGTGATCCGCCAATCCGACGCGGCCGTGACCGCAGCCACAGTCGGATCGCGATAAAGACCTAGAAACGACATCGCCGTCGACAGCACGCCCGAGCGTTCGTTCTCGCTCTTGTTGAGCAGTTCGCGCGCCGCCGAGGCGACGACCGGATGGACCATCGGCGCGTCCGCCGAGCCGAGGTGGTTGGTCGCCATCATCCGGCGCAAGGTCGCGGCGAAGCTCCTCTGCGGGTCCGACAGGAAGGTTGCGACGCGGGCGAGCGTCTTCTCTTCCTCGGCGTAGAGGACGTGGAGGATCGCACCGACCAGCAGCGAATGGCTGGTCTTCTCCCAGTGATTGCGACGTTCGAGTGCGCCTTCGGGATCGACAAGGATGTCGGCGATGTTCTGAACGTCGCGGACTTCGTTCACGCCACGCCGCACTTCGAGCAGCGGATTGTAGCGCGCCGAGCGCGCATCGGTCGGGTTGAACAACAGGCAGTGCGAGAAGCGCGCACGCCAGCCGGCGGTCAGTTGCCAGTTCTCGCCCTTGATGTCGTGTACGACGGTCGAACCGGTCCAGTTGAGCAGCGTGGGTACTACGAGGCCCACACCCTTGCCCGATCGGGTCGGCGCGAACGCCATGACGTGCTCCGGACCGTCATGGCGGAGATCGTCTCCGCCGATCCGGCCTAGCGCGACACCTTGGTTGCCGAGCAGCCTAGCGGCCTTGATGTCACGATGGTTTGCCCAACGCGCAGAGCCATAGGTGGTGAGATTGCTCGACTGGCGCGCGCGCCAGAGCGACCCGAAGATCGCAGCGCCGCAGCCGACAAATCCGCCAGTTGCCGCGATTGCCCCCGCCTCGTCGAAAATGACCGGCGCATACGCATCGAAGTGATACCACCACGGGAAGACCGACCACGGATGGTAGATTGGCTGATCGAAGGCGATGAACCACGGCGGGCCGAGTTCTGGCTGATACGCAAGCTGTGCCGCCGCCCATTGCGTTGCGATCCAGATACCCGCGATGACGATCGCAAGTACCACGAGAATTTGACCGATGAGCAGTTTGGTCGGGGTCATGCGAGCCTTTCGCCCGCGTGCCGACATTAGTGTCCGAGGGCTTGCAGAGAATTCGCAGAGGTTCGTCATTGGCGGCAGATACCCGCTGGGGACCCAGCCTGCCTTGTTGGGGACACCGGCCTAGTGGCGCCCCCTGAACGGCAGTTGTGGCGCCCGAAATACGGAGCGTTTCAAGTTCGATAGATCAGAGAATTCGCTGGGTGCGGTTTGTCGTTACCCAAAGCTCGGGCTCGACTGTCTCACTTTCCCGTGGGCGGATAATCTGCCTAGAGATTGGGGGCATCATGATTCGGACACTCGCAGCGGTATTTGCAACCAGCACCTGTATCGTGGCACTTGCGGCACCTGCGGCAGCGCAGACCCGCGAATATAGGATACCTGCGGGTTCGCTAAAGGTCGCGCTTGATGCCTATGTCCAACAATCTGGACGGCAAGTGGTCTATCGCGCCGATCAAGTACGCTCAGCGCGCTCACCGGGCGCACGCGGGCCACTTTCAGCCGATGCTGCGCTCGCCAATCTATTGGCGGGCAGTGGGTTCACAACCCAAGTCGATGGTAATCTCGTCGCAATTGTGAAAGCGGGAAACGGCCAAAACGCCGATGAGAGCATTGCATCATTACGAAAATCGGCATCTGGAGGTGCATCGTCCAAAGACGAGAGCGCTGAAATCGTTGTTACAGGTTCGCTGATCGCAGGGGTTGTTTCCCCTTCCCCTACGCAAATCATCAGCCGGGAGCGAATGCTTGATAATGGTCACAACAGTCTCGCCGAAGCTGTCAGGGCGTTGCCTGTTGCTTCAGGTGCGGGCCAAAATCCGGGAATCGGTCAGAACGTCCCAGAAAGCGTCGGCAGCAATCTGGGAGGAGCCACCTCAATCAATCTTCGTGGTCTGGGGTCCGATGCGACCGTCACCCTGCTCAATGGCCACAGGCTGGCTTTCAACACGGCGGTTCAGTCAATCGATATTTCGGCTATTCCTCTTGCTGCTGTCGACCGGATGGAAATCGTAACCGATGGAGCGTCCGCCCTTTATGGTTCCGACGCCATAGCGGGTGTCGCGAACATCATCCTGCGTAAGGACTATCGCGGCCTAACAGCGCGCGCATATTGGGGAGCCTCCACCGATGGAGGGAACGCACAGCAGAATTATAGCGTCACCGGCGGAACGACATGGAATTCCGGCGGCTTCATCCTTGCCTACGATTTCGCGCACTCGACGCCCATTCTAGCAAGTCAACGCGATTATGCAGCGACTCGTTCGCCAGGTCTGACCCTTTATCCGGGCTTTGATCGCCACAACGTGTTGCTAAGCGGCCACCAAAACATCATGCCAGGCGTAGAGTTCAGCATCGATGGCCTTTACGGCGAGCGCAAGACGGATCGAGCTTTTGCGTCTTCAGCAGCGGGGGATTACCGGATACAAGGCCTCCGCCGGTTAACTAATACCAGAACAGTCAGCGTGGCCCCAAACATCGATATACAAGCCAGTGACACTTGGAATATTGCATTTTCCGGCGTTTACGCTGAAGATCGAACTCTCTCAAAGTCCGATAGCTATACCAGCAGCGTTTTGTCGAGAACCGAACTTTGCTATTGCAACAGGGCATTTAGTATTGAAGGCACCGCCAAAGGCACGCTGCTCGATCTCGGGGCTGGGCCAGTTAAGGCCGCGCTTGGCGGGGGTTATCGAAAAAATTATCTGCATTCATATAATCGGCTTGTAGATAATGGTCAGAGCGTTGAAGCAAGCCAGGACAACCGTTACGGTTTCTTGGAGATTAATGCTCCTATTGTCCGGTCGGAAGAGGACGGTGCGCTCGTCCAGTCCCTAATTCTGAACGGCGCGGTTCGATATGAAGATTATCCGGGTATAGGAGATGTGGCGACACCTAAGCTTGGTGCCGTTCTGGCGACTGGCTATGGCGTGACCTTCAAACTCTCATGGGGCAAATCCTTCAAAGCGCCCACGCTTTACCAGTTGCATAGCGTACGAGGCGCAAGCGTCTACAACATTGGAGTCTTTGGCGGAATTGGCTTCCCCGCAGGAACTGTAGGCTTGTACAGCGGTGGCGGAAATCCTGATTTGAAACCGGAGCGATCCACGAACTGGACGGCGTCCGTGATACTTAAGCCTGCATTCTCACCCAATTCGAAGATCGAGGTGACCTACTATTCGATCCGTTATCGGGATCGGATCGTAACGCCAGTCACCTACATCACCCAAGCGCTCAGCAATCCAATCTATGCTGATCTAGTGAGCGTGAACCCGACCGCAGATGAGATAAATGCGGCACTCGACGGAGCTTTGCTCTTCAACAACTCTAGCGGCCCTTGGGATCCCGCGAAAGTAGGAGCAATCATCTACAGTCAATATGCCAATGCGGCCCGTCAGAAAATAGATGGCGTCGATGTCAATCTGAGCCATCACGCCGATCTGGGTGCCATGGGTGATATCTCTTTTTGGGCGAATGCGAGCTATATCGAAAGTCAACAGCGCCTGAGTGCTTTACAGCCGGAAACCGAACTGGCGGGTAGCCTATTCTTCCCACCGCATTTGCGGGGCGTCGCCGGCTTCACATGGGAGCAAGGGCCTTTCAAGCTTACCCCCATCGTGAATTATATCGGGGGAGTGAAAGATCGACGCGCGACGGTGACATATGACGTCGGTTCGATGACCACGTTCGATCTGACCGCCAGGCTGAAAATAGACAGTGAAACGCCGATTTTTCGCGGCATGGACTTCTCCCTTTCCGCGCAAAATGTCTTCAACAACAAACCATCCGTAATCGCGACAACCCAAGTCAGCCAGTCGCCATACGATTCGGCCAATTACTCACCATGGGGTCGTTACATCAGCTTTTCGATCTCGAAATCCTGGTGAACGGACATGAAGTCTGTTGTCCTGCTGGCGACATGCGCCGGCATAATCGGTGCTGCTTCTCATGCAGAGGCAGCCGCCACTGAAACCCCGCCAGTTTGCCGGAACCTCATTGATGAAGGTGCAAATGGGCATGCGGATAAGCGCGGCGTCACCACGAACGATCTGATCGGCCTACGCGACATCGGCCCGAACTTCGGGACCGATCTGCCTGAAAGCCCTCTCGCGCTATCACCTGACGGCACACGTCTGGCCTTCGTTATAAGCCGGGCAGATCCGGTGATGAACGATTATTGCCAAGCGCTCGTCACAATCGATGCCGAAAGCCAAGCCCCGGCCCAGATTGTCGATATGAGCAATGGACTGATCATCGGCGCGCCGACTATTCGTGGCTTTCGGATGATCAACGGCTCGCCAATCATAAACAGTCCGCGATGGTCACCAGACAGCCGATATCTCGCCTATTTGGTATCGATCCAAGGCACCCCCCAGGCCCGCGTTGTGTCAGTTGAGAATGCATCCGTGCTGTTCACAACAACTTCCGAGACAGCGGTTCGCCAAGTTGCATGGACGCCGGGCGGTAGGCTGCTGTTTGGGAATGAACCTGAAGCCGCACGGCATAAAACTGAGATCGACCGGCGAGGCCGAGTTGGCTTTTTATACGATGACAGCTTCGTACCCAATCGAGAGGCCCGCCCATCCATTCCTGGTCCCGTTCCGATCGAATTCTTTTCTTCCACGGCGAGTGGAACCAACATTCGTCCAGCGAGCAGTGAGGAACTGCCCGCAGATATGAAGGTGCCCGTAGACGCATCACCAAGAAAACTCGTCCGCTCCACGGCGACAAGCCAAAGCGTCACCGCTCAGATCGTGCAGCGAGACGCCGCTAGCATCTTATCGCCCAGTGACCTGTGGTTGCAATATGCTGATGGACGAAGGCGAAGGTGCGACGATCCGGCCTGTACAGACGGCATCCTCAATATGTGGTGGACCGCGAACGGACAGAGGATCCTTTTTCTTCGGCGGGCCGGATGGGGGAAAAGCGAACTGCAACTCTACAGTTGGGACACGCGGTCTGCCCCAGCCATCATCTTGAAGACGAATGATCTGGTAACAGGTTGCCAGTTGGAATCCGCCACGCTCATCTGCCTACACGAAGCGTCCAGCCATCCGAGGCGCATCGTTCGCATCAACACAGACACCGGCGCCTTGACGACGCTATTCGATCCCAACCCATCCTTCGGCGAGTTGAGGAAAGGAAGCGTCGAGCGCCTGCGCTGGACCAATGACGTCGGTATAGAATCCTTCGGGGATCTAGTTCTGCCCCGCGATCAGCCTCGCACGGGCAAAATACCGCTGATCGTCGTTCAGTACCTCACCAGAGGCTTTCTCCGTGGTGGTGTGGGAGATGAATTTCCCATATTCCCATTTGCTGAGAAAGGCTTTGCCGTTCTCAGCCTGCAAAGGCCTGCTGACTATTATACGACGGTTAAAGATGGAACGGTGCGGACGGCACTCGATGCCCGCGTCTCGAACCAAAATGATTGGAATGATCGACGCAGTGTTCAGTCTGCCTTGGTAAAAGGCATCGAGTTGGCTACAACTCGGGCTAACATCGACGCAAATCGCATAGGCATCACCGGCCTGAGTGATGGCGTATCGACGGTGCAATTCGCGTTGGTGAATTCCCCCAGATTATTTGCGGCTGCGTCAATTTCAACGGGTTTTCAAGAGCCGAAATCAACTCAAATTTACGGCGGTTCGGCTTGGGCAAAGCAACTCCTAGACATGGGCTACCCGTCTCTAGACAAGGATCAGTCCAAGTTTTGGGCTAATGTATCGATCGAAAGTAACATTGAAAAAATCAATATACCGATATTGATGCAGATTTCTGACAATGAATATTTGATGGCCTTAGAAAGTTATGGAGTATTAAAGGCATATAATCGCCCATCGGCCATGTATATATTTCCAGACGAAGATCACATTAAGAGACAACCGGAGCACCGATACACAATTTATAATCGAAACCTGCAATGGTTCGATTTCTGGTTCAACGGTCGGAACGACACAGACCCGGTCGATATTCGCCAATATGAGCACTGGAAGCCGATGAGGACAAAAATGCCCTTAACTGCGAATTGAGGACTTTGCAGACGGGTGCGACATGCAGTTTTGCAAACGCGCTATGAGGGTCCAGATAAAGAGGCCCTATCACCTAGGAAGACTATCTGCCGCAGATATCGGCGAAAAAGCCTTTATAGCTTTTGGGATCACTACGGCCTGGAGATTTTAATTGTGGTTTCGCTGCGTTCGACCTTGAGCCCGTATGCATCATGCAACAAGCGGGTGAACGAGTCCACGCTGGAAGCCTGGAATGAGCCGCCGATCGGGATCCGGCCGGTCGCCGTATCAGTAACGCTTAGCTGCACGCGATTGTAGCGGTTGAATTCGGCCACAACTTTGGTGAGCGGTGCCTGATCGAAGCTCAGCATGCCGTCCCGCCAGGCGAGCGCACTCTCGACGCGTTCCTCGGACTTGGCCGCAATCAGCGTGGACGCTCCGTGTGAGATCGCGGTGTCGCCTGCGGTGATTATCGCGGCATGCCCCATAGTGCCTTCGCCGTCTTCGACCCGCACACGCCCTTCCAGCACGTTGACCGTGACGCGATCCTTGTCCCGGCGCACCGAGAATTTCGTGCCCAGAACAGTGATCGTTTGCCGGCCGGCGTGGACCACGAACGGCTCGCCATCACGATGGGCGACGTCGAAGAAAGCTTCGCCGGAGTCCAGCCAGACGTCGCGCTTCCTCTGGCCGACAGCCGTCCGCAGCACCGTCCGCGTGTTCAGTTCGACCTTGCTCCCATCAACCAGCGGTACCACGCGACGCCCGCCGATAGGCGTGTCGAAGCGGGCCTGTTGCACCTGCGGCGCGGGCTGATCCGAAAATCGTGGCGCGACCGCTAATCCGCCGATGCCGACCGCAGCGATCAGGCTGGCGGCGATCGCGGCCGGCCACCATTTGCGACGCGGCTCGTGATCGTCGGCCCGATCCTCGCGCTCGATCCCGAGCGAGCGGATACGATCCGCCTGTTGCCAGAGATGGTCCGCGCGCCAGAACGCTGCCTTGTGTGCCATGGCCTCGTCAAGCCAAGCATCGAGATCGACCTGCTCCTCCTGGGTCCAGTCCGGCGCATTGCGGCGGATCAGCCAGTCGAGCGCCTGGTCCTCGATCGCTTCCTGTCGCCTCATGGCAGCACCTCATGGTCCGCGCTCCGCCGATAGCTCTTGCGCACGATCCTCCCCGAGCCGCCTGCCATATGGTCGAACAGCGCCTTCATGCCGAGCTTGATCTGGCGCCGGACCGTCTCGACCGACACGCCCAGGGATGCCGCCGCTTCGCGGTCGGTCATCCCGTCGACCTTCTGCAGCAGGATGATTTCACGGCACTTGGGCGGCAGTTTATCGATTCCTTCCTTCGCGTGGCGCAACTCGTCCCGCGCGGAAAGCGCCCGCTCGGCCTCGAACATGTCGATGTCACGGTGCATCGCATCGAGATCGGCCATCGTGTCGATCGGGACGATCCGGGCGCGCTTGGCATTGTTGATCAGGTGATTGCGGGCGACCGTGAAGACATAGGCGCGCGCATTGAGCGGCAGCGCACGCCGCGCGCCGATCAGCGAATGCTCATATATGTCCTGCCGCAGTTCCAGCACGTCTTCGGGCACCCTCCAGTTGCGACGGATGTAGGACGTCAACGCCCGCTCGAGAGGAAGAACCTCCCGCACAAACCAGGCATTGAGTTCGTCATCGTCGATCATTCAGGCGGGTGAGCCTCGCTGCAATTGTCCGAAGTGGGCATGACAGTCCGCACCGGCACAATTGGTAACGCGAAAATGGCTACCCACGCATTTTTTTCGCCGACCCTGTTTGATCCTTGTGGCTGGGGTTCGGCGAATGCCCGGTTAGACCAGCTGCGCATCGATATGGGTAACGCGCCATCGGGGCGGTTTGGCACCTGAACTGATCGGCCGGCACGTTACCCATTTGCCGGCCTCGCCTTGTCATGGTCGCGAACGGGGCAGGATGTTCAACCGACCGGCGAAGGGGGACCCGGGCTAGCGGCAACGCCGCGGCAGGAGGGCTGCGCATGGCTGGAAGAGCTCGGCTATGGAACGAGTGCGCGTTCAATTTGCTGGACGACATCGTGCGCGCGATCCGCGACACCGAGGATCGCGCCCAGCTTCGGGCGGTGACGCGCGCCTTCGCCGACGATCTGGGATGCCGTTACTTCGCGATCCTGACGCACGAGGATCTGCGTGCGCCGAAGCCTGGCACCGTCGATCTGCGCGACTATGCGGAAGGAGCCACCCGCCGCATTGTTTCCGAGGGCCGCTATCGCCGCGATCCGGTCATGCGTGGCTGCCTGTTCGCCGAGGCCGCGTTCCTGTGGTCGGACCTGCCCGCCATCATCGAGCTGGATGGCCATGACCGGCTTGCCCTTGAACTTGGTCGCCGCGAGGGACTGAACGAAGGGATCACGGTCCCCTGTGCCAGGCTCGGCGCCTGTTTCGGATCCTGCACCTTCGCCGGCCTGAAAAGTGTCCGTAGCGCCGAAATGCTTCTCGGACCCGCACAGACGTTCGGCACCTTCGCCTTCCAGCAGGCCCGACGCTTCGCCGGCCCGGCGCAACTCGGTCCGCTGCCGAGGCTCGAGCCGCGCCATCGCGACTGCGTCCTGCTCGCCGGTCAGGGCCTGAAGGACAAGCTTGTCGCCCATCGCCTTGGCCTGACAGTTCGCACCGTCGAGAGCTACATGCGTGATGCGCGTCACCTGTTCGGGGCGAGCGACCGCACGGAATTGCTGGCTGCCGCGATCCTTGCCGGCGAGATCGCGACGGACGAATTGCGGCTGTCAAGGACCGTGGATTCCGGGCGCTAAAGCTGACGATCCAAAGCTGCTTCCTCTCGTGGCGCATCAAGCCACGGGAGCACCACATGATCCTTACCATCGAGAACTACCCCAAGAGCGCGCACCAAACGGCGCTCGAAACCATGTTCGCGGACCGCAAGGCGCAGTTCGTGGACTTCTTCGACTGGGACGTGCCGGTCGTCGACGGCCGCTTCGAGATCGACCAGTTCGACACCGTCGACGCCATCTATATCGTCGCGATCGACGAAAGCGGACGGCACGAGGCGTCACTGCGCATGCTGCCGAGCTGGCGGCCACACCTGCTGGGCGAGATATTTCCCCACCTCTGCGTCGCCGGTGTTCCGGTTGGAGCGACGACATGGGAGAGCACGCGGCTCTGCCTGCCCAGCCGCCACGGTGCCGCGCGCAGGAGGGAACTGCGAAGCGCGCTGATCTCGGCGATGGCCGACTTCGCGTTGGCGCGCGGGCTCGAGCACATCACCGGCGTCATACCCGAGGGTTTCCGGCGCGAGGTGCTGGCCATGGGTTGGCGCGCCGAGCCGCTCGGCCCCGCCGTCCGCATCGCCGGCGGTCCGATCGGCGCGTTCCGCGTCGAGGTCACGCCCGACATTTGCGAACGGCTGGCTTGGACCGGCACCTATGTCGGCGCGCTGGAGCTGGCGGCATGACCGTGGGTATCGACATCGCTGCCGGCGATCTCTCGCGAGATGGGATGTGCGTGCTGCGCGGGGCACTCGCCCCCACCGTGATCGGTGTGCTGGCCGCCGACCTTGCTCCTGCCTTCGTGCTGACGCCGATGTGCCAGGGCGTCTTTTATGGCCACCGCACCCGGCGCTTCGGCGCGTTGCTTCGCCGTTCGCCCCAGGCCGAGGCGCTGGTCCGCCACCCTGCGGTGCTGACGATCGTTGAACGCATGCTGCTGCCTTGGTGCGAGCGGATCGCGCTCAACCTGACGCAGGCCGTCGAGATCCGTCCCGGCGCACCGGCGCAGCTGCCCCATCGGGATCAGGATATGTGGGCCGGTCCCAAGGGCAGCATGGAATATCTCGTCAACGTGATGTGGCCGATCGATCCATTCACCCAGGAGAATGGCGGCACGCGGCTGTGGGCCGGCAGCCATGTCGACCCGGATGTCGGCGAAATGCCCGAGGAGGATGCGGTCGTCCCCAAGCTTGCGCCCGGCGATGCGCTGTTGTTTCTCGGCTCCACCCTGCATGGCGGTGGCGGCAACATATCGGGCGCGCCGCGCCGTGGTGTGATCGTCAGCTATTGCCTCGGCTGGCTGAAACCCTTCGAACTGCAATGGCTGGTTTATCCGCCGGCGGTAGCACGGCATTTCTCGCCCGAATTGGCGGCGCTGGTCGGCTATGCGCAGCACCGGCCCAATCTCGGCAATGTGGAAGGACGATGCCCGTCAATCCTGCTTGGAGAATCGGTCCCCGAGTATCTCGGCGCGATCGACGCGCTGCGAGCCGACCAGGAGGCGCAGGCCGCCGCCTTCCTCGCGGATCGGCAGGACTGATGACGATGTCCGGGCTTCCCGACTGGCGAGAAACGGCGGCCTACGCCGCCGTGCTCGCCGGCGGGCGGCTGGCGCTCGCCTGGGAACTACTGCGGCGCGATCCCGCCTACCGCTCGGATTTCAGCACCGTGCGCGGCAACGACGTGGCTGCGCATTTCGCTGCTGTGTGGGGGCTTCACTTTCCCGGTTGATCCCTCGCTCGACTGCGCCCACGCCGTGCCGATCTGGACGGCGGCCGCGAACCCGCGCCTGCTGACGGTGGTCCCGGCGCGATCGGGTCCGGCGCTCGATCTCGCACGAATAGGGCATCGCGCGGCGCGCACCGGCGATCGGCGCCATGTCCTCCTGCACCTGTCACGGCAAACCTTGCAGCTGGACGGTCTTGATGGCGCCCTCGATGACGGGCCGCGCCGGATCTCGGCGTTGATCGATTTTGGTCGCAACCTCGAGCCCCAGCTCGAGTCGGTCCGCCGCCTCGATGCCTTTCTGTCAGGTCGGGAGCCGCCAACCGATTTAGGAACGCGGTTCGGCAGACTGGTGGAAGCGCTCCGCGTCGGCGACGCGATCGCCGCAGGCGCCAGCCAACGTGCGATCGGCCTTGGCATCTACCGTGGGGATTGGCCTGGAGATGGCGAGCACCTGAAATCGCGCGTGCGGCGGATGATCCCGCTGGCCGCCGCCTTGGTCCGGGCAGGTCCGCGCGGCGTATTGGCGGAGCGATTCTAGGATTTTGGCGCGTTGCCCACCAACGCGAGCGCGTCGATCGCTAATGCGGCCGCGACATCCATGAACTCGAAGATGTCGAGCCGGCGCTCGCCAGTCTCGTAGCGAGAGACATACTGCTGCGGCTTGCCGAGCTTCGCCGCCACAGCCTGCTGCGTCAGTGCCTGTCGCTTGCGGGCCTCGATCAATTGCTCGATCACCCAGCGATAACGACTATCGTGGATGCCTCGCGCCACAGTCCCTCACATCAAATTGATGTGGGACCGTGACTTCAGCTGTTTCTTACACCAACTTGATGTATAACGCGTGTGGCCGTTGGTCGGTCATCACGCACGCCGAGGGCCAATGTCGTCAGATCCTCTCGATACCCTCGCGCCAACTGGCGAAATTGTCTTGGACTATGACCGGCGGCATCTGCTCACCTATGCCGAGCTGCTAGACGCCGAGAAAGACGGCATCGCCTGGCAGGACGGTGCACTCGATATCCTCGGCATCGACCCGGTGACGGATGCAACGCGCGCCCGGACCTGCTGGGACAGTCATCTCGCGCGGGCGCGGTGGATCACCGGCGCCGGACTGCGCAGTGCAATCGCCGCATTCGGCGAGCAGGCACGCGCAGCTTCCCATCGGCGGCCATGACGCGACAAATGGGGCGCCTCGCGGGATGGCGGCGATGCCTGGTCGAACGCGGGATCTGCGGTGCGCACTCTGGCGCCGCTGCGCTGCCGCCAGGGGTCGCGCGTTTGAGTAGCCCGCGTCTGCACGCTTGCGCGGTCGTGGAGCACGGCGGCGGCTGGCCCACAGGCCCGCGCGCACGCCGCCGCACTGGCCGGCCGCGTACAAGGGTGCGTTTCTGTTCGCGCCTTTGCGGCGCAGGGCATCGCGGTTCGCCGCCCACGACCATGCTCTAGGTCGCTGCCGCGACCCCGAGCCCCTTGCGGGTCTCGGCCTGCGGTGACGATCACATGGCGCATCTGATGTCGCCGCGCCCCAGCGATTTGCTTGCCAAATCGCGCGACTGAAGCGCGGACGCGGCGGCGTTCTGTGGTGGGCCTTCCCTCGTCGGCGGGTGTGGCCGGCGCTTCCGCCTGAGGCCCGTCGCGGTGCGCGCAACTCCGCTGCGCGGAGTGCTTCATTGCATTGCGCCCCTCCGGGTGCGCGCGCCGCTGGAGCCGGGCCTCCTCTGGTCGCGTCTCGCCGCCCACCCCCGCCTCTCGGGGGAGGCCATGGAGCTTTTTGGGCGGATGAGGAGGCTATGGTGTCCAGACCATCGAACCGTCGTGCAAGCCGCAATGCAGGGGAGAACGCTGCTGGCGATCAGCAGGAACCGCGCGCGAACCTCTATGATGAGGTGACCGCCCGTATCATCGCCGAGCTTGAGGCGGGGCGCATCCCGTGGGTTCAGCCGTGGAGCGGTGCCGCCTGTGCTGGCCCGTCGCTGCCGCGCAATGCGCTGACCGGGCGCAGCTATTCGGGCGTCAATGTCTTGCTGCTGTGGGGCGCGGTCATCGCCAATGGCTATCCCTCGCAAAGCTGGCTGACCTTCCGGCAGGCGCGCGAGGCGGGTGGTTGCGTCATCAAGGGCGAGCGCGGCCAGACCGTGGTCTATGCCGACCGCTTCACCCCCGAGGCAGAGAAGGCCCGCGCCGCGCGCGAGGGCGGCGAGGCCAAGGCCGTGCCGTTCCTCAAGCGCTTCACCGTCTTCAACATCGCGCAATGCGAAGGCCTGCGCCCCGGCCTCGCGCTCGACCCCGCGCCGCTGCCCGAGCGTGAGATCGTGCCGGTCGCCGAGGAGGTGATCGCCGCATCCGGCGTCGATTTCCGGATCGGGGGGAGCAAGGCTTTCTATGTGCCGTCCGCCGATTTCGTGTCGGTGCCGCCGCAGCCAGCCTTCTTCGAGCAGATCAACTACTACCGGACCTGCCTGCACGAACTGACTCACGCGACCGGCCACGCCAAGCGGCTGGCGCGCGACCTGACCAACGGGTTCGGGACCAAGGGCTATGCCCGCGAGGAACTGGTCGCCGAACTGGGTTCGGCCTTCCTTTGCGCCGCGCTCGGCATCGTCCCGACCGTGCGCCATGCCGACTATATCGCATCGTGGCTGGAGGTGCTGCGCGAGGACAATCGCGCGATCTTCCGCGACGCCAGTCAGGCCAGCAAGGCCGCCGACTGGCTGCTGGCGCGCCACCGCGAGGCGATGGACGCACAGGTCGAGGGGAGGATCGCGGCATGATCCTCCTGCCTCCTGACCTGCGTTCCGCGCTGCGCGTCAACGCCATCAACCGCCGTGCCGCCGACGCCAGGGACGCGGCCTTCGATCCCGTGCCGGTGCTCAAGCTGTTCAATCCGCTGGGTGCCGCGACATGGCTTGCGACGGAACTGGACGAGGACGACGACACCTTGTTCGGCCTCGCCGACCTCGGCTTTGGCTGTCCCGAGCTTGGCTCGTTCAGCCTGTCCGAGATCGCGGGCGTCCGCTTGCCGTTCGGCCTCGGCATCGAGCGCGACCTCGCCTTCGAGGGACGCCATCGCCTTTCGGTCTGGACGGCATGGAGCCGTCGCGCCGGGTCTATCCTCTGGGCCGAAACCCTGCTGCGCCGCCTCGCGCGCGGTGACGAAATCGGGCCGCCGCCCGACGCATCCGGCAACGGATGATCACCGGGCGGCGCTTGTCCGCGCCGCCCATTTCGCCGGACCCGCAAAGGTTGCGTGCACGTCCGGCTCCAATGAAGGAGCAGACCAATGACCTTGATGTTCATCGCGCAGGATCGCCTGTCGGTCAGTAAAACCAACATGCGCCACAGCCGCAAGGCACCCGATGTCAGCGACATCCTACCCACCGTCCGCAAGCGCGGGGTCATCCAGACATTGCTGGTGCGCCCGACCGACACCGAAGGCGATTACGAGATCGTCGCGGGCGCGCGGCGCTTCCATGCCGCCGCGCTGGTCGCCGCAGAGACCGGCGAGGCCGAGCCGCTGCCGTGCCGCATCCTCGCGGCGGGCGACGATGCCGACGCCATCGAGGCGTCGATGATCGAGAACCTCGCCCGCCTCGACGCCGACGAAGTGACGCAGTGGGAAACCTTCACCCGGCTGGCCAAGGAAGGCCGTGAGATAGCGGACATTTCGCATACCTTCGGGCTACCCGACCTCACCGTCCGCCGCGTGCTGGCGCTCGGCAATCTCATGCCGCGTGTCCGTGAACTTTACCGCCGCGAGGAGATCGACCGCGCCACCGTCCGTCACCTGACCATGGCAAGCAAGGCGCAACAGCGCGCGTGGCTGGCACTACTGGACGACCCCAACGCCTATGTCCCGACCGGTCATCAGTTGAAGGCATGGCTGCTCGGCAGGCAGTCGATTAGCGCCGCCCATGCGCTGTTCGATATCGAGCAATACACGGGCGCGCTGGTCGCCGACCTCTTCGGGGACGACCGCTATTTCGCGGACGCCGACGCCTTCTGGGCGGCGCAGAACGCGGCGATCGACGCGCGCCGCGAGGTCTATCTTGAGGCCGGGTGGAGCGATGTTGTGATCGTGCCGCCGTCCGAGCGGTTCGATAGCTGGGAGCATGAGAAGGCTGCCAAGCGCAAGGGCGGGCGCGTCTATGTCGATGTGCGCGCCAATGGTGAGGTGGCCTTCCATGAGGGCTATCTGACCCGCGCGGAGGCGCGCCGCGCTGCGCGCGGCGAACCCATCGACAGCGGCGCCAAGCCCGCGCGGCCCGAGATCACCAGCGCCATGCAGACCTATGTCGATCTGCACCGCCATGCCGCCGTGCGCGCCGCGATTGCAGCGCATTCAGGTGTCGCGCTGCGCTTGATGGTCGCCCATGCGATCATCGGCTCGCCGCTGTGGACCGTGCGGCCCGATCCGCAATCGACCCGCAACGACGAGGTGCGCGAGAGCGTCGAAACCAGCCTCGGCGAGGCGCGCTTCGACGAGCATCGTCGCGCCGTGCTGGCGGTGCTGGACCTGTCGCCCGAAGAGCCGACCGTCACTGGCGGCAATGGCGACGACCACGGTCTTTGCCAGCTGTTCCATCGACTGCTGGAGCTTCCCGATGGCGTCGTGCTTGACATCGTCGCTGTCGCGATGGGCGAGACGTTGGCGGTCGGAAGCGCCGCCGTCAATGCGGTCGGCGGCCATCTCGGCATCGATATGGCCGACTGGTGGCAGGCCGACGAATGCCTGTTCGATCTGGTCCGCGATCGTGAAGTGTCACTCGCCTTGCTCGGCGAGATCGCGGGCGAGGTGGTCGCCAAGGCGAACGAAAGCGAGAAGGCGAAGACGCTCAAGAAGATCGCCCGCGATCATATCGAAGGCGCAAATGGCCGGGCGAAAGTGGAACGCTGGGTGCCGCGCTGGATGCGCTTCCCGCCCGCAGCGTATACCGCGCGCGGGGGTGTCGCGAGCGTCGCCGCCGCCATTCGAGCGGCCAGGCAAGAGCCGGAAGGCGAGCAGGAAAGGCTCGCCGCCTGATCGGAAAAAAGAGACGCGGGCGGCGGGTCAAGGACCGCCCGCGTCTCCCTCGGCGCGACCCGAGGTCTCAAATATTTCGCGCCGCGCGCCTCGCCTGGCTGGCTCGGCGCGCGGCGCATCTAATTACCGGACACCCGGTCCTTGAGTCCCTTGGCCGCGCGGAACGAGACGCGGCAGGACGGTCCGATGATGATCGTTTCACCGCTCCGGGGATTGCGGCCGGGACGCGCGGCACGCCGCGAGGTCGTGAATTTCCCGAACCCGGCCAGCGAAACTTCGCCTTTTGCAACGCCCGTCGAGATCGCGTCGAGCACCGCCGCGACGATCTCGCGGGCCTCCGCCTTGCTGATCCCACGCGTCGTGGCGAGCCTGTCGGCGATGTCTTTGCTGGTCATGCATGTCCCCCGAATGGATGCCGGCTCCGGCGAGGAAATCGCGGAGCCGACGCCCCTGCAAGACAGCCGGATAGCGATTGTGGGTAACACGAACCGTGTCTGGCTCACGTGCCGCGCGTCCCGACCGCCCCACTGGCCTCGTCTGACAAGGCGGCCTGCGGCAGGCCGTCCGCCGCCGCAACGCGGCAAGCGAACTTTCTTCCCCGGACGCGTGCGCGTCCTCCTCGCGGGACAAGAAAGCCCGCTAACCGCGTCCTCCGCTGCGTTTCGGCCCTGCGGGTGCAGCGCCGGACCTGCTGCCGCCGATGTCCGCCCGTCGAGGCCGCATGGGGCGGCTTCGAGAAGCAAAGGACATTGCATCATGGCACAGATCGGAACCTTCACCCGCGACGAATCCAAGGTCTTTTCGGGCTCGATCCGCACTCTCACTCTCAACGTCAAGGCGACCATCCGCCCGGTCGATCGCGACAACGACAAGGCACCCGACCACCGCGTCTTCGCCGGCGCCGTTGAGATCGGCGCGGGTTGGACCAAGGCCGCGCGCGAGACCGGCACCGAGTACCTGTCGCTGAAACTCGACGACCCTTCGCTGCCTTCGCCGATCTACGCGCAACTCGTGCAAGGCGACGGCACCGACTGGAAGCTCATCTGGTCCCGCTGAACCCGCGTGCCGGGGTGTCGAAACCGGCAATCGGTTCGACACTCCCGCCGCCGGGTCGGGTTGGCGAGGTTCGGGGACGCGCCGGCACTTTCGCCGCCGCCAGATTCGGACCCAGAGCACAATGCACGACGACAGCGACATCGACCGTGCGGGCCGCGCGAAACGCGGCTCGCCCTTCCTCACCACGGACCAGGCCGCAGCCTATCTCAAGATCTCGCCCAAGTCGCTCAAGCGGCTGCGGCGCGATGGCAAGGGGCCGGCATTTCGCCGCCACACCCGCATGGTCCAGTACCATATCGACGACCTCGACGCCTGGAGCCGCGACAGCGGCGCGCGGGATTCGCGCTCGTGACCGGGCGCAACGCACGCGGCGCGGACGCGCCGCTGCTCGCCTGGGGCGATGCACTTCGCGCGGCGAAACTGCGCCGAAAAAAGCTCGGACGGCGCATTGCGATCATCGCGACGGGCGTGGCGGTCCTGCTCACCTCTGCAGCCTTCCCGCCGACTCCGCGCCTCGTGTGGAATGCCTCGGCAAGCGCGCCGATCGGTCTCTATTGGGTCGCGCCGAAAGGTCTCGCCGAACCCGGCGACATGGTGATCGCACGCGTTCCCGAAACCTTCCGCCGCCTCGCCGCGACGCGCCGCTACCTGCCGATGAACGTGCCGTTGGTGAAGCGCGTCGCAGCTGCGGCGGGCGATGAGGTCTGCGCGTTGGGGCAGGAAATCTTCGTCAACGGACGCTGGATCGCCGAGCGCCGCGTCACCGATGGCGCAGGCCGTGCGATGCCGATGTGGTCGGGCTGCGTGCGGCTGCGCGGGCGCCAGCTCTTCCTTCTGATGGACGCAGCGGCATCGTTCGACGGGCGCTATTTCGGCGTGACCGAGGGCACCGACGTCATCGGAAAGGCGCGGCTGCTATGGGCGCGCTGAAATCATGGCTCACCATCGCTTCGCTGGCCATCGCCAGCCCGGCGCACGCCCAATCCGTCGATAGCTGGCGGTCGTACATTGTCGAAGCGTCGAGCCGCTTCGGCGTGCCGGTCGCGTGGATCGAACGCGTCATGCGCGCCGAGAGCCGGGGCCGGACGCATCTGGGTGGCCGCCCGATCCGTTCGTCGGCTGGCGCGATCGGACTGATGCAGTTGATGCCTCGCACATGGGAGGAGATGCGCGCTAGGCTCGGGCTTGGCAGTGATCCCGACGACCCGCGTGACAACATCCTGGCGGGCACGTTCTACCTCCGGCTGATGTACGACCGCTTCGGCTATCCGGGCCTGTTCGCGGCTTATAATGCCGGCCCCGGCCGCTATGCCGAGCATCTTGCTGGGCGTCGTGCGCTGCCGTCGGAGACGATCGGCTATCTCGCCAGCGTCGCGCCATCGGCATCTGTGCCGGCGATGGTCGTGGCCGGGCCAGCCTCGCCTCAGTCGATCTTCGTCGTGCGTCGGAATGTACCCACAGGTGATGCGGATCGGCCGGCCACGACGCCGGTTCCCTCCCTGTTCGTCGCCCTGTCGCAGCGGGATTGAGCGAGATGTCGCGCGTGATCGAGAGGGAGGAAGCTCGTCTCGATAGACCCAGCATGACGGGCGGCGGAGCGGCTATCAAGGCCCGCGGGTGCCCCCCAATTTTCTTCGAAAATCGGTTCCCCCCACGTCCGCTTCGCGGCGCTCTGCTGCACTCCGCGGCCCTGACAGCCGCTCCGCCACCCGTCCCTCAAACGCCGTTCTCGATGGTGAGAACAAAGCGTTGGAGGTCACAATGAGCATGTATCAGAGCATCGAAACGGCGTCGGCCAATGTGGTGGACTGCGTGATGGCGGCGCTGATCTCAGGCTTGGAACTGGAGTTCGGACGCGGCGCCGGAGAGGCACTGGCACACCGGTTTCTGGAGGCTGAGGAAGCAGATTTTCGCTGGGATGCGAGGGTCGAGGAACGCTGGATCGGCACCTACGAAAGCGCTGACGACGAGGATTTCGAACTCGATCGGATCGCGATTTGCGGGCGGCTCGATGGCAAGTGGTTCTGCGCCACCATGCTCGTGGATGGCGATGGCCAGGCTCACGGGATGATGGGATGCCGGCAGTTCAGATCGCTGGTCAGGGCGCGGGATGCAATGCTCCATGCGCACTGACGTAGATGGATTTCGCGGGGAGAGGCGGCGTCGGAAGGCGCTCGTCTCTCCCCCTTTTTTGAGCCTTGATGGTGGGAAGGAAGGAAGAGAGGGGAAACAAGATAAAGGCAGTGTCTCGCGACCCTGCATAAGTCTTTGTCTGCACATCCTTTTTTGTGGAGACTGGCGCTTCGCGCCGCGAGACAGCGGCGCCAGGATTGGCGGAAATCTGCCATTTTTGGCCAAAAATCGCGAGACTCTGGGTTTCCCCGATGTCTGAAGACGACTTCAAGCCCAGGCTCGGCAGCAAGCGCGGCAAGGACGGCAAGAAGGTCGTCAAATATGGCGGGCGCATCCTTGCTGCCGCCCGGCTTGCCGGCACCAGGACCGGCGTCCGCTCGCGCCGGTTCGATGGCAGCCGGATCGGGCGCGGCGCGAGCATGGGCCGGCTCCTGTCGAGCCGCGACCGGCTTGCTGGATTCCGCGGTCGCCGCGCGGTGGTCAAGGCGAGCCTGATCCGTCTCCAAGGCAAGGCGGGTCAGGTTGCCCGTGCGCACATGCGCTACATCCAGCGCGACGGGGTGACGCGCGAGGGGCTACCGGGCGAACTCTACGGCCCGGAAACCGACCGCGCGGATGGAGATGATTTCCTCAAGCGCACGGCCGGCGACCGCCACCAGTTCCGCTTCATCGTCTCGGCCGAGGACGGTGCCGAATATCCCGACCTCAAGCCTTATGTCCGACGGCTGATGACACAGGTCGAGCAGGACCTAGGCACGAAGCTCGACTGGGTGGCGGTAGATCACTTCAACACCGAGCGTCCGCACACCCATATAGTCCTGCGCGGCGTCGATGATCGCGGCGACAATCTCATCATCGCTCGTGAGTATATCGCACACGGGCTGCGCGAGCGCGCATCGGAACTGGTGACGCTCGACTTGGGCCCTCGCACGGACCAGGAAATCGAGGCGCGTCTGCGCCACGATGTCGACCAGGAGCGCCTCACTGCAATCGACCGGCGATTGCTGCGCCGCATGGACGGCGAGCGCGAAGTGTCAGCTGCGGACAACGACCCACTCCAGCAATCGGTCGCGGCGGGGCGCTTGCGCAAACTCAAGGCCATGGATCTGGCCGAGGACATCGGCGGCGGTCGCTATCGGCTTGCGGAGGGGCTGGAGGACACGCTGCGCCGGATGGGTGAGCGCGGCGACATCGTCCGCCTCATGCAGCGCGAGTTGACCGCACGCCGGCTGGACCGCGCCGGGGTCGAGCAGGTGGTCACGACGACGCTCTCCGAACCGATCGTCGGCCGCATGATCCATCGTGGATTTTCCGACGAGCATCGCGACCGCCATTACCTGATGATCGATGGCACCGATGGCCGCGTCCATTACGTTGATGTCGGACGTGGCGACGGAACGCCCAGCGCGCCCGAAGGCGCGACGATCAGGATCGAGCCGACCAAACTGTCGGCGACACAGGCGGATCGGACGGTCGCTGCCATCGCCCGCGCCAATGGCGGCCGCTATTCGGTCGACCTGCACTTGGCGCACGATCCCAGCGCCAGCGAGGCGTTCGCGACGAGCCACGTGCGCCGGCTGGAGGCGATGCGGCGCGCCGGAGCCGGGCCCGAGCGGCTGGCGGACGGAAGTTGGGAGATTTCCGACGATCACCTAGCGCAGGCGGAAGCCTTTGCCCAACGCCAGCAGCGTGATCGACCGGTGACGCTTTCGGTGCTGTCCCGGACGCCTCTTGCCGAACTTCCGTCGAGGGATGCCCCGACTTGGCTCGATCGCGAAATCGAGGGCGCCGCGCATGCCCCGCGCGACATCGGTTTTGGCCGCGAGGTCAGGACAGCGCTCGCAGCTCGGCGGCAATGGCTGATCGAGCAACGACTCGCCAGCGAAGAGCGCGGGAAATTTCGGCTGCGCGATGGCGCGGTGGGCGCGCTGCGCCACCGCGAACTTCACGACACCGCGAAGGGGCTCGCAGACCGGCTCGGCAAGCCGTTCGAGCCGCCCCGAATGGGCGAGCGCATCGAGGGCGTGATTGCGCGTCGTGTTGATCTCGAAAGCGGCAGCTACGCGGTTGTCGAGCGGTCGCGGGATTTTACGCTGGTGCCATGGCGCGACGTACTTGAACGCAATATTGGCAGGACGGCTGCGGGCGTCATGCGAACCGACGGCATCAGCTGGCAGATCGGTCGTGGTCGATCGGGACCGACGTTAAGTTGAGCGGCGGACGGATTTGGGTGACCACGCTTCCTAGCCCATCACATTTCGGCTAGCCACGGAATTGGCAGCAAGTTTCTGACCGAGACTCGCATCCAGATCGGGCGGGGGTGTTCTTTGTAAATGAGCGATGATCGCGTTCTCAAACGCCCATTCAGACCAAGGGCGCGCCTGCTTCAGCTTCTGGGCGACCAGTTGATCGGTTCGCCACGGCTTGCGCTCTTCGAACTCGTCAAGAATGCCTATGACGCCGACGCCGACGAAGTCACGATTACCTTCGAGGATCTCGGAACGCCCGAAGCGAGCATCGTCATCCGTGACAATGGCCAAGGGATGTCACTGGACACGATCGAGCATGTCTGGCTGGTGCCCGGCCATGACCATCGCGAACGAGAGCGCGAAGGCAATGTTCGGTCTCCAAAATATGGTCGGCTGCCTTTGGGTGAAAAGGGAGTTGGACGTTTTGCGGTGCACAAGTTGGGCGACACGATCGAGCTTGTAACCCGAGCCGAAGGCGAGTCCGAATGCCATGCTAGGTTCGACTGGGAGGAGCTGCTCAAGGAAACCTATCTCACCGACGCCGAGATTACGGTCTCACAGCGCACGCCTGAAGTCTTCAAGGACACGACCGGCACGCTGATCAAGGTGGGACGCCTCAGGTCGGACGGATGGACGCGGGGCGAGATACGCGACCTCTACCGTCAGGTGACCTCGATCGCCTCTCCGTTCGGGGATCGGGTGGGCGACTTCGAAGTCAGGCTCGACGTGCCCGAGCATCCCGAATGGGTCGGGACACTGCCGGGCGTCCATCAGTTGCTCGAGATGGCGCCCTACCGGTTTGAGTTCGACTTCGACGGAGAGCGTCTTCACTATCGCTATGAGTTTGTTGGTGTGCCGGGGCTGAAGCTGGAGAAGCGTGTCGTCGAACGTAACGATATGCACTTCCAGATCCCGCCCGCGCGGGAGCCCGACGACCTCGATCCGATCGATCAGCCCCGGCCCAAGCGTCAGCATCGCATTACCGCTGACAGTTCGACAATCGACGGCATCGGCCGGATCTCGGGCCGTTTCCATATCTTCGATCGCGATCGGAAGATCTTGCCGCTCTATGGCGATACCCGCTTTCTCGAGCGCTATCTCAACCAGAACGGCGGTGTCCGGGTCTACCGCGACAGCATGCGCGTTTACAACTACGGTGAGCCGAGCGACGACTGGCTGGGCCTCGACCTCAGACGCGTCAACGAACCGACCAAGCGACTCAGTCGCAACATCACGATCGGCGTTGTCGATCTTGGCCTCGCGGAGAGCCAGGCCCTCCACGAGAAAACTAACCGCGAGGGGTTCGTCGAGAACGAGGCCTATGACCGGCTCCAGCGCTTGGTTCTAGGTGCGCTCTGGGTACTGCAGGTCGAGCGCAACATCGACAAGGAGCGCATCCGCGAACTGACGGGCGGGCCGCCGCACGTGCCGCAGGGCGTAGACGGGCCGCTGGCCGAACTTCGACGGCTGGCCAGCGAGCACCGGATCGGCGACGTGCTCGAACCCACGATCCGCAAGATCGAAGACGACTACAACATGTTGCGAGAGAACTTCGCGCGATCGGGCGTCTCGCATGCGGGGCTCGCCGTGATCTTCCACGAAGTTGAACGCGGCGTCCGCGTTCTCACCGGCTCGATCAACGACCCCGCCATGACGATCGAGTCGATCCGCGACCAGGCGGGCCAGCTCCAGGGTGTTCTCGAAACATCGTCGCAGCTGCTGAAGACCACAACGAGCAAGCCCGGCTCGCTGCGCGACATCGTGCGAACGGCGCGCGATCTGAGTCTGCTTCGATTCAGGCTGCACGGCATCAAGCTAGAATGTCCTGCGCTCGAGGAGGACGGCCCTGATGCAACGGCGACCTTCGCATCAAGCCTCGTACTGGGCGCACTTACCAACCTGATCGACAATGCTGTCCACTGGGTGAAGGTCAGGCACGCGGATCCGGCCGAGCGGCGAATCTTCGTCAACGTCGTTCCGGATTATGAAGGCGGTCCCGCGATCGTCGTTGCTGACAATGGCTCAGGTTTTCTCGACGACCCGGCTACCATGATCAGTCCATTCTTTACACGCCGGCCGGGTGGCAGCGGCCTGGGACTCTATTTCGCCAATCTTGTCATGGATCTGAACGAGGGCCATCTCGTGTTTCCAACCATGGATCAGGCGGAAGTTCCGGACGGCTATGACGGCGCAGTCGCCGCGCTCGTGTTCGGGAACCACTGATGTTCACGCCCGCCCGATACATCGTCCTCGATGACGAGCCCGCTGAGCTGGCGACGCTGGTCGATGCGCTACACGTCTTGGGGGCACCCTGTGTCGGCGTGCGTTTCGATCCGCTCGGGCTCCCCGAACCCGCGCTGTTCGCCGGGCTCAGAATCCTGTTCAGCGACCTGCATCTTGTCAAAGCGCAGCCGGCTGGCGTCCAGCATTACAACACACTGGCAAGCCTCATCGATCGATGTGTGCCCGATCAGCATGGCCCCTACCTGCTGGTTCTTTGGACGTCGCATGAGCATGAACGGGCGGCATTGACTGCGCGCTTGGAAGAACTTCTGCCTGCCGCGAAGCGGCCTATCGCGGTTCTTGCCCTCGACAAGACGCGGTTCCGGAATGCCGGTGTCTGGAATGCCGATGCGCTCCGGCAGGCGATCCGCGAACAGATCGTCGCGATGCCCCAGCTTCAGGCGCTACTCGCCTGGGAACGTGACGTACTCGCCGCCGCCAATGAAACGCTGGCGATTATCGGTGGACTGGTTCCCGATGATCAGCGCAGTATCTGCACCTATCCCGCGGCGCTGGACAATGTTCTGAGCCTGTTGGCCGTGGCAGCACTCGGCAAGGACAATGCACCGAATGATCGCAAGGGAGCCGTTACGTCCGCTCTCGCGCCTCTTCTGAGCGATCGCATTCTTAACCGACCGTCTGTGCCTGAAGACGAAGCGCTGTGGGATCGGGCGGTTACCTTCCAGCCGGCAGCTGCGCTGACGCCACCCCAGAAGGCCCGGATGAACACCATGCTGCATCTGGCCATCCCGCCCGCCGAGGCCGTCGCGCGTCTGGACTGGGGTGCCGTCATTCCGCTCGACAATGCGAAGCTCGCTGACGATGCCATGCTGGCGAAGTTCGGCATGACAGCCGGTGATCTGCGTGAGCACGAGTTCAAGCTGAAGCAGTCGCGGCGCACCGAAGGCCAGATCGTCGTGATCCGCGGGGGCGCAAACTGCGATCAGGCGCAGTCGCAGTCCGGGCCGATCCCACTGATGCTCGGCCTGCTCGTTCCGACAGGAGCGCTGTCCACGGACAAGAAGCGCAGTCCGGCGGTTCATATCTGCGAGGAGAAGTTTGCCTTGGCGGGATTAGCCGAACCTGCGACCCTTCTGATCCATGCCCGCTTCGGCGCGACCGTCGTGCCGAATGAGCTCGCAACCTTTCCGGAACCGACGATCCGGCTGCGCGAGCAGCTGCTGGCGGGCATCCTCGTCCATATCGGTACCCATGTGATGCGCCCGGGCACGATCCGCTTCTAGGGAGTGTCGCTCCGCGAGTCTTTTCTCGATCCCGCTACGATGCGGGCACAGGTCGGGCCGAAGACCTTCCATATCTCGTCGGTGACTGCTTGGAGGGACAAGCCAACCCGCTGAACCGACCGCGCATAGGCCTGCCACTGCGCTTCCTTGGCAGGATCGACGGTAAACGACTCAGACAGACCCGGTGGCCGTTTGTCAGGAACCGGTGTCCGACGGCGCAGGAAGGTGGCCTTCACTGCAGCATCCAGTTCTTCATCGTCAATCAGACGCGTCTGCGGAACGGCCCAGAGATCAAAATAATCCTTCATGCGGCCATTGATGATGCTAAGCGCGACGATCGCCTGAAATTTCTCGGCAAGGACGGCGGCAGGAGAATAGGTTCTGATTCTTGGCGCCGCCATGTCGAGCAGCGTGGGGTAGTCGAGGTGCTCCGCTTCAGATGACAGAGCATCGCCGAAGCCGATGTCGATCGTGACCGGGATCCGGGTGCGTTCGAGATACGCGGTCGTGCGAAGCCGAATGCCGCTGTATTCGCTGTCGTCCCGGATCGGGCCGACCCGGATTTCTGCGGTGCCGAAGGTCAGGCCGTCATCGACATCGATCGACATGATCGCTTCGAACACGGCGCGTACGCGCTCGCTGTCCGCGTCCCCATAACCCAGAAAGTCGGCGTCACGGGTTTCGCGATGTCCGCCTTCGATCCAGAGGGTGACGAGCATGCCCCCCTTCAGGATAAAGCGATCCCGTTCCTCGGAAATCGACAGACGGTAGAGCAGGCGTTCAAGCGCGTAGCGCACGAGCACTACATCATATGGCCGCTCCGACTGCCGTGCGATGTTGAGGAGCCTCTGCCTGATCGAGGCAGGACTTGCCGATCTACTCTCAGCCATCGGCGGTCAGCGCCTCGAGATAGGGACGCATCTTCTTCCACGCACCGCCGTCGATCGCGGCCTGTGCGATTGCAGCCGGCGTCGTCTTGTGTTGCTGGAGGGCGGCTCGGAGCGCTTCGATGGCAACCGAGCGGTCGACCAGCTTGTTGCGGAACACGTCGGCAAGCGTTTTTGCGACGGAGAAGATCGGAACGGTGACACCTGAGATGGTGTGCTGCTCGACGCCCTGCTGCATGTACCGGTCGTCGAGCTTGATGATGCGGAGTGGGGGATAGGTTGGTACGGGGACCCAGTCGGCTGCTCGGATAGCGACCCACACCGCGCGGGGCATCTGGTCGGTCAGCCCGTGAAAGGCGAGTGCCGATGTCATGGCGATCACGCCGCGCGGGACCAGCTTTGCCGCCTCGGCCAGCGACTGTTCGGTATCAACCTCCCCGTCCGCGCGCTGATACAGGCCGCGCGAAATTCTGATCAGTTCGCCGTCGTGGGTTGCGCGGGTGATGGTGGAGGCAGCAATTCCGGCGTGACGAAGCTCATAGTGTCGCGCGATCGGCGAGGTATTCATGAGTTGTCTCAGTTTCTCGCGCTGGGAATTCGAATCGGTCATGGTGTTACGTATCCTGGAGGTAAATGCGATTTGCATCCAGGTTTGGTAACAAACAAGCTTGTTATCTATCCTGGGGGTAAAATTCACATACCTCCAGGTTTGGTAACAAATCTCTCGCGCGAAAATTTCACTTCCCGTTCTCGAACAAGCGCGCTTTCAAAATCGCCCGACCTGCTTCGAATCCAGGCCAGCACCTGCTCGACTGTCGCGTCCGCGTAAGGCGCGCGAAGCCCGCACTCCCATATGATACCGACCCGCCATCCTGCCTCGCAAAGGAGCGTCTGAACCTTCTCGTCGCGGATCAGATTTCCTTCAAACTTCGCGTTCCAGAAGTCCGGCCTTGTTGCCGGCGTGCTGCACCAGTGGCAGTCGGCATGGCGGTGCCAGAAACAACCGTGAACGAAGATTGCGATCCTCCGGGACGGCAGAACGATGTCCGGTTTCCCCGGCAGGCCGGCCGCGTGCAGTCTGAAGCGCAGGCCAGCCGCGTGAAGCCGTCGCCGCAGCAGAATTTCGGGCTTCGTGTTCCGGCCCCCGATGCCCGCCATCATCCGCGAGCGCGTACTCGGATCGACTATGTCGACCACGGATCGAAGTCTGTCATTTTCGCCTGAACCTGATATTCATCGACATTTTCCTGTAGGTTCGAAAGTGTACGATTCTTGCCAACATACTCCGTTGTCGACATATTTGCAGGTCCGGGGGGGCTGGCCGAAGGATTTTCTAGCGTCCCTGCGGGCGACGGCAAGCGAGCCTTCCACATCGCCCTCTCGATCGAGAAGGAAAAGACGGCGCATGCGACGCTAAGGCTACGCAGCTTCCTGCGCCAGTTCGGCGATGCCTTGCCCGACGAATACTACACCTTCATCAACGAGGGCGGCGACGAGCCGGACTGGAATGCCATTTACCCCGAGCATTGGGCAGCGGCGGTGGAAGAGGCCTGGCAGTTCGAACTGGGCGAGGAAGACCCCGAAAAGCGCCTGAATGATCGCCTTGATACGATCCGAGCCGACAGCGACGGCCATACTGTCCTGATCGGCGGTCCGCCCTGTCAGGCCTATTCGCTCGTCGGCCGCGCCCGTAACCTGGGGGTCAAGGACTACAAGGCCGAGGACGACCCAAAACATTTCCTCTACACGGAATATATTCGAATCCTCGATCGTCTCCAGCCTGCGGCATTCGTCATGGAGAACGTCAAAGGCATGCTCTCGTCGTCGATCGATGGCGAGAACCGGATTTTCGATCAGGTGCTGCGCGATCTCCGTGGTGAGCGACCCGGTGCGACCGGTTATCGCCTGATCGCGCTTGATCCCAGATCGCGTCGACAGTTGGATCTGACGCCTTTCGAACCGCGCGCATCGGATTTCATCGTCCGTGCCGAGGACTTTGGCGTTCCGCAGGCTCGACACCGCGTCATTGTCGTCGGCCTCCGGGCTGACCTCGCCGAGGGGTTGCCGCAGTCCTCGCTGGCAGACCTGATGGTGAAGCATAATTTGCAGGCCACTGTTGGCCATGTCCTCTCCGGCATGCCGAAGCTGCGCAGCGGCCTCAGCCGCGGCCCAGACGGAAAGGATGAATGGAAACAAACCGTCGAAATTGCGATGACGTTTGTAGCAGAGATAGAGACCGGGCTCCCGAACAAGGAACAGGAGAAATTCTCGGCGCGCGCCGCCGCATGCCTCCAGGCTTTCAAGGGGCTCAACGACGTCCCAGCGCGTGAAGCACATGGTGTAGGCATCGCAGACGACTGCCCGGCTGACCTCAGGGACTGGCTGGTCGATTCGAAACTCGAGACCCTCCCGAACCATACGACGCGGGGCCACATGGCGAGCGACCTTGCCCGCTACTTCTTCGCAGCTGTCTTCGCGGAAGTCGTCGGCCGCTCGCCCAAGGCGTCCGACTATCCCGACGAGCTGGCGCCCGAGCACGCAAACTGGACCACGGGCAAGTTTGCCGACCGGTTCCGCGTTCAGCTGTCCGGCGGACCATCGACTACCGTGACCAGCCACATCTCGAAGGACGGCCACTACTTCATTCATCCCGACCCGATTCAATGCCGCAGCCTGTCGGTGCGCGAAGCTGCCCGTTTGCAGACTTTCCCGGACAATTATCTCTTCAAGGGGAACCGCACTCAGCAATATGTGCAGGTAGGGAACGCGGTTCCACCGCTGCTGGCGCGTTGGATTGGCGACGCGCTATGGACAATACTGAATGCGCGGGATTTAGACAACGAGGCCGTGACCGAGACCGAGGCGCTCGATCATGTCGATTGATTATGATCTCGCCAGTCCGGGGGCGGCCGAACTCTTCGAATCCCTGCGGGCGTTCGGCTACGATCTGCCAACGGCTCTTGCCGATATCATCGACAACAGCATTTCGGCCGAAGCGAAAAATATCTGGATCGACATGCAGTGGGATGGTCAGGGTTCCCGGGTCCTGATCCGCGACGACGGCAAGGGGATGACGGGGGACGCGCTTCGCCAGGCAATGAAGCCGGGAAGCCTCAGCCCCCTCGCGGACCGGGCGGCGAACGATCTTGGCAGGTTCGGCCTGGGCATGAAGACGGCATCAATCTCGCAGTGTCGTTGCCTCACCGTACTCAGCAAGACCAAGGCGTCGGAACCGGCGCTGCGCCGCTGGGATCTCGACTACATCGCGAACACTGGAACGGGCGAGTGGCGCCTCCTCAAGAAGATGGATCTTCTCAGCGCGGCAGACCAGGCGCTGCTCGCTCCGCAGAAAAGCGGCACGATCCTGTTCTGGGACCGCCTCGACAGCCTCGTCGGCAGTGCAGGAAGTGACGACGAGGTTGCCCAGAAGCACTTTCGCGAGCGCGCCGATGCCGTGAAGCACCACCTGTCGATGGTGTTCCATCGATTCCTCAAGGGCCGGGGCTCGATCAAGATCCACATGAACGGCCGCGAAATCGAGCCGTGGGATCCGTTTCTGGAGGACGTCGACTTCACTGATCCCCAGTCGGCCGAGCTGCTCGTCGCCGACGGTGAGAAGGTCGAGGTCAAGCCGTTCATCCTGCCGCATCACAGCAGGATCACGGCGGATCAGCATCAGGCGGCAGCCGGACCCAAGGGCTGGAACGCGCATCAGGGGTTCTACATCTATCGCAATCGTCGCCTGCTGGTGGCCGGCGACTGGCTTGGCCTGGGAATGCAGAAGGAGGAGCATTTCAAGCTCGCACGCATCCGCATCGACCTTGCGAACTCCGCCGACCTTCAGTGGCAGATCGACGTGAAGAAGTCGCGGGCGCGGCCGCCTGCGGCACTTCGGCGAGACCTTCAGCGCATTGCCCGGACCACCCGCGCCCGAGCTTCAAGCATTTACCGACACCGCGGCAAGGTCATTCAGCGGCAGCTCGGCGACAAGCAAGCCTTCCTGTGGACGCACCTGATCAAGCACGGAAAATCGTTCTACAAGATCAACCGGGACCACCCGCTCGTGCGCAAGGTGCTCGATGGCACTGAGGAACGCGCGCCCCTCCAGGCGCTGTTCAGTCTGATCGAGCAGACCATTCCGGCGCCGCTGATCGTCATCAACAATGCCGAGACGCCGGACGCCTTCGGGCAGCCTTTCGAAGGAGCGGCCTCCGAGCTGAAAAAGGCGATGGAAGCCGTCTTCGATGCAATGGTCGAAGGCGGGCGCGACAAGGCGGAGGCGGCCAGGGCGTTGCTCTCCATGGAGCCGTTCAACAATCATCCGGAAATCGTGACTGCCTTTCTGGATGAGGTTGCCCGCGCGGCAGCAGCCAAACGATAAGACATACCTTGGGGGAAAAGTGATGGCGGGCGGAATACCGGAACAACTGCTGAACAGTGCATATGGCACTGCGAACTCGCTGCTCGAACTTGAAACCCGCATCACGCAGGAGGCGCTGGAGCGCACCGTCGACCTGGTGATCGCCATGCCGCCATATCGCGATGTCGATCGCACGCGGCTGCTCCGGAAGCTCGAAGCGAAGAACACCACCCTGGTCGGCGGCTACTCGATCATCGACGACAAGGAGTTCAGTGCCTGGGTGAAGGTCGCCAGAGAAAAGCATCCGTTCGCTTTCTGGGAGCGATATCGCCATTGGATGGATCGCGGCAAGGGCTGGGCCACCGGTCCGCTCGTTCAGCTCGACCGGATGACCGACGACATTCTTGATCGGCTTCGCGACCCGGACACGGCCGGAAGCTGGGATCGGCGCGGGCTCGTGGTCGGCGATGTCCAGTCCGGCAAGACGGGGAACTATACCGGGCTCATCTGCAAGGCTGTCGATGCCGGCTTCCCGCTCGTCATCGTGCTGGCGGGCGTTCACAACAGCCTCCGAAGCCAGACCCAGCTTCGCCTCGACGAAGGTTTTCTCGGCTTCGACACCAGGTTGAGCCTTCTGGCGGAGGACCAGGAAAACCAGCGGATCGGTGCCGGCAAGATGCCGAGCGCACCGTTCCTCGTTGCCCACTCCCTCACCAGCAGTGCCGATGGAGGCGACTTCAAGGCCGCAACCGCAAACGGTACCCGCCTGATACCCGGCGGCCGGGATCCGATCATTCTCGTCGTGAAGAAGCGCGTCAGCATCCTCGAGAACCTGATCGCGTGGGTCCAGTCGGTTCGCGCCGTGGATGATCCGATGACACCCGGCGGCAAGATCGTCCGCGACGTGCCGATGCTTGTCATCGATGACGAGGCTGACAACGCATCGGCCAATACCAACGAGTTCCGCAACGATGACGGAACGATCGACGAGGACGCCGATCCGACCAAGACCAATCTCCTGATCCGTCGGCTGCTCGTCTCGTTCGAGAAGAGCGCCTATGTCGGCTACACGGCGACGCCGTTCGCCAACGTGTTCATGCACCACGAGGCGAAGCACAAGATCGGAGGCTCCGATCTCTTTCCGCGCAGCTTCATCATCAATCTGCCGGCGCCGTCCAACTACATTGGTCCCGAAAAGGTCTTCGGCATCAATCGACCCGGCGCTGACGGCGAGGCAAAGGGCCTTCCCATCATCCGTCGCATCAGTGACGCGGCGGCAATCTTTCCGCCCGGTCACAAGATGGATCTGCCGGTCACCGACCTCCCGGAATCTCTCAAGGAGGCAATACTCGCGTTCATCCTCGTCTGCGCCGCACGTCGCGTGCGCGGTGACGTCAATGTGGACAACTCCATGCTGATCCATGTCACGCGGCTCGTCGCCGTGCAGGACAAGGTTGCCGGCCTCGTCGATGATCATCTTGTCGATGTCGTGCGGCAGCTGGAATTTCCCGGCACCGGCGGGTCCGCGCTTGCCGATCTTCAGGCTCTGTGGAGGAAGGAGTTTGCCGCGAAATCGGATGTACTTCTTGCGGCCCTGTCGGATCACGATCTGCCGCCGGTGGAGTGGAGGGAAGTCAAGAAGCAGCTGTTCGACGCGGCAACCCGGATTCGAGTCCGGCGCGTCAACGGCTCGGCGAAGGACGCTCTCGACTATTCCGATCACCCCGGCGGCCTGTCAGTGATCGCGATCGGCGGGGACAAGCTCTCGCGAGGCCTCACGCTCGAAGGCCTGTCGATCAGCTATTTCATCCGCACGTCCAAGATGTACGACACGCTGATGCAGATGGGCCGCTGGTTCGGCTATCGGCCAAGATACGCCGACCTCTGCAGACTCTACACTTCGCCGACACTTGTCCGCTGGTACAGGCACATTGCGACGGCCACAGCGGAGTTGCGCGAGGAGTTCGATCTGGCCTTCAACACCGGACAGACGCCGCTTCAGTTCGGTCATCGCGTCCGGACCCATCCGGACGGTCTTCTCATCACCGCGGCAAACAAGATGCGCGCCGGCTCCCGCGTGCGGGCGGGGTTTTCAGGAACGATATCGGAAACCGTGTCCTTCGAGCAGGCGCAGGCGCAGACGAATTTCAAGGCCTTCTCGGACTTTCTCGACCGCTTGCCGACGCGCGAGGGTCAGGGTCGACAGCAGTGGGACGATGTCGACGGAAGCGCAGTCGTCACGCTGCTTCGTCAGGTCGAAACATCCCGGGATTCATGGAAGGCAAACGCCCGCGCGCTCGCCGAATATGTGTCCAACCGGGTAACCGCGGGTCGGCTTGCAAAGTGGACCGTGGTGCTTGCCGGGAACGGTCGATCGAAGATCTCCCGGAACGTGGGGCGATACATGGTGACGCTGACCGATCGCGAGCCCGACAAGCAGGACGGGAAGATCACGATCGGTCGTCTGGTCAGTCCGGCCGATGAATCGGTCGATCTCGATCGCGCCGCACAGATGAGAGCGATGGAGCAGACCGTGTCCGCTTGGGAAAAGAAGCCGGATCCCAAGCGGGATAGACCTCAGACCGCAAGCGGTCCCTTCATTCGCCGCCAGCGCAGTCCGAACCGAGGCCTGCTCATCATCTATCCAATCGACGCGGGTCTGCCCGATGATATTCCGTTGATGGGTTTCGCCGTGAGCTTCCCCTTCGATGACGACGCCCCGCTCGTCGATTATGCCGAGAACAGCGTGAAGCGGCTGGAAAGCCTCTTCGAATGACGCCCGAGCGCATGACCGAAGCCTGGCGAAGCCTCGGCGAGGAGCCGGCTCAGCCCGCCGGAGTCCAGCGCTTGCGCCTCGACACCGAAGCTGCAGCCGATGTCTTTGCCTGCCTTTTCTGGCCGAGCGGGCGTCCGGGCCTGCTCATCGAAGGTGACGGTGCCTATCGTCCGGCGGGAGATCGCATCCCGACCTGTCGGGGCGTCCGCACCGTCCATGAGGTAATCGCGACACCGAACGAGCGCACGGTCCTCCGCGTAATTCTCGAAGACATTCGACTGCTCGACATCTTCGCCGTGCTTTCGGCGGACCTCATCGATGCCGCCATCGGGGAGACAACCGTCGCGGCTGCCCTGCGAAGATGCATCGATCGCCTGTGTCTCTGGCAGGGGCTTTTCGAGCGCGTCCCCGCCGAAGGGCTCTCGGGCGAACAGCAGCGAGGAATGCTCGGAGAACTTCTGGTCCTTGAAACGCTCCTGCTGCCTCGGCTCGATGCGCTGGCAGCTGTGACGGCGTGGGTAGGACCAGACCCGGCACACCAGGATTTCATTCACGGCGGCGCTGCCGTCGAGGTGAAGACCAGCCTAGCCAAGCGACACGCGCGCATCATCATCGCAAACGAGAAGCAGCTCGACGAGCGTCCGCACAGCTCGCTTGTCCTCGCCCATCTCAGGCTGGACGAGAGCGCCAGTCTCGGGGAATCGCTGCCGGTCGTGGTCGCTCGCCTCCGGCAACTGCTCGCGGGCGATCCGCCCGCCTCACGGCTGTTTGACGATCGGCTGATGCTCGGCGGCTACCTCGATGTCCATGCGCCGATCTATCTTCCGAACCGGTGGCGCGTGTCCTCGTCACGCTTCTTCCGCGTCGAAGGCGAATTTCCGCGGCTAACGGAGGCGAATCTGCCGCCCGGCGTCGGTGACATCCATTATTCGATCATCGCAGACGATCTCGGCCCGTTCGAAATCTCCGCCGCTGACGCAGCAGCTCTTCTGGAGGACGCAGATGGCTGAAATCGACGATCTTCAAACCTACGCCGTCAATATCCTTCAGGACGTGATTGCGCGGGCCGATGCGGCGGAGGACGGCGCGATGCGCGCCGAAGCCTTCGCCGAACTGATGTTCGAGCATCTGGCCGACGCTGGCGAGATCGACGACGGCGTCCCCTGTCCGGTCGAGGGCCGCGGCATTCGCTGTTCGGGATATTTCCTGTCGGAAGACAATGATCGGCTGGACCTGTTCCTCGTCGTTCCGCAGCTCGACGGCACCGCGAGCACAGTACCTAAGGCAGATATCGATGCGGCGTTCCGTCGCGTAGGCAGCTATCTCGAGAAGGCGCTGGGCGGTCTGCACAAGAAGCGGGAAGACGCCCTCAAAGGCTACGACATGTCGCGGGCAGTCTGGGAGGCCCGCAACGATCTCAGTCATGTTCGGCTCTTCGTCATCACGGACGGCCTCGCGAGCATCGACCAGATCGGGAGCTACATGATCGGCCCGATCGAAGTCTCGAGTCATCTCTGGGATCTGCGCCGACTTCACCGAGCGGTATCGAGCGGAACCAATCGTGAACCCATCCACGTCGATTTTCCGAAACTCGGCGGCGCCGTCCGCTGCCTCGTCGCGAGCCCGCCCGGAAGCGGATATCGCTGTCTGATGGCCGTGCTGCCCGGCAATCTGCTGGTGGAAATGTATCGGCAGCACGGGCCGAGACTGCTCGAACGGAACGTACGGAGCTTTCTCCAGCTCAAGGGCAAGGTGAATCAGGGGATTCGCAAGACGATCATCGAGGAGCCCCAGATGTTCCTCGCTTTCAACAATGGTCTTTCCGTCACAGCAACAGGATTGAAAATCGTTGATCATGGCGACGGCACGGCCGATCTTCTGGCCGCTGATGACTTCCAGATCGTGAACGGCGGCCAGACGACCGGCTCGATCTTTCGGGCCTGGAGGAAGGACAAGGTCGATGCGAGCCTCCTTCAGGTTCCGGTCAAGATCACCGAAATTCTGAGTGACGGCGACGTCGAGGAGATCGCTCCGCGCATTTCCCAGTCGGCGAACAATCAGAACAAGGTCAATATGGCCGACTTCTCGTCGAACCACCCGTTCCACCGGGTCATGCAAGAGCTGTCGCGCTCGATCTGGGCGCCGCCGGCGAGCGGCATGCAGCGGCAGTCGCGGTGGTTCTACGAGCGCGCGCGCGGGCAATATCACGATGCACTTGCCGAGGCAGGCACCGATGCCGAGCGGCGCAAATGGGAACTCATCCACCCGCGCAGCCAGGTCATCACCAAGACCGATCTCGCGAAATTCGAACAAACCTGGTCGCAGCTGCCCCACATCGTCAGCCGCCATGGACAGAAGAACTATCTCGACTTCATGTTCGCCCTCGATCAGCGCGGAGCCTTCCAGCCCGACGAACGCTACTTCGAGCGCTGCGTCGCGAGGGGCATTCTCTTCAAGCAGACCGAGAAGATCGTTTCGCGCCAGAAGTTCGGCGGCTACCGCGCCCAGATCGTCACCTATTTACTGGCCTGGCTTTCCTACCACACCGCCAAGCGCGTCGACTTCGATGCGATCTGGTCGGCACAGGATATGTCTGAACCGCTGGCGGCCTTTATCGAGCTGTTGAGCGTCCACGCTCACACGCACGTAACGACGCCGCCCGGCGGTCAGGATATCGGCGAATGGTGCAAGAAGGAGGTGTGCTGGGAAGGCTTTCGCGCGAAGATCATCGATATCCCGGCCGCCGTCGAAGCGGGCCTGCTTTCGCGCGATCGGGCGCATGCCGGTGGCTCGGCCAGCGTACTCGAGGAACATGTCAGCGAAGCCGAAAGCGAGCAGGTCACTCGAATCGCCGAGGTTCCGGCGCAGACTTGGTACGACATCGCCGCCTGGGCCAAGGATACGCAGAGTCTGCAACCGTGGCAGCGGTCCATCTCTTTCAGCCTCGGTAGGCAGGCCAGCAATGGCAAGCCGCCGAGCCGCAAGCAGGCCATACAGGGCGACAGAATCCTGACTGAAGCGCGTGCTCTCGGATTCCAAGGGTAATGGCGGCAAAACGCAGGGAAGCAGCGCTATGAACGAAGGACGACCGCGGCCGGAAAACTATTACGAGGCTCGCGGCTTCAGCGTTTACTATCTGGCGAATGCTGTCTTCAACATCGTCAGCAGCCCGGGTGCCTATCTTCGCGGTATCGAGGATATTCTCGGAGACATGCGGGTGCTGACGCCGATGCGCTCGTTCCATCGCTATACAAACCTTCATCACTTCATCCGCGAGATTTCCGTCGATATCGTGACCGAGGAAGTCGATACTATCGACCCCGGCCACCGTTTTCTTCGCGAGTTCCTGCGAATCTTCACAGTGCCATTTCCGGAGGAGGCTCTCGAGGGCGAGGACAGCTTCTGGGACTTTGCAAGGGAGTCCGGCCGCTTCCATGATGCTCTCGACGAACTGACCGACGAGGTTTTCCACGTCCTGTTCGGCGATGTGGCTTTCCTGCAAAAATTCAACCGGCTCTGCGCGGACTATATCGAGATGGCCGGCTTCGGCGATGAACTTAAGACCCGCCGCGGCACGTTAAAGCGGGTCGCAATCCCGGTGTGGGCACGGCGTGCCATCTTTTACCGCGACAAGGGTGAATGCCGCGCCTGCAAGCGAAGCTTGGCAGCCTTGATCAACCGCCTTGAGACCGAACGCTACGACCATATCGTACCGCTCGCCTGCTTCGGTGCTAACGATGTTACCAATCTCCAGCTGCTGTGCGAGCCGTGCAATCTGAAGAAGTCCGCCTCAGAGGAGCCCGTGTCACGGCTCTATCAGCGGGCGATCCCATCTTGAGTCCAAAGGGGCGTTTGACGGGGCGACGGGCTGCTCCGAAGACGAGAAAAACGCGGTGTTGAAAGAGCAACAGACAGGACCTCACTCGATATTCAATGTGTAGGTTCCCGCCGAGCGACGCGCGGTTCTCACAGGGGTGTTTGGATAGCTCTTCAGCAGCACGGCGAGAAGCTCAGCCCTGTAATTCTGGGGCATGCGCTCGCCCAGAATGACCTCCTTAATCGCAGCACGTTCGTAGCTTCGCAGGACCGGAGTGGCATCATCCCTGCCGGTCTGGACGAGGAGGCGCCGCTCGCGCTCATACATCCATTGGGCCGGCTTGGTTGCAAAGACTTGCTGCCATATCTCACGCATCGTCCGGAGGGCCTGCTCCCCGGACTCCTCATACATCGCGATCTCTTCCTCCAACCCGGTCCTACCCTGATATTGGATCGCCGTGTTCGTCTCTGCGATGGCAGTTTGGCTGTACCAGTCCTGATCCCACGCCACCCCGTAGATGAAGCTGTCTACCTGCGGAGGCGCACCCAGATAGGCTACGTCGAGGACATACGCGGCCTCGTTGCCAAGTGTGATCACATCTTCATCGAAGACGATGCAAAACCCGCGCAGGCCATCCCCGTAATGAGACCACATGAGCAGATTGTCGGCTTCAGAACTGAAGCAGGAAATCCGCATTCCCTGTCTCATCCCTTCGAAGGGCGGAGCGTAGTGCTGGCATTCATCGAAATAGTCATCGACGGACCCTTGGATAACCTCGTCATCCTTCGCCTCAGCGACGGTGCGGCAATCGAACCCCCAAGCTCGCAAGGCAGCAAGGTATCGCTCGGGTTCGCGGTCTGAATCGGGAATGCCGGTGGAGATCGTTGTCCAGAATTCGAAAGGGTCATTGTATGCGGTATAATGCTGACAAAATATCTGGCCTCTCTCCAAGTTCTGGAGAGCGTGAGCGGTTGGAGCGCAAAACTTGAGAAGGCGTGCTTCCGGGGTCGTTGGTTTCCGTGACATCCGCAATCAAACCTCGTCCAAGTAAATATCGTCGGCGCGTACCAAGAGATCATCGCAGATGCCCATGGTCATACCCCTTGGTCGCGACGACTGTCTCGGTCCCGCGATGGATCGCAAAGTAATCGCTTGAAGTCCCCGTCCACCAGCTGAACGGATGGCGCCAGCGTTCATTGCCTAGCTGCCAGCAGCTCCGCGCCGAGTTCCGATGCCAAGTCGACGTAGAAGCGCTCCGGCATGGGACGCCAGATCTCGTGCATGAAGCGAAGCCGGCTAAGGCGTCCGTTCGCAACCGCTTCGAGAAGCGGATCGTATCCTTTAGGCCACGGAGAAGCGGAGCAGTTCATCGCTCAGGAAGTAAAGCTCGTCATGCTCGAGTCCGCGCTTCGTCGCGTCGTCCATCAGCATCCCGAACAGGGTCGACCACTCATCCTGGTCGTCTCCTTGGGCAGCACCCATCGGCAAGGCCGGGTCGAGTCGCCCGTTGAACTCGGCATGCACAAGTCGATGGCACTGCCGACAAAGTGAAATGCCATTCCCAAGCTCGAGCGCCGCAAATGGCACAAGCGTCCGGCGCATCACGTGGTGGGCCTGGATTCCGCGTTCCTGCCCGCAGTTCAGGCATCGGCCGCCGTCACGTGTCTTCACGAAGTGGCTCCAGAGACGGTGAAGCCATCCAGCGGAACGTCCCTTGGCTATCGCCCTTTCGAGCGCCGCCCGGCGAAGAATGAACTCCCCATCGCGCTTCTGGATTTCCGACATGTCCCCTTATTACCGATGCTGCCGAGGTCAGGTATTGCGGATCGCTACTTTTTCGCGTCGGTTGGGGCGGACTGCGATGGAAGGTCAATGAAAGCCTGGAAGATCTATGAGCGCATGATTGCGCAACTGTTCGCCGATCAAGTTTCGACGGGCCTGTGCGTCACGCCGAACGCACGAATCATGGGATCACGAAGTGGCGTTCTGCGACAGATCGACGTGCTCATCGAGCCGAGGCACACCCCCGACTTCCTGTATCGATCGATCGTCGAGGCTAAGCGGATCGCCCGGAAAATCCACGTCAAGGACGTGGAAACACTTCTCGGTATGATGGACGATGTCGATGCCCGGCACGGCTATCTCGTCTGCCCCACCGGCCATTCCGACGCAGCGTTGCGTCGCGCCCAGGACACGGTGCGCATTTGCCTGATTCCTCTTGATCGCATCGCAGATTTCGACCCGACGGCGTGGCCGGAATGCCTTGGAGCTTGCAGAGGCGGCCGGATCTTCTGGGATGGCTTTCCCCAAGTGGAGATGAAGGCGACCCAAGCCGATGATCCGCTCGGTCGTATCAAGCTGCTTGCCTATCCGCAGAAAGTCGGGAAATGCGACGTCTGCGGTGCCTTTCATGTCCACTGCCTCAGCTGCGGTGACACGCTGCTCGTTCCGCACGACGTCAGCGAGGAAGACTTTGGACACCAGTGCTCGTGTCGGCTTCCGTGGTTCTGGCTGGGTTCGGTCGAGCCGGACGAGCTCGGCCGACGATCTGCGGAGCTTCAACTCATACTCGGGTCTGGAGATGTTACCACCGTCAACCGGCGACCGCTCTGAAGCGGGAATCCAAGGCGCTTCACGAAGGCGGAAAGCGACGATGTCGGGGTCCCGAGTTCAGCAGCGTTGGTGGTCATCGGTTTCGACCAAATCCGATCGAACAACTCGCGCCGCTCAATAACAGGTGCTGTTGAAATTGTATCGTTCATACGGTCGGAATGCGCTCGGGGAGATGTCTGGAGTAAGACTATCAATTAGGTAAATCGCTGTAAAAGGTCAATAATATATTCTTGAGGACCAATTACTCGACGCAGGATGGTGGCAAAGACCACCAATTATAGGCAGAGACATTACCAGTATGCATACGCTTTACTCGTGTTTCGCTTATTGTACTCTGGAAAGCTTCGACTGGTCGCCACGCTTCATCGATTCCCACCGTTCATACTGACGATCGTCGATGGGATCGGGATCTTGGCGGTCGTTCAACCAAAAGTCAAACCACTGCAGGTTTCGACGATACACTGCCAACCGGTGTGCGGGCTGCCACTTGATGTGATCCTCATCTGGGAAAATGTATAGATCACTTGAGATCCCAGCTTGAGTCAAAGCGGTGTGGCTAGCGACCATAGCCAAGTATTCATGGTCAGCCGCTTGGAACAGCATAGGGAACCTCACCCGCTCGGCTTGCTCCATCAACGATATTTGAGCCCAGAAGTCAGTCCTCTTGTCGATCAGTCGCGGCCATCCCCCCTCATGATAGCTTTGTGCGACCATTGGTCCTAAAAATGCGTCCTGTATGTGTTCCCAACCGCATCCTGACACTGAACCAGCGGAGAAGAGCGTGCTATGTATCGCTGCGAATTGTACCGTCGTGCAACCATCGCTCAGACCGGTAATTCCAACGCGTTTTGAATCGACGAATCCACGATCGATCAAGGACTGGGTGGCCGTCTCGATCGCAGAGAGTATGTTTCGACGCCCGGCAAAATCATGATTGAACGCCGCCGTAAGAGCCTCAGCGGTCCTCCGTCTTCCGACAATGTCCTCATACGTCAGATTGTCGACAACCAGTACAAAATACCCTTGATTGGCAAATGCCTGGATCGGAACTTCGTCTCCAATTCCACCGCGAAGGAATCCCTTGGTCCGATACTGAACGATCATAAGAGGATATCGTTGTTTGGCGCTGAAGCTGACGGGATAGACTAGATCACCATAGAAGGAGACGCCGAAGCCGTTACGCCAATTGAGGCGTTCAACCTTACCCATAGTCAGTCGAGAAAATTCGGGATTGGGATCGAATATCTTCTGCTCATTGTTGCGATCCAAGTCCAACGTCACAAAATGTCTTGGCTCTCGCGATCGTTCACGCAGGCACAAGAGGTCATTATCCAGCGGCTGGCATTCAACCAGATCGTCGCTCGTGAGGTAGATGCGTCGGACCGCCTGACTGCCGGGACGCCATTCATAAATCGCAGTCAGGCTATTCGCCCAACCTTCCTTTCGCGTGAAGCGAAGCCGTTTGCTGTCACCCGACCACCAAAACGAAACCGACCTATCAATTCGGCAAAGGTTCACTGGGCACGGCAGGCGGTGTCCTGTGGGCGTCTCTGCGACCACGCGGTAGTCTGGTGGATATACCGACGGATTGGCCGGCTCGGCATAGGCATTCCAACCTGATGGGTTTGTAGCATAAGCAATCTTGTCAGCGGGGGGCAATTGCGACCCAAAGCTGGTGATCTCTGAAGGAGAAGCGGGACGCTCTAGGCCACTGTCCAGGTTCATGCTGACATAGCGGCGCTCTGTGTTCGGTGTTTGGGGCCGAGCTCCGCGGACAGGGAATGCCCTTTCGTCGTATCGCCATCCCGAGAGGCCCTCTCGATCGATCGCGGCGCGTATTGCAACAAGACCGGGACGTGCCACGTAAATTATATCGCGCCCGTTCGGTGATATCCGGAAATCATCGACGTCCACGGGGGCATCGGTGATCTGCCTTGCATCGCCGTCAGCAATGTTAGCGCGCCATACTTGTGTTCTGCCTCCCACTCGTTTGAGATAGGCGACCCACCTTCCGTCGGGTGCCCAGCGCGGGGTCACTGGTGCGGGCGAGCCAATGGGGAATGCCGCCCAACCATACCTTGCTGGCTCGTCCCGAATTAGTTCTTCGCTGGTGTCCAGCGGCCTTGGCTCGGCCACGGGTGTGAGCGGAAGAACCACTATAGCTGTGCAGTACCGGTTCTTACTCGGATCGCCTCGATGCAGTTGAAAAACGACTGAGCGACGGTCAGGAGAGAATGTGAATAGCGGGCGTGAACGATCAGGGCGGGGTGCAGGTCCGATATCCCTCAGGCTGGCTAATGCCTCAGGGGTAACCGGACCCGCGGCGCCGTGTACGACATCCGTCTTTAGAAGCGTACCGCACTGGTCTTCGGCCAGAGCTGGCTGACCGATGGCACATAAAACTGGCGCTGCCAGCAGATGCACAGTCGCAAGACAGCGGCGCATTTCACCACTTCTTCGTCAGGGTCAGATTGATGATCCGACCGTAAAGTGAATGATTTGTCGAATCTGCCTGTACCTCTGCGGCGTAGGTAGATCGAATCTTTGCAGGCTTGGCATTGAAGAGATTCTGAACTCCAATCTGCCATTCGATATTGGAAAACAGTCCCTCATCAGCGGCGCTACGGATCGTAGCCACCGCGTCCAGCGTCGTGAAAGAGCCAACCTTGATGGTTGGAGAAAGACGATTGTCTTCTGTTGTTCCAACATATGTGCCCGTGGCGGACAAGGTTACATTGTCCCGCTGCCAACTTGCACCCAGCCTTCCACGCCAATGTGGGGGAGTGAAGATGATTCCGGCCTGCTCTACCAGTGGCAGGTCGGGTGCGATTTTCCGGGTGCTGTCGAGATAACTGGCTGCCCCCTTCAATGAAAGTTGGCCATATTGATCCAAGTCCCGACGATAGCTTACCGAAAAATCGACACCCTCCAGATTCTGTACGGAAATATTCTGCAGATAGTTCCGGAAGATTGCCGAAATGGCAGCAGGATTGAATGTGCCGGTCGTCAAATTGGTAAATACGCCTGTTATGCCATCAATAGCAGATAGGACATCCGAAGAACTGGGATTCAACTGTATGAAGTCGCTGTAAACAGGCTGGAAAGCTCTCCCGGATGAGGCAACCGGAGACGCGACACGATTCCTGTATCGGACATTGAAATACCCGATCTCAGCTTTGAAGCCGTCCAAAAATGCGGGCGTGAACTGGACTGAGGTTGTCCATGTCGTCGCGCGCTCGGGCGCGAGATCCGGGTTCCCTCCAAACAGATAGAGAACCGGGAGGTTTGTTGGAGGGGCGGGGTTATATCGAGTGCTTGGAACGAGTTGCGCATTGGTCAGTTGACCGGTCTGATACAGGTTTGGAACCTTGAACGATTTACCCCAGCTTCCCTTGAATTCGACGCCCTCAGTCGGAGAATATACCAGGCCCAGCTTGGGCGTGGTCACACGATCAATATTATGATGGTCCTCGTATCGAAGGGCTCCGATCACATGCAGTTTGTTGACGAAGCTGATGTCATTCGTCGGCGCAACCAATGGCAGGGACAGTTCCCCATAGGCGAACGCCACGTCCCGGGTTTCCGTGAGGGCTTCGGTCGTTCTCTCAATGCCGTTGACAACGGCTCGTGAATCGATGGTGAGTTTGTTGGACCGATATCCTACTCCGACCGCTAGCCTCGCCTCACCTCCAGGTAACAAGAACAGCGATCCTTCAGCGCCAAGTTCGACCGACTTCAGTTCGTTGCTGTAGTTCGGCAGTGCGCGGTAGGTTTCAGTGCCCGCAGTAAACACGCGTGTGAAGACGTCGGTATCGCTCTTGCTGTATGTTCCGGATAGGCGGGCATTCCAGCCCGACGGTAGTTCAATTTGCAGCGCCGGGGATACAGACCAGCTATCGGCTGTCGATTCAACGACACTGCCCTGTGCGTAACAACTCGACGCAACGACGGCGATCAGGCATCGCGATGTAGAGCGATGCATATAGTGACCGTCAAGCTCAAAGCTGATCGCGTCGGTAATCGCCTGATGTCCAGCCGTTACGAGACTGATCTGGTCCTGCGCGGGTATCAGGGTTGCGTCGGGAGCGACGTTGCCCGTGTAGGAACGCTGACGCGCAGTGATTTCAGTAGAATCCTGGTAGTCTGCCGCCACCATGAAGCCGCCAGTGCGCCACGATGAACCTGCAACGATGTTATACTGCTGAGTAACCGCGCCGCCATCGGTCGCCGCTCCCAGCCTTGCAGAAGTGACGACTCCGTCGATGTCCCGGCGCAGGGTGATGTTGGCAACACCGGCAACGGCGTCCGATCCGTAGAGCGCCGATGCGCCGTCGGCTACGACGTCAATCCGCTCGATCGCAGCGAGCGGGATCGCTGAAATGTCGATCCCTTGGCTGATTGCATCGAAGGCGACCCGATGGCCGTTAATCAACGTCAGTGATGCGTCCGGCCCCAGACCACGCAAATTAAGTGCCGACGAACCGGACACATTGGTGAAACCCCCTTGGCCCGACGCCGAAATGGTCGGATTCTGGCCCCCGGCGAAATTCTGGGGCAGGTCGCGCATCACTTGCCCGAGATCGGTCTGGCCAGAATGTCTGGCGTCTTCGCGCGTGATGGTTGTGACCGGTGAAATGGAAGGAGCGCCCCGGATGTGCGATCCCGTCACTACGATGTCGGCGCTCTCGTCACTGGCCGCGGCGCCTCCGGCTCGGTCTTCCCCCGCAATAATTGCGATCGCGCCCGAGGAATCGGCGCGATAAGCATAGCCAGTTCCGTTGAGAATGGCACTCAATGCGGCTTCGGCGGTGAGATTTCCATGAGCGCCGGAAGAGCGTGCATTGCGAATGTCGTCGACTTTGTAGATAACTTGGCGGCCGGACTGGCGGGCATAGGCATCAAGCGCCGATTTCAGGCTACCTGCTGGAATGCGATATTCGCGTGTCTGTGCCTGCGCCGGTGTTGCCATTGCAACGATGCACACGCTGGCAGCCAGCGCTGCGGCGATGCTCCCTTTTTTCATTTTCTGCCCCCTTCTGGGCCGCGCCTTTCGCGTGCCTTATGGGGTCAAGACAATCAGGAGTCACAAACCCGTAACGTCATCAGTTTGAAATTTTCACACCGGTCGCTTCGTTGGTGACGCGCAAACCATAAGCATCGCGCAACAGCCGCACGAAGGCATCGACATTGGACGCCTGGAAGGTGCCGCCGATCCGGATGCTTGCGGCTTCGGGATCGGTGATAACAATTTGCTTGCGGTTATAGCGGTTGAATTCAGTCGCAGCCTCAGCGAGCGTTGCCTGGTCGAAGGTCAGCATCCCGTCACGCCATGCCAGCGCATTTTCGACGCGCTCCTCTGAGCGCGCGGTCAGTAACGTCGACTGCCCGCGGCTGATCGCTACGTCCCCACCGGTGATCGTAGCCGAACCAGCGCCTGTGAGTTGGGCGGGCGATTTTGTCGCATCATCGATCCGCACTCGGCCTTCGACCACGGAGACGATTACCTTATCGCGGTCCCGTCTGACCGAGAATTTGGTACCGAGGACGGTGACCGTTTTCGATCCAGCATGCACGACGAATGGCCGGTTCGCATCGTGTGCGACTTCGAAATAGGCCTCGCCGCTGTCGAGCCAGAGTTCACGACCGCTATCGGAGACGGCGGCGCGCATGACCGTTCCCGTGTTCAACTCGATCTTGCTGCCATCGGACAGCGGAATCGTTCGGTGCCCGCCGACGGGCGTATCGTATCGGACGGCCACCACCGCCGGCTCGAACTGGTTCGGAGCGAACTGGAGCGCTCCGATGCCGATGATCGCCGCGAGCGATGCTGCGATCGCGGCGGGTTTCCAGTATCGCGCCATGACAGCTTGCCGCCCGCCGGTACCGCGGTCGGCGCGTCGGCCCAATGATCCGATCCGGTCAGCCTCTCGCCAGCCATGCTCCAGCCGCCAGTAAGCGGCTTTGTGCGCCATCGACTCTTCGAGCCACGCCTCAAGCTCGCCCTGATCGGCGGACGACCATTCGGGATCCTCGCTGCGGATCAACCAGCGCGCCGCCCGATCCTCGATGTCGCGCGCGGGGGTCATTTGCCTTTGCTCCGATCCCGGCGGCGCAGCAGCTTCGGCCGCGCGATCTTGCCCGATCCGCCAAGCATGAAATCGACCAGTGCCCGCATGCCGATCGTCAGTTGCTTTTCGATCGTGTCGGTGCCGACACCGAGCTGGTCGGCGGCTTCCTTGGTCGAAAACCCCTCGACCTTGCGCAATTCGACGACTTCTCGGCAGCGTGACGGAAGATTGTCGAGTCCGGCCTGGACTCGACGGAGTTGGTCACGGGCGTCGAGGTGGCGATCGGCGGCGAACAGGTCGATGTCGCGATCGACGCTTTCCAGATCGGCGACCAGCTCGAAAGAGACGATCCGTGCGCGCTTTGCACGGTTGATGAGCAGATTGCGCGCGATGGTGTAGATATACTGCCGACTCTGCCGCGGGATTTCCCTGCGAGCACCGGTCAGCGCCAGTTCGTAGACTTCTTGCCTGATGTCGACCACGTCGTCAGCTACCCTCCAATTGCGGTGGATGAAGCGCGTCAACGACCGTTCGAGAGGGAGCACCTCCCGGCAAAACCAGGCGTTGAGTTGCACGTCCTCAATCATCTCGCGTGTCGGGCCACTCCTTCGCTTTCAGATGCTCTCAGCCCCTTAGACAATCCTGTCCGCATATACCGTAACGCCAAATCGCATGCTGTGAAATCGCTCCCGGCGACAGGGCGCCCACTTGTCCGCGTTACGGATTTACAACCCTGGATTGTCGAAAGCACACTGCGGGAAAGGGTCAAAAGTGAAGAGGTTGGACGATGCCGACTGGCCGACCGCGGTCGAGAACAGCGTCGTGCCTGGCACTCGCGGGCGCCTTTCTCCGTGCGGTCAGAACGACGCCAACAACGAGTGACCTTGTCACGCTGATGGAAGCCGTCTCGCGTGACATGGGCTTTCGCCATTTCGCACTCATCCATCATGACGACCTGCGGCCAAGCAGGCATGATCGGGTCAATCTCAAGGACTATCCCGCTGCAATCTCCGAACGGTTGATCGGACAACATCGCTATCACCGCGATTCGATCATCCGTGGCTGCCTCTTTGCCGACAGTGCCTTTCTCTGGTCCGATCTCCACCGCATCATTGAGTTGGACAAGCAGGACCGTGCCAGCTTCGAGTTCGGTGCGCGCGAAAGGCTAAACGAAGGCATCACCGTGCCCTATGTCCGCCTCGGCGAACGCATAGGATCCTGCACCTTTGCGGGCGTCGCTATCTCGGGCCGGCGCAGATGATCGGTATCTTCGCCTTCCAAGCCGCGCGCAGGCTCATGACGGGATCGGCGCCGTTGCCCGCACCCCGTCCCAAGTTCCGTCCACGGCCGCGCGACTGCGTCGTTCTCGCAGGCCGCAGCTACTCCAACAAGGAAATCGCCCGCGCGTTGGCACTGATGCCGCGAACGGTCGACGGCTATCTGACCGAAGCTCGCCGCCTCTTCGATGCGCACGACCGCACCGAACTCGTGGTGAGCGCGGCGCTCGCCGGCGAGGTCGAACTGTCGGAACTGCGGAGCCGTCAACCCGAGTAATCACTCGGTCTATAATGATCCGCACATCACTGCTCCCTTCGTGCGCGAAGCCACGAACTGGAGCACCTTCTGAATCCGCCTACATCTATTAACGTCCACGGTTGTTCAGCTGGTTTAGGCTTGGCGCTGCGTTCCGGAAGCGAGGATCAATCTCAAGCTTGCTCACGCGGCACGCGCTAGCAATCCATACGTTCGGTCTCGAAGGGCGTCACCAGCGTTTCAAGAGGGTCCTTTAGGATGCCCTCTCCAGAATCCTGCCACCTCCATCCTGCCCGCCTATAATTTGTCAGAAAAATACATCATGGTTCTGACAAACCAGTTTTGCAATTTGTCAGAACTGCGTATACAGGCTTCTGACAAAGGAACTGGCATGCGCGGACCGGGCCTCGATCTCAAAAGTGCCATATCGGACCGAATGGTCTCCGGAGGCGTTCCTTCAGTCTGGACGCCGCAGGACTTTCTCGACCTTGGCTCTCGCAACGCCGTCGATCAGGTGCTCCATCGACTGACCCGCAATGGCGACGTTCGCAGGATTGCCCGCGGCCTCTATGACAAGCCGAAACTCAACCACCTCACGGGCAAGCCCACGCACCCCGATCCGCGCGCCGTCGTCGATGCACTGGCTCGGCGGGACCAAGCCCGTATCCTCGTCGATGGCGTAACCGCGGCCAACGATCTAGGACTTTCCGATGCCGTCCCTGCCCGCATCGTCGTCCATACCGATGCAAGATTGAAGCCCATCACGCTCGGCAACCTCAAGATCGATTTCAAAACCACTGCGCCAAGTCGCCTTCACTGGGCTGGGCGGCCAGCGATGCGTGTCGTTCAGGCCTTGCATTGGTTGCATGACGCCGGGGGCGACACCGATCCGGCTGTTACCAAGCGCCTGCGCACCATCTTCGCCCACCCTGATCACGGCGCCGACATCGTCAACGACCTCCAGGCCGATATGCTGACGCTCCCGCTCTGGATGCAGAATATCCTGCGCGATACGATGCCGGCTACTTCGTTAGCTGACCGCCTGAAGACCAAGCGAGCATGACAATGAACCCTGCTTACGCCCAGTTTCTGGCGGCCGATCTCACGGATCGACGGGATGTGTTCATCGGCGCCGGCCAGCGGCTCGGCACAGCGCCGCAGAATATCGAGAAGGATTTCTGGGTCTGCTGGACCCTCGATGCGCTGTTCAACGGTCCGGCGTCCCACGGCCCCCGCTTCCTGTTCAAAGGGGGCACGTCGCTGTCGAAGGGCTTCGGCCTGATTCAGCGTTTCTCCGAGGACATCGACATCACGGTGTTTCGCGAAGACATCGGCCAAGATGCAAGCGTCGAGGCGCTAGAGGGGATGTCCGGCAAGAAGCGACAGGCCAAGCTCGATGCCATCAAGGCGGCATGCCAAGCCTTCATAGGCGGAGACCTGTTCGCCCAGCTTTCGGAGACACTGGCCAGTGCAGCGGGCGAGGGCATGGCAGGCGCGAAGGTCGAACTCGATCCGGATGATGAAAGCGCGCAGAGCCTTCTCCTTTGGTATCCAAGCGTGACCACCGATTCCGACGGGTACATCCGCAAAGCCGTCAAAATAGAATCCGGGGCCAAATCCGCTCTCGACCCTCATGCCCGCCACAGCGTCGTTCCCTATCTTGCTGACGATCTGCCCGCCTTCGATCTGACGGTTGCCAACGTGACCATCGTCGATGCGGAACGCACCTTCTGGGACAAGGTCGTCATACTCCATGGCCTGCGCCGCTGGTTCGACGCCCGGCAGGTTCTGCGTGCGGGTGGCCAGCGCGTCTCACGCCATTATTACGACGTGCACCAACTGATGATCGCCGGAACGGGCGCTTCAGCGATGGCTAACCCCGCGCTCGGCAGGGATTGCGTCGCACACGCCCGGATGTTCTTCAACAGCCGCGACCTCGATCTCGCTCATGCTGAGCCCGGCAGCTTCTCCCTGATACCGACCGATGCGATGATCGCTGACCTCCGCCGCGACTTTGGTGCCATGGCCGGGATGATCTTCGGCGATGTGCCCGACTTCGATGCCGTCCTCGCAACCGTCGAAACGCTCCAGCGCTCGTTGAACGAACCGGCCGCATGATCATCACGCGACATTGCTCTGGTCGATATCGCCCACATCGCGCAGATGGTCTCTGAAACGTGCGAGGTGCAAAGGGCGCGTCAGCGAACCTCCTTTGAGAGTGGTCGCCAGGTTCACCTTGTCATGCGCAGCCATTAGGTTTTTCTGCTGCACGATTTTTAGGTTATCGTGTTCAAGGAGTGCGATGATCCCCTCACTTGTCCGAAATTTGTAGCCATATTTCGGACAATCCGGCCCAGCGCTCAAAAGGTTACGCTCCGCCCGTTGATTACGTCCAGCGTTCAAATGACATCGGATTTTATGCCATGGGTATACCATGCGCTTATCTCGGTCGTAAGAATTGAGGCCATTACTTGACGCATGGAAGTTCCTCGCGCCCATGGTCTCGAATTGGCCAGCGCTCGACCCGAGCCGGGGTTGAGCAGAGCGTCCATCCACATCCAGCCTTTTCCACGAATCCAGATCGTGCTAATGATGTCCTTGGCGACTTCTCAAGTCCCTGATTTGACTGAGAAATCAACCGCTTAGGCGGCGCCCCAGAAAGCTCTTCTGGCACCATTTGTTCTTCCGTAGAAATCCGGATAGATTGAAAAACCGCTGAAAACAGCGGTTTTTTTGTGTCTGGCGTCCGCTGGTTTCCGCCGGTGGATTTGTGAATTCGGGGTACATGAAGGTATCTTTGTGGGTATCGGCCAGCATGGCCAAAGGAGATACCCTCATGGCTCTTTCATCCCTCGCGCTGTCCAAAGCAAAGCCCCGCGAAAAGCCCTACAAGCTGGCGGACGGGCATGGACTCTACCTTCTGATTACCCCTCAGGGCGGTCGCTACTGGCGCATGAACTATCGGTTCGGCGGCAAGGCAAAGACTATGGCGATGGGGGTGTTCCCGTTGATCACCCTGGCGGAAGCGCGAGAGAAACGAGAAGCAGCCCGGAAGCTGCTGGCGTCTGGATCGGACCCGACAGCAACGCGCAAGGAGGCCGAGGCACGCGAGGCGTTCGAAGCAACCACCGGCTTTCGGACTGTTGCGGAAGAGTGGCTGGCGAAACGGGAGCGCGAAGGACTCGCCGAGATCACCTTGGGCGAGGTGAAATGGCTTCTCGAATTTGCCTACCCTTCGCTGGGTGATCGCAAGATCAGCGAGATTACGAGCATGGAACTGCTGGCAGTCCTGCGTCAGGTCGAAGGGCGTGGCCGACACGAAACCGCCAGACGGCTGAGGAGCGTCTGCGGCAGGGTCTTTCGCTACGCGATCGCCACCGGACGGGCAGAGCATGATCTATCTGCTAATTTACGCGACGCCCTGACCACGCTCAAGGTGAAGCATCTGGCCGCCATAACCAACAGCCAGCAGGTCGGGCCGCTGATGCGTGCGATCGCAGCTTTTGACGGACAGCTGACCGGCATCATGAAAGCGCAAGTAGATCATCTGCCGCTATCGATGGGCGGGATGCGCCCGACGCAGGGCCGCACGCTCGCAGTGATGCAGGTGTCTGCGGGATCGCAGTCGTTCCAATCAGTCGAGTGTGGCAAAGGCATTTAACGAGTTTGACGATGCGGGGCGCATGAAGTCGTCCAGCTATTATGACCGGATTGTGGATGTGATGGAGGAGCTTGTGCGCATGACCGTGCTGCTTCGTCCGCATGTCGATCAACTCGTGGATCGCTACTCCGAACGAAAAGAGGCGGGGGTGCTCGTCGATCCCACCACTGACCTGTCGAGCATTGCGACCGTTACACAATAGATCGGACGGGACGCTTTATGGCGCAACGCGATCTGGAAGCGGCGCGGCGCGTAGTGAGGACGGTTTGTTGGGATATTCTGGCCTAATTAGAACGACAGGGCCGCTGTAAAATGCGGCTTTTTCCGATCTGGCTGTCGTGGCATTCATCCGCGCATCCTCATCGCATCGCGTAGCCTGATCGACAAGTTCGATTGGCTTGGCCGCAACTTTGGTTTATGGCCGCCACCGAAGGGACGGCTTGCCGGGCCTTTGATGATCGCGCCGGTGCCCCGCAAGGGGCTTAATCGGGAATGTGGTGCGGGCGTTTCGCCCAAATCCACGGCTGTCCCTGCAACTGTAAGCGGATAGCGCGATGCACAGGCGTCCTTGTCATCAAGGACGCAGCCACTGGCACCCCGCCTGACAGGCGGACCGGGAAGGCGTGCATCAAGCTGTGACCCGTGAGCCAGGAGACCTGCCGGCGCACTGGTCGCTCTTGCCTTGGTCCAGGGGATGGTCATGGCACGGTAACTCTCCGTCTGAGCGACGAACTGTGCGGCTGGGGCCGCATCGGTGCGTGGTAACGGACGCTTCGTCGCGCCCGCCCGTCGTCGCGCATCGACCGGCCATGCGCCGGCACGCCCCGCCTTTCGTCGTTCCGGCGTGCGGGGATTATGATGTCCGATCTTACCAAGGTGCCTGTCACCATCGTCACCGGATTCCTGGGCGCCGGGAAAACCACGCTCATCAGCCACCTGATCCGTAACGCCGGCGGCCGTCGGCTGGCGGTAGTGGTCAATGAATTCGGGACGCTGGGCGTGGACGGCGATATCCTTGCATCCTGCGCCATCCCCGATTGCCCGGCCGACAATATCGTGGAACTGGCCAATGGCTGCATCTGCTGCACCGTCGCCGACGATTTCATCCCCACGGTAGAAAAGCTGCTCGCGCTCGATCCGCATCCTGACCATATACTGATCGAAACGTCGGGGCTGGCGCTGCCCAAGCCGTTGCTCAAGGCGTTCGATTGGCCCGCGATTCGCAGCCGCATCACCGTCGATGGCGTGCTCGCCCTCGCCGATGCCGAAGCTGTGGCGTCAGGCCGGTTCGCGCCCGATCTTGCCGCGATCGCCGCGCAGCGCGCCGCCGATCCGGGTATCGACCATCAAACCCCGCTGTCGGAACTGTTCGAAGACCAGTTGGCCTGCGCCGACATGGTGCTGCTGACCAAGGGCGACCTGGCCGGGCGGGATGGCGTGGCCGCCGCCCGCGCCCTCATCGCGGCGGAAGCGCCCCGCCCGGTGCCAGTGATCGAACTGGTGGACGGTGTGGTCGATCCCCGCCTGATCCTGGGGCTGGATGCGGCCGCGGAAGACGACATCGCCGCCCGTCCGTCGCACCATGATGGTGAGGACGATCATGAACATGATGATTTCGACAGCATGGTGGTCACGCTGGGCGACATCGCCGATCCGGCCGATCTGGTCGCGCGGATCGAGACGCTGGCCCGCGACCACCGCATATTGCGGGTGAAAGGCTATGCGGCCGTGATGGGCAAGCCGATGCGGCTGCTGATCCAGGCGGTGGGAACGCGGGTGCGCCATCATTATGACCGGCCATGGCGGCCCGGCGAGCCGCGCGTCACCGCGCTGGTGGTCATCGCCGAACGGGCCGATATCGATCCACCAACCATCCGGGCGGTACTGCTGGGCTGAGCCGGCGCGATGCACGTCATTTTTCGCGAGACGCATGGGCTGGAGGAAAGCGCCGTGCCGCAGGATCTGGGGCAATCGCCCTCGGACCTGGTCGTGCTGTCCTTTTCGGACAGCGATCTTGGCGCGTTTGCAGCGGCCTGGCGGCGAGCGCGGGATCGGGCGGATGCACCCCTCCCGTCGCTGCGGCTCGCCAACCTGGCTGCGCTCACCCATCCGCTGTCGGTCGATACCTATGTCGAGCGGACGCTCTCGCATGCCAAGGGGATATTGATCCGCCTGATCGGCGGCACCGCCTATTGGAGCTATGGCCTGCAGCAGGTGGCCGCCCTGGCGCGGGCGCAGGGCATCGCGCTGGCGGTCCTGCCTGCTGACGGGCGGCCGGACACGCGGCTGGACGCGGCGTCCACGCTGCCCGAACCGCTGCTGCGCCAGTTGGCGCGCCGCTGCGACATGGGCGGGGTCGCCGCGGCGCGGGGCGCTTTGGGGATGCTCGCCCTGGCGGCGGGTCTGGACGATCCTTTCGGATCGGATGATGCGCCCACGCCGATGATGGGCGGCTGGCATCCCGACCTCGGCATCGTCGATCCCCACAGCGTCGCGCGGAACCCGGACCGGCCATTCATCCTCATCCTCTTCTACCGCTCCTATCTGACCGCGCATGATCTCGACCCCTTCACCATGCTGCATGTCGCGCTCGCACAGCAGGGTTTCGACGCGCTCTCGATCTTCGTCCCGTCCTTGAAAGCCCCCGAAGCCCGCGATCAGGTGGCGCAATGGGTGGCCGACCTGGGACCGGCCGCGATCATCAACGCGACCGCCTTCTCCGCGCGGGGGGAGGGCGGGGACACCCCCCTCGACGGAGCAGGCGTCCCGGTCTTTCAGATCGCGCTGGCGACGGCGCGGCGTGACGACTGGCAAGGATCGTCACGCGGCCTGTCCCCGGCGGACCTCGCCATGCATGTGGTGATGCCCGAAGTGGATGGACGGATATTCGCCGGCGTCGCCAGCTTCAAGGAATCGGGCGCGCGCGACGATGCGCTGGAATTTGCCGATGTGGTCCATCGCGGTGATCCCGACCGGATCGACGCGATCGCTGCGCGGGTGGCGGCGTGGGTGGCGCTGGCGCGCAAGTCAGCCTCCGCGCGCCGCGTCGTGCTGCTGCTGTCCACCTATCCGGGTAAAGCCTATCAGATGGCCCACGCCGTAGGACTGGACGCGCTTGCGTCGGCCGAAGCGATCCTGACCGAGCTTGCTGATACCGGCTATGACCTGGGCGATCGGCGCGTGCCGGTCGCCGCCCTGGACCGGGCGTGGCTGGACTGGCCGCTGGAGGATTATCGCCGGGCGCTGGACGCCTTGCCGGATGCGCTGCGCGCCGATCTCGACCAGGCATGGGGCGCGCCGCAGGATGATCCGGCGGTGCAGGACGGCGCGTTTCGCTTCGCGGCGCTGGTGATGGGTCATGTCCTCGTCGCGCTCCAGCCCGAACGCGGCGCGCCTGCCCATCGCGAGGGCGACTATCACGACCTGTCGCGCTGCCCGCGCCACGCCTATGTCGCCTTCTATCTGTGGCTGCGCGACCGGGGGACAGATGCGCTGGTCCATCTCGGCGCGCACGGCACGCTGGAATGGCTGCCGGGCAAGTCGGTCGCCCTGTCGGACGATTGCTGGCCCGAAGCGCTGATTGGCGCGACGCCCCTCATCTATCCCTTCATCGTCAACGATCCCGGCGAAGCGGCGCAGGCCAAGCGGCGCACCGCTGCCGTCACCATCGGCCATGTCCCGCCGCCGCTGGCGCCAACGACCAGCGGCGCGGGCCTCCACCGGATTGAGGCGCTGCTCGACGAGTTCTCCAACGCCGACGGACTGGACCCGGCCCGTCGCGACCGGTTGCAGGCGACCATCGGCGAGGAAGCGCGGGCGCTGGGGCTGGAAGCCGAACTGGGCCTGGACGATGCGATGTCCCCCGCAGAAGCGATCACGCGGATCGATCGCTTCCTGTGCGACGTCAAGGAAAGCCAGTTTGGCGACGGGCTGCATATCTTCGGCCGGGGCGATCATGGCGCGGGCGAGCGGGCGGGGTTGCTCGCCGCGCTGGACGGACGCCGCGTGCCGCCGGGGCCGGCCGGCTCGCCCTATCGCGGGCGCGCCGACGTGCTGCCCACCGGGCGCAACCTCTATGCGATCGACCCGCGTGCCGTCCCGTCCCGCGCCGCCTATGCGCAGGGCGTTCGCCTGGCCGCGGAACTGGTGCGGCGGCACTTGCAGGATCATGGCGATTATCCGCGCGGGCTGGTGGTCGATCTGTGGGGATCGGCAACGATGCGCACGGCGGGGGAAGACTTCGCCATGGCGCTGCACCTGCTGGGCGCAAAGCCGATCTGGGACATGGCGTCGGAACGGGTGACGGGCGTAGAAATCCTGGCGCTGGCGCTGCTCGACCGGCCGCGTATCGATGTCACCCTGCGCGTATCCGGCCTGTTCCGCGACGCTTTCCCCACCTTGCCCACGCTGTTCGGGCAAGCCGTGCGCGCGCTGTGTGGGCGCGACGAGCCGACCGACTGGAATCCCTTCGCGGGTCAGGACGCCGCCCCGCGCGTCTATGGCCCACAGCCGGGGCGCTATGGCGTCGGGCTGGGCGACCGGGGCGACGTCTATACCGACGCAGCGCGCCGCGCGGCCGGCGAAGCCTGGCTGTCGGCATCGGACCATGCGCTGGATACGCCCGCCGCCGCGCCCGACCCGGACGGCCTGCGCTTGCGGGTCGCGGGCGCGGACGCCTTCGTTCATGTGCAGGATCTGCCCGAAACCGACCTGCTGCTCGCTGCCGACTATGCGGCGCATGAAGCCGGCTTAGCCGCCGCCAAGGCGCGCATGGGGGGCGCGGCGACGCTCTATCATCTCGACAATCGCGATCCCGCCCGCCCGACGGCGCGTACCCTGACCGAAGAGATCGCCCGCGTCGTCCGTGCCAGGGCCGCGCATCCAGGCTGGGTGGCGGGTATGATGCGCCACGGCTTTCGCGGCGGCGCGGAACTGGCCGCGACGCTCGATCATCTCGGCGTCTTCGCGCATCTGTCGGGTAGCGTCCCCTCGCACCTGTTCGATCTCTATCATGACGCGACGCTGGGACAGCCCGACGTGCGCGCCTTCCTCGCACAGGCCAATCCTGGCGCGCTGGCGGCGATGGAGGCGCGGTTCACCGCGCTCCATGCCGCCGGATTGTGGGCCACGCGGCGCAACTCGATCCTCGCCAGCCTGACGGGGGACGCATGAGCGACGTCATCCGCAAAGGCTGGTGCCCCGACGCCTGGCGCCCGATGATGGCGGGCGACGGGCTGCTGGTGCGGGTGAAGCCGCGGGTCGGCCGCCTGATCCGCGATCAGGCGCTGGCTTTGGCCGACGCCGCGATCACGCATGGCAACGGCCTGATCGACATGACCCGCCGCGCCAACCTGCAACTGCGCGGCGTGACGGAAAGCGGTTGGCCGGTGCTGCTCGAACGGCTGATGGCGCTGGACCTGGTGGATGCCGATGCCGTCCGGGAAAAGCGGCGCAATATTCTTGTGCCCCCGATCTGGCGGCAGGGCGACGACAGCCACCGCATCGCGTGCGATCTGCTGGCGCGGCTCGATGAACTGCCGCCAGCGTTGCCGGGCAAGGTCGGCTTCGTCATCGACGCGGGCGCTGCCCCGCTGCTCCATGACCAGCCAGGTGATTTCCGCATCGAACGCAGCGACGCAGGCGATCTGATGCTGCGCGCCGATGGCCGATCTACCGGCTGCGCCATAACCCCAAGCGGCGAAGCGGAGGCCCTGATCGCGCTCGCCCATTGGTTCGTCGCCAGCGGCGGCGCGGCGGCCGGGCGCATGGCCCGGCACGATGCGCCGCTGCCCGGCTGGGCCACAGGGACGTTGCGGGCTGCCCCCGCCGCGATCCTCCCTTGGCGCAAGGGGACCAGCTATGGCCTGCCCTTCGGCCGCATCGACGCCGCGCTGCTGGCCCGCCTGGCGGCGGCATTGCCGCCGGGCAGCGGCTTCCGCACCACACCCTGGCGCATCCTGCTGCTCGAAGCGCCGGTGGATATGCAGGATGACGGCCTGCTCACGGACCCCGCCGATCCGCTGCTGCGCGTCGATGCCTGTCCGGGCCAGCCGGCCTGCGCGCAGGCGAGCGTCGAGACGCGTGACCTCGCCCGCCACCTTGCCCCGCATATGGCGGGCCGCCTGCATGTGTCGGGCTGCGCCAAGAGCTGCGCCAGCGCCGCCCCCGCCGCCGTCACCCTGACCGGCCGCGATGGCCGCTACGACCTTGCCCTCGACGCGCGCGCCGGATCGCCGCCCCTTCGCGCCGCGCTCGACCGGGCCGCTGTCCTTGCCCATTTCGGAGCCGCCTGAATGCCCCACGCCTATGAACGGGATGGCGCCGCCATCTACCGCCAATCCTTCGCGACGATCCGGGCCGAAGCCGACCTCGCCCGCTTCACGGCGCAGGAGGAGCCGGTGGCGGTGCGGATGATCCACGCCGCCGGCCTGGTCGATCTCGCCGCGCATATCCGTTTCACACCCGATTTCGCCCACGCCGCCCGGACCGCTCTGGCGGCCGGCGCGCCGATCTTGTGCGACGCCCGCATGGTGTCGGAAGGGATCACGCGCGCCCGCCTGCCCGCGGCCAATCCGATCCTCTGCACGCTGCACGACCCCCAAGTGCCCGCCATGGCGCAGGCGGCCGGCAACACCCGCTCCGCCGCCGCGCTGGAACTCTGGCGACCCCATCTGGCCGGGGCGGTGGTGGCGATCGGCAATGCGCCGACCGCGCTGTTCCATCTGCTCGACATGTTGGAAGACCCCGATTGCTCGCGTCCGGCGGCGATCGTCGGTTGCCCAGTGGGCTTTGTCGGCGCGGCCGAGTCCAAGGCCGCACTCTGGGCTGCGCCGCCCGCGCCCTGCTGCATCGTCGAAGGGCGCCTCGGCGGCAGCGCGATCACCGTCGCGGCGATCAATGCGCTGGCGAGCGCCGCGGAATGACGCCCGGCACGATCCATGGCGTCGGCCTTGGCCCCGGCGCGCCCGACCTGCTCAGCGTCCGCGCCGACCGGCTGGTGCGCGGCGCGCGCCATGTCGCCTATTTCCGCAAGGCCGGGCGACCGGGCCAGGCGCGGCGGATCGCAGACGGGATGCTGCGCGCCGATGCGGTCGAAATCGCGATGGAATATCCCGTAACCACCGAAATCGCGCTGTCCGACCCGCGCTACAATGCCTGCCTGTCCGCCTTCTATACAGACTGCACCGCCCGCCTGATCGCGTTGGCGCATGCGGGCGAGGATGTCGTCGTCCTGTGCGAAGGCGACCCCTTTTTCTACGGCTCCTTCATGCATCTCCATGCGCGGCTGTCGGGGATCGTGCCGGTCGCCGTGGTGCCGGGGATCACCGGCATGGCCGGCGCATGGAACGCCACCGGCGCGCCGATCACGTGGGGCGACGATGTCCTGACCATCGCCATGGCGACCCTGCCGGAAGAGGAACTGACCCGGCGCATCCGCGACACCGATGCGCTGGTGGTGATGAAGATCGGCCGCAACCTGCCCAAGCTGCGCCGCGCGGTCGCCGCTGCCGGGCGCGAGGAGGCGGCCTGGCTGGTCGAACATGCAGCCATGCCCGGCGAGCGCGTCACCCGCTTGGCCGATGCGGACAGCGTCACCCCCTATTTCTCCATCCTGCTGATCCACGGCCAGGGACGCCGACCATGAGCGGTTGGCTCGCCATCGCCGGGCTGGGACCGGGGGACGATCGTCTCGTCACGCCTGAAGTGACAGGCCTGCTCGCACGGGCGACCGACATCGTCGGCTATATCCCCTATGTCGCCCGCATCGCCCCGCGCGCCGGGCTGACGCTGCACCCGTCCGACAACCGGGTGGAGCTGGATCGCGCCGCCCATGCGCTCACCCTTGCGGCGCAGGGGCGGCGGGTGGTGGTCGCCTCGTCCGGCGATCCCGGCGTCTTTGCCATGGCGTCTGCGCTGTTCGAGGCGCTGGAGGCGGGGCCGGCCCACTGGCGCGATCTCGACATCCGCGTGCTGCCCGGCATCACCGCGATGCTCGCCGCCAGCGCCCGCGCCGGCGCGCCACTCGGCCATGATTTCTGCGCTATCAACCTGTCCGATAATCTCAAACCCTGGTCGCTGATCGAAAAGCGGCTGCGCCTCGCGGCGGAGGCGGACTTCGCCATGGCCTTTTACAATCCCCGATCGAAGGCGCGACCGGACGGCTTCGCCCGCGCGCTCGCCCTGCTGTGCACGCTATGCGGCGACGATCGCCCGATCCTCTTCGCCCGCGCGGTCTCCACCCCGCAGGAATTGTTGCAGATCGTGCCGCTGGGCGCGGCACGCGCGGACATGGCTGACATGCGGACCGTCGTGATCCTGGGGTCGAGCCGGACCCGGCTGATCGCGCGGGCGCGCGGGCCGATCCTCTACACGCCGCGCTCGGCATTGGACGGCCCGGCATGATCCAGCCAGCGCAACACCGCTTCGGGCGCATGCATCTCCGTCCGCGCCGGCATGATCGGCCGGTCGATCATCAGAACCGGCAGTCCCAGCTGGCGCGCGGCGATGATCTTGGCCTCCGCCCCCGTGCCGCCCGCATTCTTGCTCACCACCATGTCGATGTCATGCATTTGCATCAGGCGAAGGTCGCCCTCGACCGAAAAAGGCCCGCGATCGATGACCAGGCTGTGATGCGGCAGGGCGGGGGGCGTGGCCGGGGCATCGACGAAGCGCAGCAGATAGTGATGCTGGGGCTGGGCGGCGAACGCCTCGGCATGCATCCGCCCCAGCGCCAGCATGACGCGGCGCGGCGGTCCGGCCAGCGCCGCCACCGCGCCCGTCATGTCGGGGACATGCGTCCATCTGTCCCCCGGCTGTGCGCGCCAAGCCGGGCGCGTCAGGGCGACATACGCCACCCCGGCGCGGCGGGCGGCGTCTACCGCATGGGCGCTCATGGTCGCGGCGAAGGGGTGGGTCGCATCCACCAGATGGGTGATGCGCTCGGCGCGCAGATAAGCGACCAGCCCCTCGACCCCGCCAAATCCGCCAATGCGCACCGCGATCGGCTGCGCCAGCGGCGTGTCCGTCCGCCCCGCATAGCTCAGCGTCGCCGCCACGCCCCGTTGTGCCAGCAGCCGGGCCAGCGCGCTGGCCTGCGATGTGCCGCCCAGCAGCAGGATGTTCGGCATGGCTGATCCTGTGTCCCAGGCCTGGTTGACGATCATCGGCGTCGGGGAGGACGGGCGCTGTGGCCTGTCCGCCGACAGCCGCGCGGCGCTTGCGCGGGCGGATCTGGTCATGGGGTCGGCCCGCCACCTGTCGCTGCTCGCCCCGCTTAAAGGCCCCGCGGTCGAATGGCCAGTGCCCTTCGCCGACGGTATCGACCGGTTGCTGGCGCAGCGCGGGCGACGGGTGGTGATGCTGGCGTCGGGCGACCCCTTCTGGTTCGGCGCGGGCGCGGCCGTCACGCGGCATTTGTCGCCGGACGAATGGGTCGCGCATCCCGCGCCATCGACCTTCACCCGCGCGGCGGCGCGCCTCGGCTGGTCGCTACAGGACACCGCCTGCCTCGGCCTCCACGCCGCGCCGCTGGAGCGGTTGCGCCCTCATCTCGCCCCCGGCGGCAGTGTGCTGGCGCTGCTGCGCGACGGGCAGGCGGCGGAGGCGCTGGCCCGCTACCTTACCGGCACTGGCTTCGGCCCCTCGACCCTGCACATCATGGAGGCGCTCGGCGGCCCGCGCGAACGGCTGCGTAGCGTGACGGCCGACACCTTCGCCTTCACTGATGTCGCGCATCCCGTCGCGGTAGGCATAGCCGTATCGGGCGACGGTTTCGTTCTCCCGTCCGTCGCCGGGCGGCCCGACGAACTGTTCGACCATGACGGTCAGATCACAAAGGCGCCGATCCGCGCCCTCACCCTGTCCGCGCTCGCACCGCGGCCCGGCGAACTGTTGTGGGACATTGGCGCAGGGTCGGGATCGATCGGCATCGAATGGCTGCTCGCCCACCCGGCCAACCGCGCCTGCGCGATCGAGGCCGATCCGGCGCGCGCCGCGCGAGTGCGGGCCAATGCCGTCGCTCTGGGCGTCGATCGGCTCGACGTGCTGATCGGATCGGCACCTGACGCCTTGCCGACCGGAACCTTGCCCGATGCAGTTTTCATCGGCGGTGGCCTTTCCGACGTTCTGCTCCGCCGCCTGTCGGGACACCTTCCGGCTGGAACGCGCATGGTTGCCAACGCCGTCACGCTGGAATCCGAAGCCCTGCTGACGCGCTGGCACGGCGATCGGGGCGGCAGCCTGCTGCGCATCGAACTGGCCGACTGCGCACCGCTTGGGCACCGGCGCGGCTGGCGGCCGCGTTTCCCGGTGGTGCAGTGGAGCGTCCGGTTATGATCGTCGCAGGATTCGGCTTTCGCGCCGGTGCGTCGCCGGATACGCTACGCATAGCCTTCGATCTTGCCAGGCGCGGTCTGCCGCCCGTCACCCATCTCGCCGCGCCCCAAGACAAGGTTGCGGCCCTCGCGCCGCTCGCCGCCGCGCTCGGCCTGCCGCTGATGAGCCTATCACCCGAAGCGCTGATCGGCGTAACGACGCCCACCCATTCCCCCGCCAGCCTGAAGGCGCGCGGCGTCGGCAGCGTGGCGGAGGCGTGCGCGCTCGCCGCAGCCGGAGTGCAAGGCCGCCTGCTCCGCACGCGTCACATTTCCCCCGATCGCATGGCCACCTGCGCCATCGCCCAAGGACTCGTCCCATGACAGTGCATTTCATCGGTGCCGGCCCCGGCGCTCCGGACCTGCTGACTCTGCGCGGGCGCGATCTGATCGCCGCCAGCCCGGTCTGCCTCTATGCCGGCTCGCTCGTCCCGCCCGAATTGCTGAGCCACTGCCCGCCCGGCGCGCGGATCGTCAACACAGCGCCCCTGGACCTGGACGCCATCATCGCCGACATCGCCGCCGCCCATGCCCTGGGCCAGGATGTCGCGCGGCTCCATTCGGGCGATCTGTCCATCTGGTCGGCGATGGGCGAGCAACTGCGCCGCCTGCGGGCGATGGCCATCCCCTTCACCATCACGCCAGGCGTCCCCGCCTTCGCCGCCGCCGCGGCCGCGCTGGAGGCTGAACTCACGCTTCCACAATTGTCTCAGTCGTTGATCCTCACCCGCACGCCCGGCCGCGCCAGCGCCATGCCGACGGCCGAAAGTCTGGCCCATTTCGCCGTCACTCGGGCGACGCTCGCCATTCACCTCTCGATCCACAATCTCGCGCGGGTGGTGGCCGATCTGACGCCCGCTTATGGCGCGGATTGCCCCGTTGCAGTGGTGTGGCGCGCCAGTTGGCCCGACCAGCGCATCGTCCGCGCCACGCTCGCGACGATCGAGGCGGCGGTGGCGGGCGGCCTGGAACGCACCGCCCTGATCCTGGTTGGGCATGTGCTCGAAGCGCAGGATTTCACGGAAAGCAGCCTCTATGCGCCTGGCTATGACCGACGCTTCCGTCCACAGGACGCGATGTCGCGCTTTGCGGAGCCGGGCGCATGAGCGCGCCCGGCCTGATGATCGCCGCGCCCGCATCGGGGACAGGCAAGACCACGGTGATGCTGGGTCTGCTCCGCGCGCTGACGCAGGACGGCATGGCGGTGCAACCGTTCAAGAGCGGGCCGGATTATATCGACCCGGCCTTTCACCGGGCCGCCTCCGGCCGCGCCTCGTTCAATCTCGACAGCTGGGCGATGGACGCCGGGTTGCTCGACGCCATCGCGCATCAGGCGGCGGACGCGGACATGGTGCTCGCCGAAGGATCGATGGGGCTCTATGACGGCGTCGCAAGTCCTGGGGCGACCGGCAATGGGGCCAGCGCCGACATCGCGCGCCGCATGGGCTGGCCGGTCCTATTGGTGATCGACGTATCGGGTCAGGCCCAGTCGGCGGCGGCCACCGCGCTGGGCTTTGCGCGGTTGGACCCGGATGTGCCCTTCGCCGGCGTCATCCTGAACCGCGTCGCCAGCCCCCGCCACGAACGGCTGGTGCGGCGCGGGTTCGACAGCATCGGCATGCCCGTGCTCGGCGCGCTGCCCCGGCGCGGCGACATAGTACTGCCCGAACGCCATCTGGGCCTCGTCCAGGCGGCCGAACATCCCGATCTCGACCGTGCGATCGCCGACTATGCCGCCTTCCTGCGCGCCCATGCCGACCTGCCCGCGATCCGCCGCGCGGCCGCCGGGGGGAAAGGGGAGGCGGGTCGATTGCCGCCGCCGCCCGCCCAGCGGATCGCCATCGCCCGCGACGCCGCCTTCTCCTTCCTCTATCCCCATCTGCTGGAAGGCTGGGCGCAGGCCGGGGCGCAGATCCTGCCTTTCTCGCCGCTCGCCGACGAAGCCCCGGCCGAAGACGCCGATCTGGTCTGGCTGCCCGGCGGCTATCCCGAACTGCACGCCGGCCCCATCGCCACGGCCCATACCTTCCTGGCCGGCCTGCGCCGCCACGCGCAAACCCGCCCCGTCCACGGCGAATGTGGCGGCTATATGGTGTTGGGGGAGGCGCTGATAGACGCATCGGGCGAACGGCACGCCATGGCCGGCCTGCTCGGCCTCGTTACCAGCTATGCCCAGCGCCGCATGCATCTGGGCTATCGCCACGCCGAACTGCTGGCCCCGGTCGCCGGGCTGGCCGCCGGGACCAGATTGCGCGGCCATGAATTTCATTACTCCACCATAGTGGCCCAGACTGACGCGCCGCTCGCCCGCGTGACCGATGCGGAGGGTGTGGAGGTGCCGGAAACCGGATCGCGCCGCGGCCATGTGACCGGCAGCTTCTTTCACATGATTGCGCCCGCCGCATGATCGACCTGTCGCTCATCGGCATCGGCACCGGCAATCCCGATCATCTGACCGCGCAGGCGGTGCAGGCGATGAACCAGGCCGACCTCATACTGCTGCCGCGCAAGGGCGACGCCAAGTCCGACCTGATCGACCTACGCCGGGCTATCTGCGCGCAACTCCTGACCGCGCCGGTGCGGGTGGTCGAATTCGACCTGCCGGTGCGCGACGCCGGCGACGATTATCTCGGCACAGTGCAGGACTGGCACGCCGCCATCGCTGCCGCCTGGCAGGCACAGATCGCCGCGCATCTGCCCAACGGCGGCCAGCTGGCGCTGCTGATCTGGGGCGACCCGTCGCTCTATGACAGCACGCTGCGGATCGCCGATCAGCTGATCCAAGTAGGAATGGACGTCGCCGTCCGCGTGATACCCGGCATCACCAGTATCCAGGCGCTGACCGCCGCCCATGCCATTCCGCTCAACCGGCTGGGGGAGCCGGTCACGATCACCACCGGCCGGATGCTGCGCGCGCACGGCTGGCCGCGCGATGCCGACACGCTCGTCGTCATGCTCGATGGCAACTGCGCCTTCGCCACGCTGCCGCCGGACGGCATCGCCATCTGGTGGGGCGCGTATCTCGGCATGGCCCACGAAGCGCTGATCCACGGCCCGCTGGCCCAAGCGGGACCACGGATCGCAGCGGAACGCGCCGCACTGCGCGCGCGCCATGGCTGGATCATGGACATCTATCTGATGCGAAAGGAACAAGCCGATGCAAGCTGAAGACGACACGCAAGCCCGCCACGCCGACAAGATGCGCAAGAAACAGGCCGCCCAGGCGAAGATCATGGCGACCAAGACCCAGGAAAAGGGGCTGCTGATCGTCCACACCGGCAAGGGCAAGGGCAAGACCAGCGCCGCGCTTGGCATGGTCGTGCGCGCGATCGGCCATGGCATGAAGGTCGGCGTGGTGCAGTTCGTCAAGGGCGCGATGACCACCGGCGAAAAGACCGTGTTCGATGCCTTTCCCGATCAGGTGGAATTCAAGCAGATGGGCGAAGGCTTCACCTGGGACACGCAGGATCGGGCGCGGGATGTCGCCGCCGCGCGCACGGCCTGGGACGAAGTGCGGCGCATGATCGCCGATCCTGCCTATCATATGGTGCTGGCCGACGAGTTGAACATCGTCCTGCGCTACGACTATCTGCCGCTCGACGAAGTGCTGGCGGTGCTGACCGCCCGCGACGCCATGAAGCATGTGATCGTCACCGGCCGCAATGCGCCCGACGCGCTGATCGACGCCGCCGACCTCGTCACCGACATGACGATGATCAAGCATCCCTTCCGGTCGGGCGTCAAAGCGCAGGCGGGGATCGAGTTTTGAACCCCATCGAAGTCAAACGGAAGGATGAAGACTCATGCTGACCCCCGTCGATGACGGCCCCGCTGTCGTGGCTTGCAACACCTGTCGCCACAGCGCGACCGATCGCGAAGACGATAGCGGTGCCCGCGGCGGGGCGCAGCTGGTGGCGGCGCTGCGCGAGGTCCGCGCAAGCGACGCGCGCTACGCCGGCATCGCCGTGCAGGAAATGCCCTGCCTGTTCGCCTGCGCCGACTTCTGCACCGTCCATCTGCGCGCGCCGGGCAAGGTCGGCTATGTGCTCGGCCGTTTCGCGGCGGACCGGGACGCGGCCACCGCGATCCTCGACTATGCGGTTCATTATACCGCCAGCGAGCATGGCCGGGTGCCGTTCAAACAATGGCCGCAAGGGGTGAAGGGCCATTTCATCACCCGCACCCCGCCGCCCGGCTTTGTCGCGGAATGATCCGCTTCGACACGCCCGCCGCCCTCGACGCGGCGCTGGCCGGTCTGCCCGCGCCGGACGCCGCCGCGATCGCCGCCGCCCGCACGCGGCAGGACCAGTTGACCAAGCCTGTCGGTTCGCTTGGCCGCCTGGAGGAGATCGCACTGTTCTTCGCCGGCTGGCAGGGCACGCCGCGCCCGGCGATCGGTCGCGGGCGCGCAGTGATCTTCGCGGGCAATCACGGTTGCGTCGTCCATGGGGTGAGCGCCTTTCCCGCCAGCGTGACCGCCGCGATGGTCGCCAATTTCGCGACCGGGGGCGCGGCTATCAATGCGCTCGCGGGCGCGGCCGGGCTGGACCTGAAGGTGACAGCGCTGGACCTCGATCGGCCCACGGCGGATTTCACGCTGGACGCCGCCATGGACCAGGACGACTGCCTCGCCGCCCTGTCCGCCGGAGCCGCCGCCGTCGAACCGGGCCTGGATCTGCTGGTAGTGGGCGAAATGGGCATCGGCAATTCGACCGCCGCCGCCGCCCTGTGCGCCCGCGCCTTCGGCGGTCCGGCCGCCGATTGGGTGGGACCGGGCACCGGGGTCGATGATGCCGGGGTCGCGCGCAAGATCGCTGTCGTGGACCAAGCGCTGGCCTGTCATGCCGCCGCCCCGCACACCCCGTTCGAAACCCTGCGCCGTCTGGGCGGGCGGGAAATCGTCGCGATCGCCGGGGCGATGCTGGCGGCGCGCCACCTGCGCATCCCCGTTATACTGGACGGCTTCATCAGCGGCGCGGCGCTGGCCCCGCTCGCTGCGCTGGTGCCGGCGATCACCGACCATTGCATCGCCGGCCATTGTTCCGCCGAACCGGGCCACGCCCGCCTGCTCGATCGCCTTGGTCTGACGCCCTTGCTAAGGCTCGGCATGCGTCTGGGCGAAGGCAGCGGCGCAGCGGTGGCGGTGTCGGTCATCCGCGCCGCGCTGTCCGCGCATAATGGCATGGCGACCTTTGCGGAGGCGGGCGTGGCCGACGCGCTATGAACGACTTCCTTCTTCACCTGCTGCGCCATGGCGAACCGGAGGGGGCAGGGCGGCTGAACGGCCACACCGACGCCCGCCCGACCGCCGCCGGCATCGCGGCCTGCGCCGAGCGGGCGCGCGACTTGGCGATAGAGGCGTTGCTTTCCTCCAACCTCTCCCGCGCCCGGCTGGCGGCAGAGGCGATCGGCCGCGCGACCGGCCTGTCCGTCACCCTGGACGCGCGCTGGCGCGAACTGGATTTCGGCGCTTGGGACGGCCTGCTTCCGGCGGAGGTGGACGGCATGGCGCTGTCCCGATTCCAGGATGATCCCGATCGGCATCCCCCGCCCGGCGGAGAGCGCTGGTCGGCGTTAACCGGCCGCATATCCGCCGCGATCGATGCCTTGGCGGCCCGCTCCACCCTACTAGTCACCCATGGCGGCGCGATGCGGGCGGCGGTCGCGATCTTGTGCGGGCTGGACGCGCGGCAGGTCTGGGCGATTGACCTGCCTTATGCCAGCCTGCTGTCTTTGCGTGTCTGGCGAATGTCGGACACCCCGCCAATGGCCCAGATCGTCGGCTTGCGCACATGAAGGGGCTGGTCATCGCCCTTCAGTTCCTCACTTGCCTGCCGATGCCGCGCGTTCATGCTGATGAGCAGGATTTCTCCCGGTCGATGCGCTGGTTTCCCGCCGCCGGGCTGGTGATCGGCGCGCTGCTCGCCGCCGCGGCCGCGCTCGGCCTGCTGGCCGATAGCTGGACCGCCGCCCTGTGCGCGTTGCTCTTGTGGGTCTGCGTAACCGGCGGCCTGCATCTCGACGGCCTGTCCGATCTCGCCGACGCGCGCGGCGCCGCGCACAAGGATCGGGCGCATTTCCTCGCTGTTATGGCCGACCCCCATGTCGGCAGTTTCGGCGTCGTGGCGATCGTGCTGCAACTCCTCGCCAAGCTGGTGCTGCTGCATGGCGTCCTCGAAACCGGCTCCCTGGCTGCGCTTATCGTCATACCCTTCGCCGCGCGCATCGGCCCCTTGGTCTGGACCCTGTGGCTCCCGCCGCTGCACGCCGGGCTGGGCGCGCGTTTTGCCAATGGGATGGCCTCGCGCCATCTCCTTCTATGGGCCTTCCCGCTGGGCGCGAGCGCGCTCGCCTTCCCGGCGCTGCTCGCCGCGCCCGCGCTCACCCTGCTCTGGGGCTGGTGGCTCAGACATCATGTCGGCGGCGTATCGGGCGACTGCCATGGCGCTGGCATTGAACTGGTCGAAACCGGCCTGCTGGCGGCCCTGCTGGTCGCCCGCCACCTTTAGATCAGCTGTACGGTGCCCGCGACCAGCCACAGCAGCATACAGGCCCGGCGATAGACCGCCAGCGCCCGGCGGACGTCGGTCGCATTGGCACTTTTGCGCCCCGTTCCGATCCAAGGCTTGTCATACGCTTTGCCGTCATAGCGGACCGGCCCGGCCAAGCGCAGCCCCAGCGCGCCGGCCATCGCCGCCTCGGTCCAGCCGGCATTGGGGGATGCGTGCCGCCGCGCGTCGCGCATCATGGTGGACCATCCGCCACCCCCGGCCAGGCAGATCAACACGCCCCCCAGCCGCGCCGGGATAAGGTTCGCGCCATCGTCGATCCGCGCCGCCGCCCAGCCGAAGGCGCGCCACCGTGCCTCGCGATGGCCGATCAGGCTGTCGGCGGTATTGATCGCCTTATAGGCCCAGACGCCCGGCAGGCCGAGAGCCAGCAGCCAGAACAGCGGCGCGGCCACCCCGTCGCAAAAGCTTTCGGACAGGCTTTCGATCGCCGCCCGGCTCACCCCGGCTTCATCCAGTTCTTCGACATCCCGGCCCACGATCATCGCCACCGCCCGCCGCGCCGCGGGCAGATCGCCTCGCTCCAGCGCGTCCGCCACCGGCGCGACATGGTCGTGCAGGCTGCGCTGGGCAAGCGCGGGAAAGGCCAACAGCGCGATGCCGATCCAGGCGAAAGGGCCAAGCGCCCATGCCAGGCCAGCTTGCAGCGCCCAGCCGCTACCGCCCGCGATGCCGACCAGAATGCCCATCGTCGCGACGCCCTGCGCCCGCCGCCGCATCGCGCCCTGCGCAGGCCTGTTGCCCCACCGTTCGCAGGCGTCGATCACCCGCGCGAACAGGCCGACCGGATGCCCGATCCGCCGATAAAGCCAATCCGGCCAGCCAATCGCCGCATCCAGCGCCAGCGCGACGATCGCTACGGGTTCACTCATCGCCCAGCGCGCGATCGAGCCGGTCCAGATCCGCGGCGCAGCCCGGCACGCCCAGCCGCAGCCAGCGCGGCGCATAAGCGAAGGGGCGGGTCAATATGCCGCGCCGCGCCAACCGTGCGAACAGGCGAGCGGCGTCGCAATCGATCAACCGGAACAGCGGCGACGCCCCCTGCGGTTCCAGCCCATGACGGCGCAGCACCGCATCCATCGCATCGGCGCGCGCGCGCAGCCGCTGGCGGGTCGCGGCGATCCAGTCGGCATCGGCATAGGCCGCCGCGCCGATCGCGATCGCGGCGGCTGACACCGGCCAACTGCCGATCGCCGCGCGCCACGGGGCAATGATCGCAGGCGGGGCCACCGCAAAGCCCAACCTCACCCCCGCCAGTCCGAAAAACTTGCCGAAGGATCGCAGGACGATGATCGGCTCCTCACCCGACAATCGGGGCAGGATGCTGGCGTCCCCATGCGCGTCGATAAAGGCTTCATCGACCACCAACCAGCCACCGGACCGGGCCAGCGTCGCCGCAATCGCCAGAAGAGTATCAACCGCGATCAACCGGCCGTCGGGATTGGCGGGATTGGCGCACAGGATGGTGCCTCCAAGCGCGGCCTCCTCCGCCAGTCGGTCGGCCGTTATCGCCCGGCTGCCGGGCAGCGCTTCCCCATGGGTGCCATAACCCGGCGCAACATGGCAAAATGGCGCGGGCAGGGGCAGGCCACGCAGCCCGCGCAAACCCAATTCGGTGCCGGGCAGAGCCAAAACATCACGTCCCCGCGCACCGAAATGGCACGCCGCCGCCATTTCCAGCGCCGTAATCGCCGCCGCGTCGGGCAAGCGCTGCCAATCGATCGCCCGCCGCGCCGCGCCTGGCCATGGGTCGGGATTGATGCCGGTGGACAGGTCCAGCCATGGCGCAGGCGCGTCGGGAAAGGCGATCGCCGCATCCGACAGCTTGCCGCCGTGAATGGTCCAGTCGGTCAAGTCGATCATGGCGCGTTCGTCGATCATGGGCTGCCGTTCGCCAATCCCGCGCTATAGGACAATAGAAATCTCATCTATCGGCCGACTCATGATCCATAAATTCGCACAATCCCTCCTTGTCCTGGGCGGCGCGCGGTCGGGCAAGAGCCGTTTCGCCCAGATGCAGGCCGAAGCCCTTCCGGGCCAACTCGTCTATATCGCGACGGCGCAAGCCTTCGACGTGGAGATGGAGGATCGGATCGCCCGTCATCGTGCGGTACGGGGGCCGCGCTGGCACACGGTCGATGCCCCCCTCGCGCTCGCCGCCGCGATGCTGGCCGAAAGCCGACCCGACAGCGTCGTCCTGATCGATTGCCTGACCCTGTGGGCGTCTAATCTGCTGCTGGGCGAGCAAGATGTCGCCGCCGCAGTTTCCGAACTGACCAGCGCCATCGGTGCGGCACCGGGCAAGATCATTTTCGTCACGAACGAAGTCGGGCTGGGTATCGTGCCCGACAACGCGCTTGCCCGCCGCTTCCGCGACATCGCCGGCGACATCAACCAGGCGGTGGCGGCGTGCGTCGACAGTGCGATATTCGTGGCGGCCGGACTGCCGATGGTCCTGAAATAGGCTTCAGGCGAAGATATCCGCCAGATCCTGCGACTGCGGCCCGTCCTTCCATGTGCGCAGATCGACATAGAGGCTGGCCTGCACCGTGCTCCAGAAGGCGATGATCAATGTGTTGCTGACCGCCGACACCAGCAGATAGGGCAGGGACAGGGCCACCGTGCCGGTCGCGTCGGGCGTCATGCCGCCCGCCAATATGGCCGCGCCCAGCGCTGCGGATACCAGCCATATCAGCACCAGCAGCAATAGCTGTAGCGCGAAGATGCGCCAGCGCGCGCCCTTGGTCAGGAACCGGCTGCGGGAGAAGGCGGTGAACACGCCACTATCCTCGGCGACCAGCGCTGGCGCTGCGACCGACCACATCAGGAACAGGATCACGCCGGGCACGAACAACAGCGTGAACCCGGCCATGATCCCCAGGACCAGCAGGATCGTAAGGCCGATCAGCGGCACCGCCTTGGCCAGACCTGTCCCTATACATTGGGCAAAACTCGCCCGCTGTCCTTGCGCATGGGCCAGCGTTGCCCGGACCAGCGCGCCCTGCACCAGCATCGACAGCAGCAGGAAGACGACGAAGGAAGCGACCGACACGGCAATCGCCGCGATCATGCTGGCGCGGTCCGCGCTCTCCAACGTCGATCCGATGAAATAACCGTAGAAAAATTGCGGGATCGATCCGAATAGAAAGGCGATGCCAAAGGTCGCGAGCGGATTGTCGCCCAGCGTCCCGAACGCGCGGCTCAGCACTCGGCCGACCGAAAAGGATCGTTGCTCGCCCAAGGCCGCGTGCGTCGCCATCGTCATATCCCCCATTTTCGAACTCTGACCGGATGCTGTCGCATTCGGCCGACTTTGTCATCCTTTGAATGACTTGCTTGCGCGCGCCCAGCCGCTAGGGTCTGCCGCGACGGGGGTGGGCATCGATGGCCGGACCAGAACATATGTCGGACGAACAACTGGCTGCGGCGCATCGCGCGCTGCTGGCCGGCGGCGACGTGCAGTTCGACATGATGCCAGCGCCTGGCCGTCCGCCGCCGCCCGCCTGGCTGAAGGCGCTGGGCGAATGGCTGGAATGGGCGCTGGCCCCGGTCGGGCACTTCCTGCGGTGGATCGGCAGTTTCATGCCCGACGCGCCCTATGCCCGCATCCTCCTGTGGACCATGATCGCCGCGCTGGCGCTGCTGATCCTCTGGATCGTGGTGGACCGGGTGCGCCATGGCGTCTGGCGCCTGCCGCGCTGGCGGCGGCACCGTTCGGCCGCCGCGGTGGAGGCGGCCGAAGAGGACTGGACCCCGGACGCCGCCCCGACGCGCGCCTGGCTGGACGAAGCCGACGCGCTCGCCGCGCAGGGCGATTATGCGCAGGCGGTGCACCATCTCCTGCTGCGCAGCGTCGAGGATATGGCGCGTCGCCGTCCGCACATCGTCCGCCCGGCGCTCACCAGCCGCGACCTCGCCCGCGCCGACGGCATTCCGTCCGCACCGCGTCGCCTGTTCAAGGAAATCGCGTCTGCGGTCGAACGCAGCCTGTTCGGCGGCCGCCCGATCGATGCGGACGAATGGGGCCGCTGCCGCCATGCCTATGCCGATTTCGCCCAGAGCCGGCGCTGGCCAAGGGAGGGGACGGCATGAGCGATATCGCGATCGCCCCGCCGCCGGCCGACACGGTGCTGTTCCGTGGTCGCACCGTCGCGCTGATGCTGGCGATCGGCATTGCCGGTTTCGCCGCCATGCTGGTGCTGGGTGCCTATGCCCCCGACCTGCGATCGGGCCGCAATGGCGGCGCGCACGCGCTGTCCAATGCGGTGACCGGCTATGCCGGCCTTGTACAACTGGCTGAGGCGACCGGCCGCCATCCGCGCATCATACGCACCGCCCACGAATTCGATACCGAAGACCTGCTGATAATCACCGCTGAAAGCGCCACGACCGATATCAGCGCGGCGCTGATGCAGCGCGCGACCCGGCCGACCCTGTTCATCCTGCCCAAATGGCGCACCGTGCCGGATGACGATCATCCCGGCTGGGCGCGCTATCGTGGCTTGCTGCCGCTTTACGAGCCGATCGGCGTGCTTGCGCCCGGCGTCCGCTTCACCATGCGGCAATATCGCAGCGGCGGCGGCGCATTAACGTCCAACGGCATCCCCGTCCGCTTCCGGGCACCGCGCCCGATCCAGGTCATTACCGGCATCGATCCCGACAATGACCAGCAGCAGGACCGGTGGCGCAGGCTGACCCCGTTGCTCACCGACGGCAGGGGCGGCATCGTCCTGGCGCAGGTCGGGGAGGGGCCGCTCTATGTGCTGGCCGATCCCGACCTGCTCAACAATCGCGGCATGAAGGATCTGGGCCAGGCCCAGTCGGCGCTGGCCCTGCTCGACTGGATGAACAGCACCGATCCCGACGGCATTGCCTTCGACGTGTCGATGAATGGCCTCGGCCATTCGCGCAGTCCCTTGAAATTGCTGTTCGAGCCGCCTTTCCTCGCCATGACGCTGGCGATCGCCGCTGCGCTGCTGCTCGCGGGCCTCCACGCCTTCGGCCGCTTCGGTCCGCCGCGCCCCCGCAGCCGCGCCGTCGCCTTCGGCAAGAGCGCGCTGGTCGACAACAGCGCGCTGCTGATCCGCAAGGCGCGGCGCGAAGCGCGCCTCGGCGGTCGCTATGCCGCCGCTATCCGCGATCGCGCGGCGCGCGCCTTCGCTGCGCCCGCCCGCCTGCGCGATGACGCGCTCGACCAATATCTCGATAGTTTTAAGGGCGCACGCCGCTTCACCGACCTTATGCAGGCGGCGGATGCGGCGAACGACCGGCGCAGCCTGCTCGACGCAGCGCAGGCGCTCCACGATTGGCAAGAGGATAAGAGCAAATGACGGTAGAAGAGGTTCAGGCGCTCGGCCAGGCCATCAAGCAAGAAGTGGCCCGCGCGGTCGTGGGGCAGGAATCGACCGTCGATCTGATGCTCGTCGCCCTCTTTTCCGGCGGGCACATATTGCTGGAAGGGCCGCCCGGCACCGCCAAGACGTTGATCGCGCACAGTTTCGCCCATGCGCTTGGCCTTGATTTCGGCCGTATCCAGTTCACGCCCGACCTGATGCCTGGCGACATCATCGGCGCCAATCTGTTCAACTTCCAGACCAGCCAGTTCAGCCTGACGCGCGGCCCCATCTTCACCGAATTGCTGCTGGCCGACGAAATCAACCGCACCCCGCCTAAGACGCAGGCCGCCCTGCTGGAGGCGATGCAGGAACGCACCGTCACCATCGACGGCGAAAGCCTGGCGCTCAGTGATCGTTTCACGGTCGTCGCCACGCAAAATCCGATCGAGCAGCAGGGCGTCTACCCCCTGCCCGAAGCGCAGCTCGACCGCTTCCTCTTCAAGCAGAGCGTCGATTATCCCAGCGCCGCGGAAGAGCGCAAGATCGTCGCCACCCATGGCGCGCGCACCCATGCGATGACGCCGCAGGCCTGGGGCGTCGCCCCGGTCGCCGACGCGGCCCGCATTGCGGAGGCCATTGCCGTCGTGAACGGCGTGCGGCTGGTCGATGAAGTGATCGACTATATCCTTGCCCTCATCCGTGGCACCCGCGACGTCGCCGACCTCGAAAGCGGCGCATCCCCCCGCGCCGGCGCGATGCTGGCGGGCGCAGCGCGCGCCCGCGCGGCGCTGGACGGCCGCGACTTCGTGATCCCCGACGATGTGAAGGCGCTCGCCCCCGCGCTGCTGCGCCACCGCCTCATCCTCTCCCCCGCCGCCGAAATCGACGGCCGCCGAATTGAGGATGTCGTGACCGGCATCATCGACATGATCGAGGCACCACGCTGAGCGCCCCCGCCATGACCAACCACCCATGATCTATCCCACCCGCACAGCCATATGGACGACGGCGGCCGGTGCGCCCGCGACGCTGCTCGTCGCCCTGCTGGTGCCGGGCCGCTGGTATGCCGCGCTCGCCTGGCCGATCGCGGTGCTGCTGGCGAGCCTCGCCGACGCGCTGTTGGGCAGCCGCCCGGCGCAGGCGGCGTTGCGGCTCGACCTCCCCCGCACCGCCAGCGTCGGCGCCCCGGTGGAGGCGGCGGCGCATGTGACGATCGCGGGCGCCGCCCCGGCCCGCGCGCAACTGCTGCTGGAAACCGGACCGCTGCTGGAAGCAGAGGATGACGACGGCATTTGGATCGACCTTACCGCCGGCAAGGCGTCGGCCGCCATCCCGCTGCGTAGCGTCCGGCGCGGCACGGCGCGGATCGGGCAGGGCTGGCTGCGCTGGAAAGGGCCGCTCGGCCTCGTCTGGAAACAACGCATCATCCCGCTCGACGCTACGATGGCCATCCTGCCCGACATCCGCCCGGTCCATGATCGCGGCGCACAGATATTCCAGCGCCACGCGCTCCAGGGCCTGATGGCGCAGGTCGATCGCGGAGACGGCGCGGATTTCGACGCGCTGGTCGAATTTCGCTCCGGCATGGACCGGCGCGCGATCGACTGGAAACAGTCCGCTCGCCACAGCAAATTGCACGCCAAGGAATTTCGATCCGAACGCAACAACCAGATCGTCTTCGCAATCGACGCCGGCCGCCAGATGAGCGAGCCGGTCGCGGGCCTCAGCCGCCTCGACCGCGTTGTCTCGGCGATGCTATTGACCGCCTGGGTAGCGCTCAAGCTGGGCGACCGGGTCGCGCTCCACGCCTTCGATTCGCGCCCGCGCATCGCCAGCGGGCTGGTGTCGGGGGCTGCCGCCTTCGGCGAACTCCAGCGGCTCGCCGCCCGAATCGACTATAGCGGGGAGGAGACCAACTATACCCACGCTCTCACCACGCTCGCGACGCGCCTGACCCGCCGCTCGATGATCGTCCTCTTCACCGAATTTACCGACCTCACCTCCGCCGAATTTCTCGTTCGCGCCGCTGGCCGCCTGGTCGAAACCCATCTCCTGTTGATCGTCGTACTGCGCGACGAGGAACTGGAATCGATCCTCGACCGCCGCCCCCGCAACGCCGACGACGTCACCCGCGCCGTCACCGCCGCCGCCTTGCTGCGCGATCGGCTGATGGTGCTCACCCGGCTGCGGCATCTGGGTGCCCATGTCATTGAGGCCGAACATGATCGCGTCGCCGACCGGCTGGTCCAGGGCTATGTCGACCTCAAACGGAGGAACTTGCTATGAGCGCGCTCGTCGAAGGGCGCGCCGCCGCGCCGCTCGTCAACGCGACCCGCTTCCGCGCCGCGCATGAGGGCGAATGGGACCGGCTGGACCAGCTCGTCACCCGCATGGAGAAACGCTCGGTCCGCGCCCTGTCGGAGGATGACATCCTCGCCTTGCCTTTGCTCTATCGCTCGGCCCTCTCGTCGCTCTCGGTGGCGCGCGAAACCTCGCTCGACCGGGCGCTCGTCACTTACCTCGAACAGCTTTGCACCCGCGCCTATTTCCAGCTCTACGGCGTGCCGGACACCGCGACGCGCCAACTCGGCGGCTTCTTCGCGCGCGACTGGCCATTGAGCGTCCAGGCGCTCTGGCGCGAAACCCTCATTTGCCTCGTCCTGACGGTTGCCGGCGTCATCGCGGGCTGGTGGCTCGTCGCCACCGATCCTAGCTGGTATTACAGCATCATCCCCGACGCGATGTCGGGCGGGCGCGATCCCTCCGCCAGCGCCGAAACCCTGCGCGCCACCATCTACGGGCCGCAGGAGGGCGGCGGCCTCGCCACCTTCGCCGCCTATCTCTTCACCCATAACAGCCAGGTCGCGATCTTCGCCTTTGCGCTGGGCTTCGCCTTCACCGTGCCGACCGTGCTGCTGATCGTCTATAACGGCCTGACTTTAGGCGCGATGCTCTGCCTGTTCGCGAGCAAGGGGCTGGGCCTCAATTTCCTGGGCTGGCTCACCATCCATGGCTCGACCGAAATGTTCGCCATCATCCTGGCTGGGGCTGCTGGCATGAAGATCGGCACCGCGGTCGCCTTCCCCGGCCGCGAAGCGCGCACGGAAGCGGCCGTCATCGCCGGGCGCAGCGCCGCCATCGCCATGGCGGGCGTCGTGCTGATGCTGTTGGTCGCGGGCCTGCTCGAAGGGATCGGGCGGCAGACGGTCCAGTCGGACGCGATGCGCTACGGCATCGGCCTCGCGGCGCTGGCCGGCTGGCTGACCTATTATTATCTGCCCCGCCGCCGGGATGATCGTCATGCGCTGGCGTAACCGCGCGCCAAAGGCGCCCGCCTCGCTGCGCCGCAGCTTCGTCACGCCCGAAGGCGTAGACCTGCGCCTGGAATTGGCGAGCGCGGGGACGCGGGCGTCGGCCTTCATCCTTGATATCCTCATCCTCTTCATCAGCCTGATCCTCGCCACGATCCTGCTCAGCCTGCTCGGCATCGCCCAGGCGCGCGCCGAAATCTTCCTGATCCTCTGGTTGGTCGGTGCCTTCATGCTGCGCAACGGCTGGTTCATTCTGTTCGAGATGGGCGGGCGTGGCGCGACGCCGGGCAAGCGGTTGCTCGGCCTGCGCGTCGTCGCGCGCGATGGCGGGCGGCTGACCGGGGGCGCGGTGATCGCCCGCAACGCCATGCGTGAGATAGAGGTTTTCCTGCCGCTGTCCTTCCTGGGCAAACAAGCGGCGGATGGCGCAGCCGACGGCTTCCTCACCCTCTTCGCCCTGTGCTGGACCGGAATCTTCCTCTTCTTCCCGCTGTTCAACCGCGACCGGCTGCGGGTGGGGGATCTGCTGGCGGGCACCTGGGTCGTGAACAATGTGCGGGCGAAGCTGGGCGCGGACCTCGTAGCCGCGCGCGCGCAGCAGCCACGTCGGGTCTTTACCGACGCGGCGCTCGACCTGTACGGTATCTATGAACTCCAGACGCTGGAAAATGTGCTGCGGGCCGGGCAGGATGATGCGATCGCCACCGTTGCCGCCACGATCCGGCGCAAGGCCGGGCTACCGGACGATGGCGATGACCATGGCTTCCTCTCCGACTATTATGCCGCGCTCTGCGTCCGCCTGGAACGCGCCATGCTCGTCGGCCGCCGCCGCGAGGACAAGCATGGGACGGCGGGGCGGCGTTAACCCGGCATCGCGATCATCGAAATCTGCCGTCCATAGTCGCTCTCGTTCCGATGGCAGGACCGGCGATAGCTGTAGAACCGATCCGGCTGGCTATAGGTATCCTCGTCCAGCATCGCGATCCGCCCCACGCCCGCCCCTGCCAGCCGCGCCGCGACA
>JAVBXL010000202.1 GCA_030824575.1 bacterium | reverse complement strand
CCAGGACGGCCTCGATCCCGACAGGCTGGTTTTCCTCGACGAGACTGCCGCGGCCACCAACATGGCATGCCGCTACGGTCGGGCTCCGCGAGGCGAGCGCTGCCGGCTGGCTGTCCCGCACGGGCACTACAAGACCACCACGATCACTGCCGCCCTGCGCAGGGATGGCCTGTGCGCCACTTCCCTGTTCGACGGCGCCACCAACGGCGCACGCTTCCGGGCCTACGTCGCCGACACGCTTGTGCCCGCGCTCAAGCCCGGTGACACCGTCATCCTCGACAACCTGCAGGCCCACAAGGTGGCAGGTGTGCGTGAGACCATCGAGGACGCCGGGGCGAGGCTGCTCTACCTCCCGCCCTACAGCCCGGACTTCAATCCCATCGAGCAGATCTTCGCCAAGCAGAAGGCTCTGCTCCGGACAGCGGCGGCCCGCACCGTCCCTGATCTGTGGCACGCCATCCGGCAGGCTTTGGCTCGCTTCACGGCAGATGAGTGCCGCAACTCCCTTGCTGCCGCCGGCTACGATACCGACTTGGCCGTCGCTACGTGACCGGGCACGGCTCTAAGTGCGGGAGGACACGGGCAAGAAAATGAGCCTGAAATTGTCATTTAAGATAAGTACGCAGAATCTTCATTACGCCCTCCACGCCGTCATCGTGATCGCCACCTGTGCCTCCGACGGCCCGATCTGCGCCCGCACCGAATGTTTCCCTTAGATGACTCTGCATCACTTCTGCCATCAGTCCATTTGTCGCACCACGCATGGCGACAATTTGCTGCAGCAGGGGAGCGCAATCGGCCCCCGCTTCGATCGCGCGTTCCAGAGCGTCCGCCTGACCCTTGATACGCCGCAAGCGTGTGATGGCTCGCTTCTTGTCCTCTGATGAATGTGGCATCGCGTTTTCCCGAGAAATCGCTGAAGCATACTATACAGGGGGGGAGTTTCAATCCTGCACGGAGCCGGGCGTTTTTCCAATCGGGCGAGGTTCCGGTCATGCTCTCAAGCCTGCGCCACGAGCAGCCCTGGCATGGGCGCCGAGGGTCCGATCCTCCGTTGGGGAAGGGGGGAGTGATCGCTCACCCCCCCCCGGTATGCCGGTCAGACCGTAACGACGACCTTGCCGATCTGGTCGTTCGATTCGAGGAAGCGGTGAGCGTCCTGGATGGCGTCGAGCGGGAAAGTGCGCGCGATCCGCGGCTTGAGCGCGCCCGATTCCAGACCCGCCACGATGAACGCCTTGGCGCGATCGAGGGCGGCATCGTCCGAGACGATCTCGCTGTAGAGATACCCCTTGAGCGTGAGGCTCTTGCCCAGCACGGAGAACAACGGGAACGGCGTCGGTTCGCCGCTGAGCGCGCCATATTGGAGCAGGATGCCGCCGCGTGCCATGCTCTCGGTCAGCGGCTCGAACGACGGGCCTCCGACCGGATCGAGCACCACGCGCGCACCCTGACCATCGGTTATCTCCATCACCCTCGCTACCAGATCCTCTTCCCCGGTCGCGACGACATGATGTGCACCGGCATCGATCAGGGCCTGGCGCTTGGCGCCGGTACGCGTCGTCGCGATTACCGTCGCGCCGACCATCCGCGCAATCTGGAAGGCAGCAAGGCCGACGCTGCTGGAGGCAGCAGTGACGATGACGAAATCGCACTCGCCGAGTTTCGCCTGCTCCACCAGCGCACCCCAGGCGGTGACATACTGCATCCACACGGCCGCCGCTTCCTCGAACGACAGCGTCGCCGGATGCTTGACGACGAGGCGGGCGGGCACGTTGGCGACCTCGCCATAAGTGCCCCAGCGCGCGATATCGAGCGGGGGGATGACGCTGACGACTTCGCCTTCCGCAAACCCGGTCACGTCCGCGCCGACCGTAACGACAGTGCCGGCAGCCTCATAGCCAAGGCGGCTCGGGAACTCGGCTTCCTGAAGGTAGGCATGGTTGCGGAACATCACCTCGGCGCGGTTTATGCCTATTGCCTTCACCGCGATCTGCACTTCGTCAGCCGCGGGCGCGGGGACGGCCACATCTTCAATCCTGAGGACGCTGGCGTCGCCATATTCGTGGATACGGACGATGCGGCTCATTGGAGATTCCTTGATTATTGAATGATCGTTCTGTAAGGGAGAAGACCGCCCGTTTCAAGATATTATTTATCGATCGTTCCATATCGTGCACCAGAGATGACAGAGACGAAAGCCCGTCGCCGCGCAGGTCGCCCTCGTGTGTTCGACGCTGACGCTGCGCTCGACAAGGCGGTGCGGCTGTTCTGGCAGCGCGGCTACGAGGCGACATCGATGGCCGATCTGGTGGCGGAGACTGGCGTCGCCGCTGCCAGTCTCTATGCAGCGTTTGACAACAAGGCGGGGCTGTTTGCGGCGGTGATCGAGCGCTACGCCGCGACGTTCAGCGTCCACCTCTATGCACCCATCAACGATCCGGCGTTGTCCACCTACGAGGCCGTCAAAGGCCTGCTGGAACGAGCGGCGTCATCATTCTCGGAACCTGGAACGCCGGCCGGCTGCTTCATGTATTCGGCAGCGGCAGCCGTGTCGCCGGCTTCCGCCGCCATCGAATGCCTGCTGCGCGACAAGCGCATCGCGGCGGAGGCCCTCCTGATCGAGCGTCTGCAACGCGGCGCCGCGCAGGGCGAGCTTGCGGCCAACACCGATCCGGCCGTGCTAGGCAAATTCATCAATACGGTCATGGAAGGCATGTCCGTTCAGGCGCGCGACGGCGCTACGATCAACGAACTGCTCTCCATCGTCAAAATGGCACTCGATCGATGGCCGGCCGCGATATGATCGTTACATGGTGGTCATCTGCCAATCCGCCTCCCGCGACCGAACAGTCGAACTCATCTCATTGGACGAAAGTACATGAAACACGTGACATTGCCCGGCGGGGAAGTGGTTCCTTGAATGGGTCAAGGCACCTGGAAGATGGGTGAACGTGCTGAGCGGCGATCCGATGAGATCGCCGCGCTACGCGCCGGTGTCGAGCTAGGCATGACGCTCATCGATACCGCTGAAATGTATGGCGATGGTGCGGCGGAAACGCTGATCTGCGAAGCGCTCGGCGATCGTCGCGACCAGTTGTTCCTCGTCAGCAAGGCGTATCCACAGAACGCATCGCGCTCCCGCCTTGCCGGTGCGTGCGAGGCGAGCCTGAAGCGGCTCGGCACCGATCGGCTGGACCTCTATCTTCTCCATTGGCGGGGATCGGTGCCGCTCGCTGAGACGATAGAGGCAATGGAGGCGCTGAAATCGGCAGGAAAGATTCGGCATTGGGGTGTCAGCAACCTCGATACCGACGATATGGACGAGCTTGTCGCTGCCGGCGGGGATGGCTGCGTGACCGATCAGATCCTCTATAATCTGGTCCGGCGAGGCCCCGAATTGGACCTGCTGCCGTGGCTCGCCGAGCATAACATACCGGTTATGGCGTATAGTCCAGTCGAGCAGGGACGACTTTCTGCCCACCCCGCTCTCGACAAAGTTGCAGCCGAGGTTGGCGCAACCCCTGTGCAGGTCGCACTTTCGTGGACGTTGCGGCAAGATGGTCTCATCGCCATCCCGAAAGCGAGTTCGATTGCACATGTGCGGGAGAACCGCGCGGCCGCAGATATCGTGCTCTCCGACGCCGACATTGCAACACTCGATGCGGAATTTCCCAGGCCACGCGACCGCCGTCCACTCGAGATGCTTTAGCGTCAGATGACGATATTATCGCTCGAAGGAACAGAACGCAAACCGGATCGGCGGTAGGCGCTCAGCGGTGCGGTGATCGGACCGTGTCGACACCGCTATCGAGCGGGTGCTGCGCGACTGACGGTTCGAGAACCAGGCCTATCGCGCCCCTGGCCCCAATCTGCTCTTAGCCTCCACGAATAACCGTCTGACCGTTCTTACCGTCTATGGGGCGTATCCGAGCTGGCAGGGCATCCAGCCAAGGGCGTCATTCTTGTCCATCGGGCGCTCTGGATCGAAGCTCGGGCGGCCTAGCTGTCAGCACGACACCGCGCTGCCTGAGTTTCCGAGCGGCCATCCCAGCGTGCGCCGCTGGCGGGAAGGTGAGCCGATTACTCGCTCAAGCTCAGTTCGACAGAGCGCAGGCCATGAACCGTTCACTGCACTGCAGCGCCGAATTAGCGCTCTGCTACCTAGAGAGCTGCTTAGCAAAAAAATGCTCTCAATAGCCCGATCTCGCAAGCTCAGTATCTGATTTACGAAAAAGGGAAATGTGGTGGACGCACTAGGGCTCGAACCTAGGACCCGCTGATTAAGAGTCAGCTGCTTGACGGCAGCTTTAGCCGATTTCTCCCCAAAAGAGGACGGTCAACAATCGGCCCACTTTCTGCCGATCTGTGATGCCAGTCAGGCAAACGATGTATGTCGGCTCCAGACAGGAGCTGCCATCCGATCTATCAATTTGGAACGGCAGCACTGTCCCAGACCCAGTCATAAGCGGACTGACTGCTCATCGAGGCGCCATTTCCCCAATTGAACGACGTAAATGGGCGCTTAGCTGCCATGTAATCGTAGAGAAAGGTTTAGCTTTCCGGTGGTCTGCGGCTCGTAATTCACTGACCGGAGTGCCGAAGCGAAGCTGCGATATCCGAGATTGACCGGAACAAGGTAAGGGGATCATCCTTAGAGGGCAGAAATCCCCATCTGCGCCAAAAGGCTGACGCCTCGTCGTCTACTGCGTTCACCACCAACGCACGACCACCAATCAGCAGCGACGCCGCCACGCAACGTTGCAAGGCGTGTTTCAGCAGAGCAGTGCCAACGCCTTTGCCAGCCCAGCTCTGATCGGTGGCGAGTTGACCCAACAGGAGGCATGGCACGGGATCAGGCGGCTGGCCAGTACGGATCGAACGGGGTAACTGAGCAGGGACGATCGCCGTAGGCGCGAGGCCGTAATAGCCTACGACATGGCCGTTTTCATGGACAACCATGACCGCCGTGAAACCTTTTTCCTGATTGCCGAGCGCACGCGTCTGCAACCAACGGTCGAGAGAGGGTTTGCCACAGGAGAAATTTGATACGTCATGTGCTGTAGACAGTGGCTCCGGACTGGAGATCGACAATGATTATTCTCCAGCAGGTGAGTGACCGGCTTCCCACGGTGCGGCTCGGCGGAACAGATCCATCATTTCAGGAACAGGCGCGCCGGGGCCGGATACCGCAGCCATAAACGCTTCGAATCCTTCGGCGCTCATGCGGATTGGGGTGGTTTCCATCAACACATCCTCGGCCGCGCGGACGGCTGCATCGCGCACGAATTCCGTGCGCGAGCGGCCGCGCAGTCGTGCAGCACGATCAATGATAGCAATATCGGCATCCGGTAGCCTCATCGACAGCGGATGTTCCTTGCGTGGGGTTGGTTGCGGCATTCTTCACCTCCACCAACAAGATCGCATACTGTATTGTAAATTGCAATACGAGTTGAATGGCGCCCACAGGCGTAGTTGCGGTCGGAACCTCGCCTTGAGCGTGCTGGATCGGGTGTAACCGATGTAACGCTCTCGAACTGACCTGATCCACCCTTCGTCCCACTCGTGCTGCCGTGATGGCCCGCGAGTCGGAGCCAAGTCATGACCCCAACCAAGCTGCTTGTCGGACAGATTTTCGTCGTTTTCGCGATCGTTCTCATGGGCCTATGGGCAGCAACCCAATGGGCCGCTGCCATGCTGGGCTATCAGGCGCAGCTCGGTGCACCATGGACGATCGCGTTGGGCATCCCGGTCTATCGCCCATGGCAGTTGTTTGGCTGGTGGTATCATTACGAAGCTTATGCACCGGAAGTCTTCGACAGGGCTGGTGCATTGGCCGGGACCAGCGGCTTTCTTGGATGCGCTTCTGCCATTGCCGGATCGCTGTGGCGCGCGCGCCAGAACCGCCACGTTACCACCTATGGCTCGTCACGCTGGGCATCGCGGCGCGAGATCGCCAAAGTGGGCCTGCTTCACGATGCCGGCGTGTTCCTCGGCCGCATCGGCTCCGACTATCTACGTCATGACGGGCCTGAGCATATCATGGCCTTTGCGCCGACCCGCTCGGGCAAGGGCGTCGGCCTCGTCGTGCCGACTCTCCTGTCCTGGGCCGGCAGTGTCGTCATTCACGACATCAAGGGCGAGAACTGGACGCTGACCGCCGGCTGGCGCGCCTGTTTTTCGCATTGTCTGCTGTTCAACCCGACCGATCCGCGCTCAGCGCGATACAATCCGCTGCTGGAGGTCCGCAAGGGCCCGGACGAGGTCCGCGACGTCCAGAATATCGCCGATATACTGGTGGATCCCGAGGGAGCGCTTGAACGCCGCTCGCACTGGGAGAAAACCAGCCATTCGCTACTGGTCGGCGCTATCCTCCATGTCCTCTACTCCGAAGAGGAGAAAACGCTCGCGCGAGTGGCGACATTTCTCTCCGACCCGCAACGCAGCTTCGCCCACACCCTGCGCCGCATGATGGCTACCAACCATCTGGGAACGTCAAAACATCCCCAGGTCCATCCCGTCGTGGCCAGCGCTGCGCGCGAAGTGCTCAATAAAAGCGAGAATGAGCGATCGGGCGTGCTCTCCACGGCCATGTCGTTCCTTGGCCTCTATCGCGATCCTACCGTTGCGCGCACGACTTCAGCCTGCGACTGGCGCATCGCCGATCTCGTCGACGCCAAGGCGCCGGTGTCGCTCTACCTCGTCATCCCGCCATCGGACATCTCACGCACCAAGCCGCTGGTCCGCTTGGTTCTGAACCAAATTGGACGCCGCCTGACCGAGCGGCTGGAAGGCGATCCGCGCAAGAGCCGCAAGCACCAACTGATGATGATGCTCGACGAGTTTCCCGCACTGGGCCGGCTCGACTTTTTCGAGACCGCGCTCGCCTTCATGGCCGGCTACGGCATCCGCGCCTATCTCATCGCGCAGAGCCTGAACCAGATCAGCAAGGCCTATGGCGAGAATAACGCCATTCTCGACAACTGCCATGTCCGCATCGCCTTTAGCTCGAACGACGAACGCACGGCCAAACGGATCAGCGATGCGCTCGGCACCGCAACCGAACTGCGCGCGCAGAGAAACTATGCTGGCCATCGTCTCGCGCCCTGGCTCAGCCATGTCATGGTGTCGCGGCAGGAGACCGCCCGTCCGCTACTGACGCCCGGCGAGGTCATGCAACTGCCGCCGTCCGAGGAACTGGTGATGGTCTCAGGGCTGGCGCCGATCCGGGCAAAGAAGCTGCGCTACTATGAGGATCGCAATTTCACTGCGCGTGTGATGCCGCCGCCAGTGCTTGGCGAAGGATCCTATAAGGACCGGCCAGAGTGGCGCGCCGACGACTGGGGCAGTGAAGTGCGCCGTCCCCATGATGCCCTAGCCGCTGCATCCACGGACGATGCCGATGCTTTCGCGGAGGCAGAGGGCGGTCTTCAGCAGGAACGTCATCCCGGTCTCGCCGAGGAGCAGGCACCGGCCCCGGCTGAGACGGAGCGGGATGCCCCCCCCGGCACCGACGACGAAAGCGACGAGGTCGCCGACCGACGCGCCATGGACCGTCTGCGCAATCTGAACCCGGTCCAGCGTGCCTATGGCATCAACGAGAGCACGGATCGCGGCGACGATCTGCTGCCGAACTTCTGACGGGGAGAACGGCAGTGAAGCCACGCCATCATCTCTATCTCGACGAGGAGCTGACCGCTCGTCTCGACATGCTGGCATCGACGCCCGGCACGTCGAAGTCCGCGATCATTTCTGACGCTCTGCGCGAATATCTCAATCGCCGCGCCACCCGCGAAGTCGATGACCTGCTCAAGCACCGACTCGACCGGATCAGCAATCAACTGGGGCGGATCGAGCGTGACGCGACGGTCCTTCTCGAAACCCTGTCGTTGTTCGTCCGCTATCAGCTGACTGTCACCGCGCCACTGCCCGAGGCGGACAAGGCTGCACAGGCGATCGGGCGCGAGCGCTTCCGCCGTTTCGTCGATCAGGTGGGCCGGCAACTGGCGACCAGCCGATCGATCGACACTCCGCCTCGCGATGGTGAGCCGTCATGAGCCGCGCGCTTGGGGTACAGTCACGCGACCGTCGCAGCGCCATGCTGCGCACCGCCATGGGGCCGGCTATCGCCGCCGCGCTGGCCGATCCGCTTGTCACCGAGATCATGGTCAATCCGGATGGCATGGTGCGTCTCGACCGCCTCGGCCAAGGTCGCATTGAGACCAGGGCCCGGCTGGAGGCCGCCGAGGCAGAGCGGATCGTGCGTCTCGTCGCCAGCCATGTACGCGCAGAGGTCCATGCCGATGCGCCGATCATCAGTGCGGAACTGCCAATCCATGAAGACGGCTCGGGCGGCGAACGCTTCGAAGGTTTGCTCCCGCCGGTAGCGTCGGCACCTTGCTTCGCCATCCGCAAGCCGGCTGCCCGCATCCACCGCCTCGATGACTATGTTGCAGACGGCATTATGTCTGCCAAGGTCGCCGTGGCGCTCGCCAATGCCGTCGTCGCCCGCCGTAATATACTTGTCGCGGGGGGCACATCGTCGGGTAAGACCACGCTGGCGAACGCGCTGCTGGCCGAGATGGCTAACCTCGACGAGCGGGTGATCCTGATCGAGGACACGCGCGAGCTGCAATGCGCGGCGCCTGATACAGTGGCACTGCGAACTAAGCCCGGCGCCGTGACGATGGCCGATCTCGTCCGCTCGACCCTGCGGTTGAGACCCGATCGCATCATCGTTGGCGAGGTCCGGGGCGGCGAAGCCCTCGACATGCTCAAGGCCTGGAACACCGGCCATCCCGGCGGCATCGCCACCGTCCATGCCAACAGCGCGCGATCCGCGCTCTACCGCATCGAACAACTGGTGGCGGAAAGCGTCGTCACCGTGCCGCGCCGCCTGATCGCCGAAGCAATCGACATGGTGGTGTTTATCTCCGGCCGGGGCACCGGCCGCAGGATCGAGACCGTTGCCGAGGTCGGCGGGCTCGATGCGGGCGGCGATTACGCCGTCACCGACCTCGCCATCCCCCACAGCCTAGGAGACTGATCCATGTACGCATCACGTCCGTTCGTCCCCGCGCGCCTGTCGCGCGCCACGCTCATCGCCGCAGCCCTGCTGCTGCCCGTCACTGCCATGGCATCCGGCTCGGGCATGCCGTGGGAGGAACCGCTTCAGCAGATTCTGGAGTCGGTCCAGGGGCCGGTCGCCAAGATCGTCGCGGTGATCGTCATCATCGCCACCGGCCTGGCGCTGGCGTTCGGTGAGACCTCCGGCGGTTTCCGCAAGCTGATCCAGATCGTCTTCGGGCTCTCGATCGCCTTTGCTGCCTCCAGCTTCTTCCTCTCCTTCTTCAGCTTCGGCGGCGGGGCGCTGGTCTGATGGCGGGGCCTGGTTCCATCGCCGGCGGCAGGCATAGCGGCAACGGGCATATCGAGGGCTTCGAGGTGCCGCTGCATCGCTCGCTGACCGAGGCGATCCTGCTCGGCGGCGCGCCGCGCGGGATCGCGATCCTCAACGGCACGCTCGCCACCGCGATGGGGCTGGGCCTCCAGCAGTGGATCGCAGGTCTGCTGCTCTGGCTCGCCGGGCACAGCCTGGCCGTCTTCGCAGCCAAGCGCGATCCCGATTTCGCGCCCGTGCTCGCCCGCCATCTCCGGCAGAAGGCCTATCTCTCATGCTGAACCTCAAGGAATATCGCGGCACGGCCGACCGGCTGGCCGACCATCTGCCATGGGCAGCGCTGGTGGCGCCGGGCGTCGTACTCAACAAGGACGGAAGCTTTCAGCGCACGCTGCGCTTTCGTGGCCCTGATCTTGAAAGCGCGCCCGAGGCCGAACTGCTCTCGGTCTGCGCCCGTGCGAACAATGCGCTGCGGCGCCTCGGATCGGGCTGGGCCTTTTTCTTCGATGCCGAACGGATCGAAGCCATGGATTATCCCGACAGCCCGTTTCCCGATGCCGCCTCATGGCTGATCGATGAGGAGCGGCGCGGCCATTTCGACGGCCGCAAGGGGCAGCATTTCGAGAGCCGAACCCATCTTACGCTCTGCTACCTGCCGCCCGCCGATCAGGTCAGCCGTGCCGAGCGTGCGTTGCTGGAACGCGATGCGCCCCGGCAGGACCGCGACTGGCGCACGGAACTGCGAGCCTTCATCGCCGAAACCAACCGGGTGCAGGACCTGCTCTCCGGCTTCATGGCGGAGGTTCGAGCGCTCGACGATAGCGAGACGCTGACCTTCCTGCACAGCTGCATCTCGCCCCGCCGCCATGTAGTCGCTGTGCCCGATACACCGATGTATCTGGACGGCCTGCTGGTCGATACGTCATTGTCTGGCGGGATCGAACCGATGCTGGGCGACCGGCATCTGCGCACTGTCACCGTGCTGGGATTTCCCAACGCGACCCGGCCCGGCATTCTCGACGCCCTCAACCATCAGGACTTTGCCTATCGCTGGGCGACCCGGTTCATTGCGCTCGACAAGACGGCAGCGACCAAGGCGCTGACGAAGATCCGCCGCCAGTGGTTCAACAAGCGCAAGTCCATCGCCCAGCTGATGCGCGAGGTGATGATGAACGAGCCGGTGCCGCTCACCGACAGCGATGCGGACAACAAGGTGGTCGATGCCGATCTCGCGCTTCAGGCGCTTGGCGGCGACCATGTCGCTTTCGGCTATTACACGGCGACTATCACCGTGAGCGATGCCGATCGGGCACGGGCCGAGGAGAAAGTCCGCATCGTCGAGCGGATCGTCAATGGTCTGGGCTTCACCTGCATCCTCGAGAGCGTCAATGCGGTCGAAGCCTGGCTCGGATCGCTGCCGGGCCATGTCTATGCCAATGTCCGGCAGCCGCTGGTTCATACGCTGAACCTCGCGCACCTGATGCCGCTGTCGTCGGTCTGGGCTGGCCCGGCATGCAACCGGCACCTCGGCGGACCGCCACTGCTTTATGCCGAGACCAGCGGTTCGACGCCGTTCCGCCTGTCCACTCATGTCGGCGATGTCGGTCATATGCTGATCGTCGGCCCGACCGGCGCGGGCAAGTCGGTGCTGCTGGCGTTGCTCGCGCTCCAGTTCCGCCGTTACCCCGGTGCCCAAGTCTATGTCTTCGACAAGGGTCTGTCCGCCCGCGCGGTGGTGCTGGCGATGGGCGGCGAGCATCATGCCTTAGGAAGCGGCGGCGAAACGGGGGATGCGCTGGAATTCCAACCCATGCGCAATATCGACCACGATGCCGAGCGCACATGGGCGGCGAAATGGATCGCGGCGCTGCTCACCACCGAGCGCTTGGAAGTGACGCCCGAGATCAAGGAGGCGCTCTGGTCGGCGCTTACAAATCTCGCCGGCGCCCCGCCCGAACAGCGCACGCTGACCGGCCTCAGCCTTCTTCTCCAGTCCAATGCGCTGAAGGCGGCGCTCATGCCCTACACATTGGAAGGGCCGTTCGGTCGCCTGCTCGATGCGGCCGAGAATGGGCTGGCGCTGGGTGATATGCAGTGCTTCGAGACTGAGGCGCTGATGCATAGTGCGGGTGCGGTCGCTCCGGTGCTGACCTATCTTTTCCACCGGCTGGAAGAGCGGTTCGACGGGCGGCCGACCCTACTTGTGCTCGACGAGGCTTGGGTCTTCCTCGACAATCCGCTTTTCGCGGCGCGTATCCGCGAATGGTTGAAGGTTCTGCGCAAACGCAATGTCAGCGTGATCTTCGCGACCCAGAGCCTTGCCGACATTGCCGACAGCAGCATCGCGCCCGCCATCATCGAGAGCTGCCCCCAGCGCATCTTCCTCGCCAACGATCGGGCCGTCGAACCGCAGAGCCGCGCCGCCTATGAGCGTTTCGGTCTCAACGAGCGGCAGATCGAGCTGATCGCCCGCGCGACACCCAAGCGGCATTATTATCTGCAATCGCGCGCCGGGAACCGCCTGTTCGAACTGGCGCTGGGGCCGATCGCCCTTGCGCTGTGCGGTGCCTCCGATCCCGACAGCCAGAACCTGATCGACCGGCTGCTCGATGAGCATGGGCGCGATGGTTTCACCGCTGCCTTCCTGCGCGCCCGTGGGCTCGACTGGGCAGCCGCTTTGCTCGCCGGCTTCGATGCCGTGCCTGCTGCCGATGCCAACTCCCTCACGACCGCTTCTCACCCCCAGCAAACGGAGCTTGATCTATGAAATCGCGTCTTCTCGCCGCCCTGATGGCCGCCACCGCCACGGTGACTGCCGCAATCGTGCCTGTTACGCCGGCCCATGCGCTGCTGGTGTTCGATTCCTCCAACTACGCGCAGAACGTCCTGACCGCCGCGCGCACGCTTCAGCAGATCAATAACCAGATTCAGGCGCTTCAGAATCAGGCGACGATGCTGACCAATATGGGCAAGCATCTCCAGCGGCTCGACTTCTCTTCCCTGAGCGAGATCAGCCGCTCGATGCTGCGGATCGGCACGCTGATGAATCAGGCCGAGGGCATCGCATTCGACCTTGCCTCCACCGACGATGCGCTGCGCAAGCAATTCCCCGCTGCATTCGACACGGCGCTCTCGACCAACGAGATCATCGCGCAGGCGCGTGCCCGCTATCAGGCATCGATGCAGGGCTACCGCCAGACCATGCGGGTGCAGTCGCAGGTGGTGGAGAATATCCAATCCGACGCCACGCTGCTGACCGAACTGGTCAGTCAGAGCCAGTCGGCCACTGGCAGCCTTCAGGTCGGGCAGGCGACCAACCAGCTGATCGCGCTCTCCACCCGACAGCAGCTTCAGATCCAGCAGATGATGGCGGCGCAATACCGCGCCGATGCACTGGAGCGTGCCCGCGAACAGCAGGCGATGGAGGCTGCGCGCGAGCAGAGCCGCCGCTTCATCGGCACCTCCAGCCTTTACACCCGCCGCTAGGAGCACAGGCGATGGACCCCGACATCGGCGGGCTCGACCTCAATATTGTCGACGCCTTTCTCGACACTTTCCTCACCTATATCGACAGCGGCTTTGGCTTGCTGTCCGGTGACGTCGCCTTCCTGACCACGGTGCTGATCGGCATCGATGTCACGCTCGCTGCGCTGTGGTGGGCGATGGATAATGGTCAGGACGTGCTCGGGCGACTGGTCAAGAAAGTCCTCTATGTCGGGGCCTTCGCTTACATCCTCGGCAATTTCTCGCGGCTTGCCGACATCGTTTATCGCAGTTTTTCGGGGCTGGGCATCACGGCGGGCGGCGGTGGCCTTTCCGCTGATGATCTCCTTCATCCCGGCAGGATCGCTGGCACCGGGTTTACGGCTGCCTATCCACTGATTGCCAAGGTCAACGACCTGATGGGCTTTCCCGAATTCTTCGGCAATTTTCTCGCCATTGCGGTGCTGCTGATCTGCTGGCTGCTGGTGGTGCTGGCCTTCTTCATCCTCGCCATCCAGCTCTTCGTCACCATCGTCGAGTTCAAGCTGACGGCCCTTGCAGGCTTTGTGCTCGTGCCGTTCGCACTCTGGAACAAGACCAGTTTCCTCGCCGAGCGGGTGCTGGGCAATGTCGTCTCGTCAGGCATCAAAGTAATGGTGCTCGCCGTCATCATCGGCATCGGCACCAATTATTTCGACCAGATGACGAACCTTGTCGGGGATGATCCCGGCATCGCCGAAGCGCTCACCTTGCTGATGGGCGCGCTGACGCTATTCGGTCTTGGCATCTTCGGCCCCGGCATTGCCTCCGGTCTCGTATCCGGCGCGCCGCAACTTGGTGCGGGTGCCGCCATAGGTACAGCAGCAGGCGCTGCGATCATGACTGGCGGTGCCGCCTTGCTCGGCGCACGCGGCGCGATGGCGGCGGCAAGCGGCGGCATGGGCGCGATCCGCGCGGGTACGGCCATGGGTTCGGCGGCCTCGACCGCCTACAAGCTGGGGCAGGAGACCTCGGGCAGCACAAGCATCGGCGCAGGCCTTGGTGGTATCGCGACCGCAGCAGGCGGTGCGGCATCGCAGGCGGTAAAGGTGGGTGCCGCGCGTATTGCCGCCCCCGTGCAGGCCGGCGCCGTCGCAGGGCAGCAGGCCGCGTGGAATGCTGGACGGACATCGCCGGTTCCTGCCGCGCCCTCCGCTAACACCGCACCGTCCGATCCGGCACCGGCCTGGGCGCAGAGCCTCCGGTCCCAGCAGACCGCCCGGCACCACCGGCACATGGCGATGCAAGCCGTGAAGGACGGCGATCGTCCCGGCGGCTCCGCCAATCCCGACCTCAGCGAAAAGGAGTGAAATGCCATGATCTTCAAGCGATCCATCCAGCGCTACGGGCAGACGCCCGCGCCGGAAACTCCGTGGCAGCGCGCCGGACAGCTATGGGATGAACGCATCGGCTCCGCTCGCGTGCAGGCGCGCAACTGGCGGCTCGTCGCCTTCTCCAGCCTGGGCCTCACCGGCATCCTGATCGCCTCCAATGTCTGGCAGTCGATGCAGAGCCGGGTCGCGCCCTATGTCGTGGAGGTAGATCGGCTCGGCGAAGCCCGCAGCGTTGCTCCGGCGATTCAGAACTACCGGCCGACCGATGGCCAGATCGCTTGGCATCTGGGCCGATTCATTTCCAACGTCCGCTCGGTCTCGACCGATCCGGTGCTAGTGAAGCGCAATTGGCTCGATGCCTATGATTTCGCCACCGACCGGGCGGCGATCTTCCTCAATGACTATGCGCGATCCAATGACCCGTTCGCCGGAATCGGCCAGCGCAGCGTATCGGTGCAGGTGACGAGCGTGGTCCGGGCATCGGACAGCAGCTTCCAGGTCAAATGGACCGAGAGCATTTTCGAGCGCGGCAGCCTTTCCAAGACCGAGCGCTGGACGGCCATGCTGACCATCATCATGCAGCCGCCCAAGACCGCCGACGCATTGCGCAAGAACCCGCTCGGCCTGTTCATCAACGCCATCGACTGGGCGCGCGAACTGGACGGCCAGCCATCCAATCAAGCGCGGCAGGCTGGTCGCGCTCAGGTGCCGACGGACAATCTGCCGACCGCCGACGATGCAACACTTCCAACCGAGCCGACGGCTATTCCTATGCCGACAGTCGCCCCGGCACCAGTCTCCACCACCGATGAGAAGGGAGGTCGCCCATGATCCGTTTGTCCCTGCTGCCGCTTCCGTTTCTGGCCCTTGGCGCTTGCGCCGGTGCGACGCCGCCTCCGGCCATCGCGCTCGATGCTGCACGATTCCAGCCTGCCACCCGTGAAGCAGAATTGCCCAGGCCGGTAGAGATTGTCACCGTTCCGCAGCCGCTGCCCTTGCCGGGACAGATGCTGCCCCCGCCGTCCGCGACGAAGGAGACCGGCGTGCCGACCGCTCGGGTGGAGGCCGCAAACCGAGCGGCAACGCGCGAGCCGTCGAGCGCGGGCTATATCAACGCGATGCAGGTCTATCCCTGGACGGACGGCGCGCTCTATCGTCTCTATGCCGCGCCGGAGCGGGTCAGCGATGTCGCGCTTCAGCCCGGCGAAAAGCTGCTGGCCGTCTCGGCGGGTGATACAGTGCGCTGGGTCATCGGTGACACCACCAGCGGCTCGGGTGACGATGCCCGTGTGCATGTCTTGGTGAAGCCCTTTGCCTCTGGGCTTGTCACCAACATGGTCATCGCCACCGACCGGCGCGCCTATCATCTGGCGCTGGAAAGCACCGACCGCACCGCGATGGCAGCGATCAGCTGGACCTATCCGCGGGATCGGCTCCTGGCCTTGCAGCGCCAGAACCAGATTGCCGAGCAGGCCAAACCGGTCGCTTCCGACATCGCGCTGGCCGACCTGCGCTTTGCCTACGCTATCACGGGCGACAATCCACCGTGGCGCCCGATCCGGGCGTGGGACGACGGTCGCAAGGTCTATATCGAGTTCCCGGCCCGGCTCGATCAGGGTGAGGCCCCACCGTTGTTCGTTATTGGTCCGCGTGGCGGCAGCCAGCTTGTCAATTATCGCGTCAGCGGCAATCACTATATCGTCGATCGTCTCTTCAGCGCTGCCGAACTGCGCCTTGGCGAAAAGCCGCAGCAGGTCGTCCGCATCAGCCGGACGGATGCTGGGGTCGAGGGGACGCGAAAGTGAGCGCGGGCGAAAACTCTCCCGCCAACGGCGCACAGGCGGACGATGTCGTTGCCGTGGGGCCGGAGACGGCGGCGCCGCCGCAGAAGGTCGCACCAGAGGGGCTGGTGCTGCGTGCCAGTCCCCGCCGCGTCGTCCGTTTCCGGCGCGGCGTCATCATCGGCGGCGCCGCGTTCGGTTCGCTGGCGATTGCCGGTGTGACCTGGATGGCGCTCGGGTCGAAGACGCTGCACACCGTCGAGGCGGGCAGCGAGAAGGCCGTCAGCGACCGTGGCACGCCGGCCGACGTCGTTGCCGATCTGCCCGGTGATTATAGCAAGGTCAAAGTTGATACGCCGGTGCTGGGGCCACCCCTGCCGGGCGATCTCGGCCGCCCGATCCTTGAGCATCAGCGTGGGCTCGAAAGGCAAGGCGATGGTTCCGCCGCTGGGCACATCGCGCCGACTGCTGCCGAGCAGGCGGCCGAAGTCGAACGCCAGCGGATCGCATCGCAGGCGCATCAGGCCCGCGAGGCCGGCGTGATGGTGCAATCATCGGCGCGGGGCGTAACCAGTTCCGGCGCGAACGCTGGCGGAACTGCCGTTGCAGGGCAATCAGCGGCGACCGGCGAGGCCGGGCGTCTGGCTCTCGACCCCGAGGAGGATCAGAACAATCAGCAGCGCAAGATCGACTTCATGGCGCAGCAGGCGACCGGGGGAACGGCCAGCACGTACCGGCTCGAAAGCCCGGCATCGCCCTATCAGCTGATGGCGGGAAGCATCATTGCCGCCAGTCTTGTCACCGGGCTGAACTCGGACCTGCCCGGCATGGTGGTCGCACAGGTGACGGAGCCGGTGTTCGACACGGTAACGGGCAGAACCTTGCTGATCCCGCAAGGCTCGCGCCTCATCGGCAGCTATGACAGCGTCGTCGCGTTTGGTCAGAAACGAGCGCTGCTCGTATGGCAGCGTATCCTCCTGCCCGACGGCAGCTCGATCCAGATCGACAATCTGCCCGCGACCGATACGGCCGGCTATGCGGGCCTTGCCGACAAGGTTGATTTGCACAGCTGGCAACTTCTGAAAGGAGTGGCGCTATCGACCCTATTGGGCGTCGGCACGCAGCTCTCGCTCGGCAGTGACGAAAGCGATCTCGTCCGCGCGCTCCGCCAGTCCACACAGCAATCGGCCAATCAGGCTGGTCAGCAGATCGTCTCAAAGAACTTCAACATCCAGCCCACGATCACGGTCCGCCCCGGCTGGCCGCTGCGCATCGTCGTCCACAAGGACATCACCCTACGGCCATGGACCGGCACCCGCTGAAAGGAGGAAACCATGCTCAAACTGGCAAAACTGCCCGATCGCACTCCGATCAAGATCACGCTGACTGTCACCCCCGACCTGGCGCGGGCGCTTGGCGATTACACCATCATCTATAATCGCAGCTATGGCGACAAGGCCGAGATGGCGGACCTCCTACCGGCCATGCTGGACGCATTTCTTGCCAGCGACCGGGCGTTCGCCAAGGCGCGCAAGGACGGGGAGGGAGGGCCATGAGGCGATACATCGTGATCGGCCGGCTAAAGCATAGCCGCCAAGGTGGTTGGGAAGGCGAAATCAACACCCTTACCATTCGGCGACAGATCCGTTTGGTGCCGAACGATGATCGTGGAAGCTGTAATGCGCCGGTTTTCCGCATCATGCTGGGATGGCAGCACATCGGGGAAGCATGGGAAAACGAGACCCGCAAGCAGCCCTTGCGAACATATCTGCGCCTTCGAATCGAGGATCCGCTTTGTCCGCTTGATGCCTTCCTCTTTCCAGATGCGGAAGCCGACTGCGCAAGCCTGATCATGGATTGTGGCAGGAACGCGCCATCCAGCCATCCGACCTGGGAGGATCTAGATGGTTGAAGCTGAGCAAGTTCCGGAGCGATTGCTGAGACTGGATGAGGTAACGCGGCGCGTCGGCTTAGGAAAGTCGATGATTTATCGCCTGATCTCGGAACGGCGCTTCCCTCCGCCCTACAAAATCTCACCCTTTGCCTCTCGCTGGAGCGAACGTGAGATAGTCGGCTGGATCGCGGATGTAAAAGACGGGTTTGAAGGCAAAAAGCGATCGATCTGAAATTTTTAGTTCGGAGCCTTGCCTCGCTCAAGACCGAAAAGCGCCCATTCCGGTCGCTAATCTGAATGGGAGCCTTTCCCGAAAACCGCCATTCTAGCATGCCTCGGCAGCATGAAGGGTGGGCATCATGCCCACCCTTCTCGTATCAAGCCACGAGGTGCTGTTTGAAGAACGCGGTCAGTTTATCGAATGGAATGATGTCCACCTGGTCGTAAAGGTCGGTGTGCGTGGCGCCCGGAATGATCATCAATTCCTTGGGCTCTGCTGCCGCCGCATAGGCCGTCTCGCTGAAGTAGCGCGAATGGGCGTTTTCGCCGTGCACGAGCAAGACCGGCCGGGGCGATATTTCCGCGATGTAAGTGAGGATCGGCAGGTTCATGAACGACAGCGGCGTGGTGAGCGACCATGCGGCGTTCGAGTTGATCGCACGCGGATGGAAGCCGCGCTTGGTCTTGTAGTAGGCCGCATATTGCACGACGAACTCCGGCTCGCCGCCCTTCAGTTCCAGCGAGACCGGGCCGTAAGCAGGGCTGCCCTTCTCGGCGTCGGTCCAGCGCTGCCGGCTCATTTGTTCCAGCGCCTCGGTACGCTGTTGCGGGGTCGTACTGTCATTGTAGCCCTTCGACATGACCCGGGTCATGTCGTACATCGTGCTGGCGACGACGGCCTTGATCCGCTTATCAATTGCGGCGGTGCTGAGTGCCATGCCGCCCCAACCGCAGATGCCGATGACGCCGATCCGCTCGCGATCGATCTCCGGTCGCAGCCCGATGAAATCGACGGCCGCGCTGAAATCTTCCGTGTTGATGTCAGGCGATGCGACGTTACGCGGTTCACCGCCGCTCTCGCCGGTGTAGGAAGGGTCGAAGGCCAGGGTCGCGAAGCCGCGCGCAGCCATGGTCTGGGCATAGAGACCAGAGGACTGCTCCTTCACGGCACCGAAAGGCCCGCTGACCACGATTGCCGCGAGCTTGCCCGTCCCGCGCTCCCTGGGGAGGTACAGATCCGCGGCGAGAGTGATACCGTAGCGGTTCCTGAACGAGACCTTCTGGTGATCGACGGCTTTGCTGCGTGGGAACGTCTTGTCCCAATCCTGTGTCATACTTGGTGCCTTTGCTGAGGAAATGTCCGGGATCGAAAAAGTGCCGAGGGTGACAAGGCCGGCAGCGCCGGCATTCAGCACACCGCGGCGCTCGAATGAGAAGGATCGGTCGGTCATGGCGAGGCTCTCCCTGGTCAGGCGGGTTGTTCGGTGAAGCTCGGCGTGACGCCGATGCGTGATGTGACGATTGCCAGCAGCGAGGCGACCACGAGGAGACCGGCGGCGAGGCTGAATGGACCACGATAGCCCCAGGCGTCGAACAGCGTGCCGCCGACAATCGCGCCCAACATGACCGCAAGCTGGATGATCGCGACCATCAGCCCGCCGCCGGCCTCCGCCTCGTGCGGCATGGTTTTGCTGAGCCAGGTCCACCATCCGACCGGCGCGGCGGTTGCCAGCAGGCCCCAGAGGGTCAGCAGCAGACCGACGTTCAGCGGGGTGCCGTCGATTTCGACGAGCGTTGTGGCGATGACTGCCATTATGGCGGGAATGGTGATCAGCAGACTGTAGAGCTGCGACTTGAGCAGCCAGCCGATCACGATCGTGCCGACAAAGCCCGCAACGCCGAGCGCCAGCAACATGCCCGAGATCAGCGGTGCGTCGTCACCCGTCACCAGGTCCAGGAACGGGCGCAGATAGGTGAATAGGGTGAACTGGCCGAAGAAGAACAGCGACACCGCGACCATGCCAAAGGCGAACTTGCGATGCTTCAGCAGAGCGAATACGTCGCGCGCGCGGATTGTCGCCTTTTCAGTTGGCAAGGCGGGAAGGCTGCGCCACTGCCACAGCAAAGCGATGACGGCGAGCGGCACTACGCAGAAGAAGGCGCCGCGCCAGCCGATCAGGCCGCCGAGCAGGCTGCCGATCGGCGCGCCCAATGTGGTCGCTACCGCATTGCCGCCATTGAGCAGGGCCAGCGCCTTGGGGACTGACTCCTCGGGCACAAGGCGCATGACGATCGCCGCCGATATCGACCAGAAGCCGCCAATCGCGACGCCGAGCAGGGCGCGTCCTGCCATTAGTAACGGGGCATTGGGCGCGAGTGCGACCATCATTCCCGACACGACCATCAGCGCAGTAAAGAATAGCACGACGCGGCGCCGGTCCGACACGCCGATAATCGCCGAGATGAACAGGCTGGTGACAAGCGCGAAGAAGCCGGAGATGGAGATCGACTGTCCGGCATGCCCCTCGGTGATCGCGAGATCGCGCGCGATCGGGGTCAACAGGCTGACCGGCATGAATTCCGATGCAATCAATATCGTGGCGCACAGCGCCATTGCGATCACCGCTCCCCAGGCGGGCGCAGTTGTGGCTTTGCCGGATGCCGGCATGGACTACCTCATTCTTCTCTGATGAATTCCTTCTCCGCTATCTAGCTCGCGCGCCGATCCATTATTAGAGGTATAAGTCTTCTGATAATCAGTAGGGATTGTAATCAATGGCGCGGGACACGCTGAGTGACATCACCGCCTTCGTGGCAGTGGCGCGCGAGCGCGGCTTCACCAAGGCAGCCGGTAAGCTCGGCCTTTCCCAGTCCGCGATCAGCCAGATCGTCAAGAAGCTGGAGGATCGACTCGGCGTTCAGTTGCTGGTTCGCACGACCCGTAGCGTGGCCCCGACCGAGATCGGCGAGCGGCTGCTCCAGAAGGTGAGCCCCTATCTGGACGGGATCGAGGCGGAACTGGCCGCCGTCAACGAAATGCGGGACCGGCCCGCGGGTAAGATCCGTATCAGCGCATCGGACCACGCGATCAACGAGCTTCTACTGCCGAAGCTGTCCGATTTCATGAGGGACCATCCCGATGTGAAGGTCGAGATGATCACCGATTACGGTCTGATCGACATCATCAGCGAACGCTACGATGCCGGTGTGCGCTACGGTGAAACTCTGGCCAAGGACATGATCGCCGTGCGCATCGGGCCGGACGCACGCATGGTGGCGGTCGGATCGCCGGCCTATTTCCAGCGCTATGGTCGACCCAAAAGCCCGTCCGATCTGCAATCACACAATTGCATCGGATTGCGCCAATCCTCCGGTCGCCTCTACGCATGGGAATTGCAGCGGAAGGGCGAGGCGGAGATTAAGGTGCAGGTCAGCGGGCAGTTGATCTTCAACAACAGCTATTCCTGCCTCAGTGCAGCCGTGGAGGGACTTGGCCTCGCCTTCATCCCACAGGATCTGGCCGAAGCGGATCTACAGGCTGGAAGGCTCGAAATCGTGTTGGACGAATGGAGCCTGCCGTTCCCAGGCTTCTACCTTTACTACCCGACTGTCACCCAGCCATCGCCCGCCTTCTCGCTGCTGGTTGAGGCACTCCGATCAAAGCCCAAGGCACGATGACCTTGAACAGCTGAATGACTGGCATTTGTCGAGGTCAGCAGGGGAAGCAACGCGCCCGTTTCCGCCAGTGAGCCGCTCAATCGCCGCGCCTGGAAATGGACATTCGCTAACGGCCATCCTTAATCTAAACCAAGGCGAGGGAAGTTTCTTTTCACCCGCCGGTTCGGTGGCGACTGTCTAAGGAAATCCGATGTTCGCCGCCACGATCCTCGATTAAGTCAAAATTGCGAGCTGGAGAAAAGCGAACGTGAACGACACCACTGAACAGCGGGATGTAACTTTGGCTGGCCGTGACGGCCGCCTCCTGCTGATGAGCTGTCAGACATTCGTCAATGAGATCGTCATGGGCGACGCTTGCTTCGTTTGTGGCGCCTCGCCGAGGGACAAAATGTTCAACGACGAGCATATCATCCCCCGATGGATCCTCAAACGGTTTGGTCTGTTCGACAAGCAGATCACCTTGCCCAGTGGCGAACGTCGCCATTACCGGGGCTACCGAATCCCTTGTTGTGTTACCTGCAACAGTCTTCTGGGCGATACGGTGGAGGCACCGATATCCCAGCTTTTGGACGGGGACTACCAGGGGGCGTCACATAAAACGGGCACAGATATACGCTAAGGCCTGAGGGCGTCGGAAAACACCTGATTTCCGTGCAAGAACGGCCTAAACGCTTGGTAGCCGCTGCAAATGGATAAGCGGATAAGGTCGCCCTTGACCGTCCATTTCTGATCGTCCGGTAGGGATAAATCCAAGGCGGCGATAGAATCCGGCTGCCGCTGAATTCTGTTCATTTACGTCCGTCGAAATGACGGAATATAAGGAACAGGCATGTTCGACTAATGAACGCCCTACGCCTTGCCCTCTACTGGCAGGATCAATGAACAAGGCTTCCATGTGCGAGCCATCCAACAGCATGAATCCTACCGTTCTGCTTGCCTTATCAATTGCGAGCCATAGGGGGGCAGTTGGCAGAAACTGGGACAACTCCTGCTCGATGGCATCACGATCCTTCGGATCAAGGAAGTCATGTGTCGCATCAACCGCTTCTCGCCAAATCTGCATGACGCGAGGTCCATCGCCCACATTTGATTTTCTGATCGTCAACATGGCCCCCTCATTAACTGGAACATGATTTATCCACCAGCAGGAGCCTTGCTCTGCCGGAAACCACATGTTTTCCGACAGGGTAGCATCGCAACCAGGCTACGCCTCGACAACCATGGTTGATTTTGCACGACAAACCCTGTCGCTTTGATCTAGTGCGCGACAACATCAAGGGTTTGTCGC
>JAVBXL010000201.1 GCA_030824575.1 bacterium | reverse complement strand
AAAATACGGGCTGACCCGCTTGGTTCTAGTCGAGCCACATGATGACATCATGCTCGCCATTGCCCGCGAGAAGGCGCTCAAAGCCTGGAAGCGGGAATGGAAAATCCGGCTTGTCGAAGAGAGGAATCCAGGTTGACGCGATATGTCAGACGCTATCTCGTGACCGCCTGAGACCCCAGCCTTCGCTGGGGTGACGATGAGGGAAACGGCCGCTTCCGGACAAAGGCACACCATGTTTTGAAGGCAAAAAATGGTCGTCTCCAGACCGTTAAGAAGCCTCCCCTCACCCCACCAGGTCGAGCAGGCACCCCCAGCCCGGCTTGAACCGCGCGGTGCGGCTGGCGAGCAGCGGCACGCTGGCTTCCACCGCGCGGCTGTCGGGCATGTCGGTCAGGCGCACCAGTTCCATGCCCGGTTCCTTGTCCGCGTCGCAACTGCCCATGTCGCGCCCTTCGACATAGCGGCAGGAACAGCCGATCCGCGCGCCATAGGCCGCGCCCAGGCGCGCCCGCGCGTTGAGCGTCGTCCATTGCCACGCGACGAGCGCGAGCAGCGCCAGAAGGAGCAAGCCGCCCGATAACCACCATTTCCGTCGAACCACCATGGCCCTTTTCGATTCCGTTGCGTAAGGGCGGCTGCTTATGCCGATCGATAGCCGAATCGTAAAGCGCCTTGGACTGGCGCTGGGCGCCGCGGGCGTCGTGGTCGCCGGGACGCTGGTCGTCCGCGCGGCCCCTGCCCCCGCGCCCGTCTATGCCGTGGCCAGCGACGCCGTCGTGGGCGCAGACGCGCTGCGCGCCGCGATCGACCCGCTGTTCGAGGATGAAGCGATGGGCGAGACGCGCGCCCTGCTGGTGATGCGCGACGGCCAGGTGATCGCGGAGCGCTATGCCCCCGGCTTCGGTCCCGACACCAAATTATTGTCCTGGTCGATCGCCAAGAGCGTGACGGCGGTGCTGGTCGGGCTGATGGTGTCGGACGGGCGGCTGGCGATCGATTCGCCGGTGCCGGTCGCGGCCTGGAGCCAGCCGGGCGATCCACGCGGCAAGATCACCCTGCGCCAGTTGCTGCAAATGCGGTCGGGGCTGGACCATGTCGAGGATGGCGAGCCGGTCACCAGCGGCGACACGGTGCGCATGCTGTTCATGGACGGCGCGCAGGACATGCGCGCCTATGCCGAATCCAAGCCGATCGCCCATGCGCCGGGCGCGGTCTTTTCCTATTCCACCGGCAGCAGCGTCATCCTGTCCGACCTGATGACGCGGATGCTGACCAGCAGCGCCGATCCGGACGTGCGCCGACGGGCGATGCAAACCTTCATCGACGGACGGCTGAAAGCACCGGGCAAATTGTCCAGCCTGACGCCGGAATATGATGCGGCGGGCACGATGATCGGCGGCAGCATATTGCACATGACCGCGCGCGATTATGGCCGCTTTGGCGAATTGCTGCGCAGGAACGGCCGGTCGCCCAACGGCCATCAGATATTGCCGGAAAAATGGGTGGCCTTCATGCGCACGCCATCGCCGCGCAATCCTGCTTATGGCGCGCATCTCTGGTTGAACCGGGAAAGCAGCGAGAGCGCCCTGATGCCGGGCCGCGCGCCCGACAGCCTGTTCGGCTGCGTCGGGCATAACGGGCAATATATATTGATCTCCCCATCGCAGCGGTTGACCGTGGTGCGGATCGGCATGTCGCCAGAGAAGGAACAGCGCGCCGCGGTGCGCGGCGCGCTGGCGCGGTTGATGGGGTTGTTTCCGGGGTAGGGACAGCCGGTCTTACCTACATCCGTTCGGGCTGAGCCTGTCGAAGCCCTGCCCTTCTTCCGGCGTGGTAAAAAAGAACAGCCCTTCGACAGGCTCAGGGCGAACGGAATGGGTGTTAGAGGGAAAAGCGCCCTTCGATCACGGTACGGCATTGACCGGTCAGGATGACGCGGTCCCCGGCCAGGGTGCAGCCCAGCCGCCCGCCCCGCGCCGAGGCCTGATAGGCGCTGAGTTGCGTTTTCCCCAGCCGCTCCGCCCAAAAGGGCACGAGCAGGCTATGCGCCGATCCAGTGACGGGATCTTCGTCCACGCCGCCGCCCGGCACGAAGACCCGGCTGACGATGTCGCTGTCCTCGCCCGGCCCCGAACCCCTTGCCGTGGCGATCAGCATGACATCGCCATGGCGCTTGAGCGCCGCGAAATCGGGGGTGAGTGCGCGCACGGCGGCAGCATCGGGGAAGAGGAAAAGGCTGTAGCCGCCATCGCGCCAGTGTGATTCGACCGGTGCGCCGCCGAGGCCTGCCGCCAGCTCCGGCAGCGCCTTGGCCGCCATGTCCCAGGCGGGGAGCGACAACGCATAGCCATCGCCATTGCGCGTGACGGTAAGGATGCCGGAATGGCGGGTACGGAAACGGATCTCTTCCCCCTGTAGCAACACATGCCCGCTGGCCAGCGTCGCATGACCGCACAGTTTCACCTCCACCGTCGGGGTGAACCAGCGCAGGGCGTAATCTGCATCGGGATCATCCGACGTCGGCACGGTGAAGGCGGTTTCGGAGAGGTTATTCTCCGCCGCAATGGCCTGAAGCACAGCGTCGTCGAGCCAGGCGTCGAGCGGCATCACCGCCGCGGGATTGCCGGTGAAGGGCGCGTCGGCAAAGGCGTCGATCTGGGTGAAGGCTAGGCTGGTCACGGGTCTGGTCATGGGCTGATCCTTGTGCGTTTGCGCCGTGATGGCGCGCCGGGATGGCCAAGAACAGGGCCAGTTCAGCCCAGAAGGACCAGCGTGCTGCATACCGCCAGCCCGACGACGATATTGATCGGCACGCCGATCCGCACGAAATCAGCGAAGCGATAATCGCCCGCGGCATAGACCAGCGCATTGGTCTGATAGCCGATCGGCGTCGCGAAACAGGCCGATGCGCCGATCATCAGCGCGATCACCAAGGGGCGCGGCTCCACGCCCAGTTGGTGCGCCAGCGCGATGGTGATCGGCGTTAGCAGGGCCGCGACTGCATTGTTGCTGAGCAGTTCGGACAGGATGAGGGCGGCGAAATAGACGATGAAGACAAGCGTCCAGGCCGGCGCAACCTGCATCAGCGGCGTGATCCAGCCGACCATCAGCGTGACGCTGCCCGCCTGTTCCAGCGCCAGGCCAACCGCCAGCATGGCAAAGATCAGGATCAGCACGTCGCCGTCGATCGCGCCCCAGGCTTCCTCCGGGTCGATGCAGCGGGTGACCAGGATCAGGCCCACGGCGATCACGGCGGCCAGACCGATGCCCACCACGTCGAAGGCGGACAGCAGCACTGCGCCCGCCATCGCGGCCATGGCGATCCACGCCTTGCGCGGGCGGAAGGCGCGGGTGCGGCTGATGTCGACGCCGATCAGGTGCGGATTGTCCTTGAGCGCGCGCATGGCGTCGTCGCCGCCGGCCACCAGCAACCGGTCCGCGCCGCGAACGCGCGTTTCGGCAAGGTCCGGCCCCGGCAAATGCCGCGCGCGATGGATGCCGATGATCCGCACCCGCAGCGCATGGAGGAAAGGAATGTCCCCCAACCGCTCGCCGATCGAAGGATGGCTGGGCGCGACCATCGCCTCGACCACGGTGCCGTCCTGCGCGCTGGTGCGCGAATCGGCGGCGACGCCGAGGTCGAACCGGCCCGATTCGCGCAGCGTCATGATCGCCGCGCCATCGGCCCGCACGATCAGGTGATCGCCGGAATGGAGTTCCTCCATGTCCAGCCCCTGGCGCATGATATCACCATGGCGCTTGAGGCCGAGCAGTTGCACCGATCGCCCGAACAGACCCAAAGCGCCAATTTCCCGCCCGATATCTTCGCCATCCTGCGGCACGACCAGTTCGGTCAGATAATCCTGCACCGCCGCGCCGCCATCCTCGCCAGCGATCGACGGCGGATCGCTGGGCAGCAGGAAGGACAGGCAGAACAGCGCCACGATGCCCGCCGCCGCGCCCGCCGCGCCATAAAGGCTGATGTCGAAAATGCCGAACCGCTCCATGCCCTGATCGGCGGCGATGCCGGCCACGACCAGATTGGTGGAGGTGCCGACCAGCGTCAGGCACCCCCCCAGCACCGCGACCACATTCATCGGGATCAGCAGCTTCTTGACCGGATAGCCGGTCGCCTGCGCCAGTTTGAACATGATCGGGATCAGCAGCACGACGACCGGCGTGTTGTTGAGGAAGGCCGAGAGGGCCAGCGTGCCGATCGCCACTTCGGCCAGCGCGATGCGCGGATGCCGCTCCGCGCGGCTCATGATAAGATCGGCGATGCGGCCGATGACGCCGGTGCGCACCAACGCGCCGGACAGGACGAACATTGCGCCCACCGTCAGCGGCGCACTGTTCGAAAAGACGGAGAACATCGCCTTTTCATCCAGCATCCCGAATATGCCATAGGCGCAGGCGCCGACCACGGCGATGACGGTCGGCGAATAGCGTTCGCGCACGAAGGCGACGAACATGCAGGCAAGTATCAACAGACCGATTTCCGCGCGGTAAACGCCCAGCAGCGCGGTGACGAAATGCATATGGTGCGGCCCCCAATCGGTCGCGCGGTCGCGTCCCTGACGGCGGTGAAACGAAATGGGCCAGCCATGGTTGCATGGCTGGCCCGTGTCGCGGCGTTAAGGGGACGTTTTGACCGTCAATCCGCGCGTGATGCGTGGTGACGCTCCCCAGGCTTACGCTCTGCCGCTCGCCCTCCCGCGGGCGATGAACAGCATTCTATCGTAACAGCCGCGAGTCGTCTCGCATCGAAAAGACATTGGGCGCGGGATTGGCGCAGTTCGGCGCGTCGATGGCGCGACCTCCGTTCGTTTCGACATGCTCGAAGCGAACGGGCTTGGGGTTATTCCGGCGGTTCGCCACATTGGGCACGGTGGAGCAGCTTCTGGTCGGCCAGCACCAGCGCCATCATCGCTTCGACCACCGGCACGCCGCGTATGCCGACACAGGGGTCGTGACGCCCTTTGGTGATGATGTCGGAGGCCGCTCCTTCGCGCGTGACGGTTTCAACCGGGATCAGGATGGAGCTGGTCGGTTTGAAGGCGATGCGGACCTTGACCGGCTGGCCGGTAGCAATGCCGCCTGCGATGCCGCCTGCATGGTTGGCGAGGAAGACGGGGCCATCATTGCCTGGTCGCATCGGGTCCGCATTCTGTTCGCCGCGCAGGCTGGCGGCGGCGAAACCGTCGCCGATCTCGACGCCCTTGACCGCGTTGATGCTCATCATAGCGCTCGCCAATTCGCTGTCGAGCTTGGCATAGAGCGGCGCGCCCCAACCGGCGGGAACGCCCGATGCGATACATTCGACCACCGCGCCGAGCGAGGAGCCGTCCAGCCGCGCGTCATCGACCAGCTTTTCCCAGCGCTTGGCCGCTTCGGCGTCGGGGCAGAAGAAGGGGTTCTGGCCGATCTGCGAGGGGTCGAAATTCGCATAATCGATCGCGTCGCCACCGATGGCGCTGACATAGGCGAAGATATCGACTTCGGGGATGACCGCCCGCGCGACGGCACCCGCCGCCACGCGGCTGGCGGTTTCGCGTGCCGAGGAGCGCCCGCCGCCGCGATAGTCGCGAAAGCCATATTTGGCGTCATAGGCATAGTCGGCATGGCCGGGGCGGTATGCCTTGGCGACGTCCGAATAATCCTTCGACCGCTGGTCGGTATTCTCGATCATCAGGCTGATCGGCGTGCCGGTGGTCCGTCCTTCGAACACGCCCGACAGGATGCGCACTTCGTCCGCCTCGCGGCGCTGGGTGGTGAATTTGGACGTGCCGGGCTTGCGTAGGTCGAGCCAGGGCTGGATATCGCCTTCGCTCAGCTGCAAACCCGGCGGGCACCCGTCGACGACCGCACCGATGGCAGGACCATGGCTCTCGCCCCAGGTGGTGAAGCGGAAGACGCGACCAAAACTGTTGAAACTCATATCTTCCTCTCCCCTTGGGGGAGAGGAAGGGGCCCGCTCGGCGCAGCCGAGTGGGAAGGTGAGGGGTCAAGGCGCGCCGTCATCAAAATTGTCTCCCAAACCCCTTCGATATTACGCATCACATCCACATTGGCGAAACGGATCGTCCGAAACCCCTCGCGCTGCAATATCCGGGATCGCTGCTCATCGGCTGCTTCCCTAGCGGCATGGCCATCGCCGTCAACTTCGATGACCAGCCGGAGATCGGCGGCATAGAAATCCGCAATGAAGCCTACCAGCCAGACCTGCCGACGAAATTTGATACCGTCCAACTGCCGGTTGCGCAGTTTCGACCAAAGTCGCTTTTCCGGCTCGGTCGGATCGCGACGCATGGCGCGCACCCTGTTCAGGGAGTCAGCATTTTGAGGATCGGGTCGTCGCATAGCCCCCTCACCCTCCCACGCTTCGCGACGGGCCCCTCCCTCTCCCCCGAGGGGAGAGGGTTTTAGCCTCACTTATCCAGCGCGATGTCCGGTGCGTCTTCGGCTTTCATGCCGATGACGTTATAGCCCGCATCGACATGGTGGATTTCGCCGGTCACCCCCGATGCCAGGTCCGATAGCAGATACAGGCCCGCCCCGCCGACATCCTCGATCGTCACGTTGCGGCGCAGCGGCGAGTTCAGCTCGTTCCACTTAAGGATATAGCGGAAATCGCCGATGCCGCTGGCGGCCAGCGTCTTGATCGGGCCTGCGGAAATCGCGTTGACCCGGATATTTTCGCGGCCAAGATCCATCGCCAGATATTTGACCGAGGTTTCCAGCGCCGCCTTGGCCACGCCCATGACGTTATAATGGGGAATGACCTTTTCCGCGCCGTAATAGGACAGGGTCAGGATGCTGCCGCCGTTCGGCATCAAAGCGCGCGCGCGCTTCGTGACCGCCACAAAACTGTAAGCAGACACGTTCATGGTCAGCAGGAAATTCTCCAGGCTGGTGTCGACATAGAGGCCGCGCAGCTCGTTCTTGTCGGAAAAGCCGATCGCATGGACGACGAAGTCGAGGCCGCCCCAACGTGCTTCGATTTCGGCAAAAGCCGCGTCCAGCTTGTCCATGTCGGTGACGTCGCAGTCGATCAGGAAGTCGGACCCGACCTGCTCCGCCAGCGGCCGCACGCGCTTCGCCAGCGCGTCGCCCTGGTAGGAAAAGGCCAGTTCCGCGCCCTGCGCGTGCAATTGCTGGGCAATGCCCCAGGCGAGCGACTTGTCGTTCGCCAGCCCCATGATGAGGCCGCGTTTTCCTGTCATCAAGCCGTTCATATCGTCGTTCCGTTCCCTGGGTCTTTCGCCGCCGCGTCCAGTTCCTCTTCGGGAAATTCCGCCAGCGCCGCATTCAATTCCGCGCCAATTACCACGCCAAGCCCGACGAGAAAGAAAAAAATGAGGCTGATCATCACGCCCGCCAGGCTGCCATAGGTGCGACCATAGCCGCCCAGCAACGACAGGGTCGGCGGCAACAACAATACCGTACCGTACCACCAGAGCGATGTCGCCACCGCGCCGGGCCATTTGGGGAAGCGGCGGGACTTGTAGAGGGTCGGCGTCAAGGCCGCGAATAACGACCACAAGGCGAGGCAGGTGATCCCCATCGGCACCAGCTTGGCCGATGCGACCAGGCCGATGGCGTCATCCGCCCAAGGCAGAATATTGGTGAGGAATTGGTCAAGGCCGGTGATGGCCACTTGGAGCGAGAAAGCGAACATCAGCGCGAACACGCTGACCAGCGTAATGCCGATTGCGCCCAGGCGATAGCGCCAGAAAGGCTTGGTGCTTTTGGTGCCATAGGCCCGGCGCAATATGTCGCGGATCGTTTCAATCAGACTGCCCACCGTCCACAGTCCGACCAGGCCGCCGAGCCAGAGCAACGGCCCGCTGCGCGCGGTCAGCACGTCGCTGATCGGCTGGCGCACCACATCGGCGACGCCGCGCGGCACGGTCGTCAGAAAGGCGTTGACCGCCTGCACGCCATCGTGGGTGCGGCCAAAGATGCTGGCCACTGACGCCGCGACGATGAAGAAGGGAAACAGCGTCATCAGCGACAGATAGGCCAGGTTCCCGGCATGGATGAAGCCATCGCTATAGGTGCCCACCGCGACCCGCTTTGCCACCTCGAAGATGTGCGATCCCGGCCGGACCCGGTCCATCTGCCGATGGAAATGGGCGCGCGCGCCATGCCCATGCTGACGACGGGATTCGGGCGACAGGGGCGATGGCATCGGCATGGATGGCCTAACGCATCATACGCCCAGATGGGCGCGCACCGGGCGTTCATCCTGCCAGCTTTCGACCAGCGCCTTGATCGCCGGATCGTCGGCCGGCACGTCGATCTGGATCGTCACCAGCTGGTCGCCGCGCTGGCCATCCTTGCCGGTAAAGCCCTTGCCGCGCAGCCGCAGCGTCTTGCCGGACGATGTACCCGCGGTCACGCCCAGCATCACCGGCCCGTCCACTGTCGGCACCTTGACCTTGCCGCCCTTCACCGCTTCATCGAGCGTGATGGGCAGGTCGAGCAGCACATTGTCGCCGTCGCGCGTGAAGAAGGGGTGCGGCTTTACCTCGATCGTCACGATCGCATCGCCTGCCCCGCCCGGCCCGGCCTGCCCCTTGCCCGACAGGCGCATCTGGGTGCCGCTTTCCACCCCGGCGGGCAGCTTCAGGTCGATGGTCTTGCCGTCCTGCAACGTGATCCGCTGGGGCGCGAGGGTCGCCGCATCGGTGAATTGCACCGCCAGCCGATAGGCGACATTGGCGCCCTTTTGCGGCGGGGCCTGCCGCCCGAAACCGCCGCCTGCGCCCGCACGGCGGCCCGCGCCACCGAACAATCCTTCGAAAATATCGCCGAAATCCGCGCCGCCAGACTCAAAGCCGCCGCCGGGCTGACCGCGAAAACCGCCGCCCGCGCCACCGCCGCCACCATAGCCGAAGGGGGCTGCCGGATTGCCATCGCCGTCAATCTCCCCCCGGTCGAAACGGGCGCGCTTGTCCTTGTCGGACAGCAGGTCATAGGCGTTGGTCACGGCGGAAAACTTGTCCGCCGCCTTCGGATTATCCTTGTTCTTGTCGGGGTGCAGTTCCTTGGCGAGCTTGCGATAGGCGGATTTGATCTCCGCCTCGGTCGCGCTGCGCGTCACACCCAAAAGGGAATAGGGATCGGCCATCATTCTACCTGTTGCACAAAAGCATCACTTGCCGACTATGTGGACGATGCCGCGCCGACATTCAAGCCGGGGATGTCCCCGAATGCCTGCCATACCCCGCATGGGGTATGCGCATAACCCTTTGCCCTGTTAGCGACCTACCGCCCGCCGTGGGATGGCGGGACAATTGGGGGGCTTAACATATATGCAGAAATTTGGATGGAGCGCGCTTGGCGCCGTCGCAACGCTGTGGGCGATCGCACCTGTCGCACAGGCGCAGGTCGGGCCGCCGCCGCCCTCGCCGCAGCAGTTGGACGACATTGAAAGCCTGTTCCGCATCGGCGTGACGCTGGGCGTGGGTGGCGGCGCGACGATCACCGACAGCTATGGCCTGGACATCGCCAATGACGGCCAGGATTTCATGAACCCGCAGCGGCTGCGCGAACGCTATGGCGCGCGCTACAACGACCGGCTGCCGGTCAGCGGCGTGATCGATTTTCGCGGCCTGCCCATTTATGGTTTCTACGACACCAACAGCGCAGTGTTCCGCATCGCCATCCCCGCGCTCGATGCGGAAGGCGAAGTCTATCAGAATCGCTTCAACGGGGTGACGCGCCAGGCGTCCTACGACCTGTTCGACAGCTATCTCAACGATATCGACAGCGCAGAGGCCGAACGGCTGGTCCGCCTTCTGCTCAAGTCGCTGGCGCGCTATTCGCCGGTCGATCCGCTCGCGGGCAATCCCGGTTCGGTGCAGAGCAGCCTGGTCCGATCGAGCCTGGACCTGTCGTCGGGCGATTCGGCGATCGAGCAGGATGCGGCCAATAGCGGCGGCACCAACACGGCGGGCGACCCCTGGATCATGGGCGCCAATTATAGCGGCGGATCGTCGAATGGCGGCCGTTACGACTTCATGCGGGTAGACGGGCGCGTCGCCCGCAGCTTTCGCCTGACCGAAGGCGGCCGCGCGTTGCTGAAATTCGACCTGCCGGTCAGCTATTCGGAAGTGAACGGCGCGCGCGCCGCCACCGCCCAGTTCGGCGTAGGCGTCGAATTTCCGGTCATCGCGCGCCGCTGGTCGCTGGAGCCGCGTGTGGGCTATGGCATCACGGCGTCGGATCAGCTGGGATCGGTCGGCAACATGTTGTCGACCACCATTGCCAGCCGCTATGTGCTCGATGGTCTGGGCCGCGGGCGGCTCGTGATCGGCAACATGGTCGGCTATACCACGACGCTGAGCACCGGCATCACTGGCTACAATGTCAATCCGGGCTTGAAGAACTGGGCGTTCCGCAACGGCCTGGCCTATGACCTGCCGCTCAAATTCCGCGGCCTGGGGCGCAACACGTCGGCGCGGGTCAGCTATACGTTGACCAACTATGCCGGCGACAAGCTCTATTATGACACTTTCCATGAAGTGACGCTGTCGCTGGGCCTGCGCGGCCGTGAGGAAAGCGCGCGCAACGCCCGCGACCTCATCCGCCTGAACATGAACCTGATCAAGGCGGGCAGCTATACCAGCTGGTCGGCGGGCCTTGGCTTCCGCTTCTGATCCTGACACGCGATCCGGGGTGGCCGCTCGCCGCCCCGGATCGCGCTTCCCCCTGATCGACAACGGCGTATCGACAGCAGCGGGGCCGCCGCTTAAGGGTCGGGCATGACCGATCCCTTCACACTGTTCGACGAGTGGTACGCGCAGGCGCGCGACACCGAAATCAACGATAGCAACGCCATGGCGCTGGCCACCGCCGATGCGCGCGGGCGGCCGTCAGTGCGCATGGTGCTGCTCAAGGGCCATGGCCCCGACGGTTTCGTCTTCTACACCAATTTCGAAGGGCGCAAGGCGGGCGACCTGCTGGAAAACCCCCATGCCGCGTTGCTTTTCCACTGGAAGTCGCTGCGCCGCCAGATCCGCATCGAAGGGGCGGTCGGCCCGGTGGACGACGCGACCGCCGACGCCTATTTCGCGACCCGTGGCCGCGACAGCCAACTGGGCGCCTGGGCATCCGACCAGTCCCGCCCCCTGCCCGATCGCCAGACCTTCAAGGACCGGTTCGAAGCGGTCAGCGCGCGATTCGAAGGCGGCCCGGTGCCGCGCCCGCCGCACTGGTCGGGCTTTCGCCTCACCCCCGAACGGATCGAGTTCTGGCAGGATCGCGAACATCGGCTGCACGAACGCCGCCTGTTCGAACGGGCCGGCGACAGCTGGAGCGAAGGGCTGCTTTACCCGTAAGCGCGCACGGCTAAGAGTCTGTCTCGAAATGCGCGGAAGAGCGCATTTCGGTGCTGCACCGGCCCTCACCCCCACCCGACCTCCCACAGAGTGTATCCTGAATGGGAGGTCGGGTGGGGGTGCGGGCCGGTGCGGATGCGCCAGAAGGCGCATTGCGAGACAGGCTCCAAGGGCGTGGAAAGGCGCGGCTGCTTCGTCTTCCCTGATGCGCATGGACGCGCCGCGATTGCGGGTGGCCCATGCGCCTGTTAGGTGTCAGCCTGACAGACGTACAATAGGCGGGGGCTGCGCACCGGCAGCCTAAAGGGATTTGATGCGAAACAGACTGACAGTCTTCATCCTCATCGGCATGGTCCTGGGGGTGATCACGGGCTTCGTGGCCAATCTTTGGGTTGGCGGCGACGAAACGCTGGCGAAGGATGTGGCGGGATATTTCCACCTTCTGGCCGACATATTCCTGCACCTCATAAAGATGATCATCGCGCCTCTGGTCTTTTCCACGCTGGTCGCTGGCATCGCCCATATGGGCGACAGCGCCGCGCTGGGGCGGATTGGCGGGCGCGCGCTCGCCTGGTTCATCATCGCCAGCCTGATTTCGCTGACGCTGGGCCTGATCTTCGTCAATTTCTTCGCGCCGGGCGAGGGCCTCAACCTGGTCCGTTCCGGTGCTGACGCGGGCGTGAATACCGAAGCGCTCAACTTCCGCGACTTCATCCTCCATGTCTTCCCGACGTCCATGATCGGGGCGATGGCGGACAACCAGATCCTGCAGATCGTCGTCTTCTCCCTGTTCGTGGGCGTCGCGCTCACCGCCATCGGCGACAAGGGCAAGCCGATCATCATAGTGATCGAGGCGATGGTCGAACTGATGTTGCAGGTGACCGGCTATGTCATGCGCGTCGCCCCCTTCGCGGTGTTCGGCGCGCTGGCGTCATCCATCACCGTACAGGGCCTGGGCGTCCTCAAAACCTATGGCGAACTGGTCGGCGAATTCTACATCGCCCTCTTCTGCCTGTGGCTGCTGCTGTTCGGCGCGGGATCGATTTTCCTGGGCAAGCGGATGTTCAAGCTGATCCGCTATGTCCGCGAACCGATCCTGATCGCCTTCTCCACCGCCTCGTCCGAAGCTGCTTACCCCAAGATGCTGGAACAGCTCGACCGGTTCGGCATCCCGCGGCGTATCTACAGCTTCGTGCTGCCGCTGGGCTACAGCTTCAACCTCGACGGGTCGATGATGTATTCGACCTTCGCGACCATCTTCATCGCCCAGGCCTATGGCATCGACCTGCCGATCGCGACGCAGATCACTATATTGCTCGTGCTGATGGTCACCAGCAAGGGCATCGCCGCGGTGCCGCGCGCGTCGCTGGTCGTCGTCGCCGCGACGCTGGGCCAGTTCGACCTGCCGGTGGAGGGCATCGCCTTCATCCTGGCGGTCGACCATTTCATGGACATGGGCCGCACCGCAACCAATGTGCTGGGCAACGCCATTGCGACGTCGGTCATCACCAAATGGGAAGGGATGCTGGAGGTCGAGGAGCCGGAAGACGTGCCCCATCCCAAGGCACCGGCGCATGGCGTGGCGCATGGTCGCGCGGGCCTCGAACTGGCGTCCGACATGGTGGACGACGGGCACAAGGGGTGACTATCCTTCCCCATCGACAATGAACCGCGCCTCCGTTCCCATCGAACGGAGGCGTTTTCATGTCACCACAATACCCCGCGCACCGGCTTCACCGGCTCTGGCGCGGGGTCGCCGATCGACTGGAGCAGGTCGATCTCGATCGTGCGGCACATCGCCAGCAGCGGCACGTCATGCACGCTGTTGTCGAACGGATCGACCAGGTCGTCGCCGATCCGCAGCACCGCCAGGAACATCAGGCCCGCCACCGTCGACCCCAGCGGGGTCGCGAAACCCAGCGTCTCGACCAGGCCAATCGGCAGCAAGATGCACAGGACATGGGTGAAGAGCGTCGGCAGGAAGCGATATTGCATCGGCAGGGGCGTGTTCTTGATCCGCTCCATCCCGCCCTGCGCATTGGCGATGTCGACCAGCACCGCCTCCATCTGCGCCTGCTGGATGGTGTCGATCCAGCCTTCGCGCCGGGCGATGTCGATGCGTCGGCCGGTACTGTCGAGCAGGCCATTGGCGGGATTGGCGCGGGCCAGCGCCTTCCCCTTATCCTCTTCCTGCAGGAAACGGGTCACATCCTCGCCGATCGGCTGGCGGCGCAACTGGCAACGCAGCGCATTCACATAGGCGATCTGGCGCATCACGATCTCGCGCTTCAGGTCGCGCGCCACCGGATCGGGCAGGAAATTGCGGCTCGCGCGGGCCAGGCTGCGCGATGCATTGATCATCGCGCCCCATAATATCCGCCCTTCCCACCAGCGCTGATAGGCGCTGTTGGAGCGGAAGCCCAGGAACAGCGCCAGCGCCGACCCGAAGATGGTCAGCGGCAGCGAGGGCGCCTTGAAAGGCAGCACATAATAAGTGATCGTCACCGCGCAGTCCCAGACGAACAACAGGGTCAGCGGCTTCCACACTTCGGCGGCCAGCCGGCGCAAGCTGGGAACGGGATCGACGATCATGCAAGTCTCCGGAAACAATCGACTGCGGTAACGCCAGCGTCGCGGAAATGCTCCCTTGATGCCATAGCGAAACGAAATATCCCGCACGCACGCAACTCGCACCGCCGCGGCTCGTTAAAACCGGATAGCCGAACGGAGAAAGCCTGTGACCAGCGACGCGCCCGACAGCGGCGGCAAGACGGCGGCGCTCTCGCTCCAGTGGCAGATGCTGGCAGGGTTCCTTATCGGCCTGATCCTGGGCCTGGGTGTCTATATGGCGGCACCTGATGCGCGCTGGGTCGACATCGTCACCACCTATGTCACCGGGCCGATCGGGCAGGTCTTCCTGCGATTGCTGTTCATGCTGGTCATCCCGCTGCTGGTGTCGGCGCTGATCGTGGGCATCGCCGAAATGGGCGAAATGCGATCGCTGCGGCGGATCGGCCTGCGCACGCTCGTCTATACGCTGATCGTATCGGGCATCGCCGTCTTCATCAGCTTGGCTCTGGTCAACCTGTTGCGGCCGGGTGGCGGGGTCGATCCGGCCCAGGCGCAGGCGATGCTGGCCGATGCAGGCGCGGGGGCTAAGGCGATCCTCGCCCGCAGCGGCGACACGCCGACGGGCATGGCCGCCCTGATCGCGATCATTCCCGACAATATCGTCGCGGCGATGGCCAATAACGACATATTGGCGGTGATGGTCTTCGCCCTCTTCTTCGGCATCGGGCTGGTGCTGGTGCAGACCGACCAGTCGAAGATATTGCTGCATGCGATGGAGGGCCTGTTCGACGTATCGATGCGCCTGATCGGCATCGTCATCCGCCTGGCCCCGATCGCCATCGCCTGCTTCATGTTCAACCTGGCGGCGCAATTCGGGTGGGACTTGCTGATCCGCCTGTCCGCCTATGTCGGCGTCGTGCTGCTGGCATTGGCGATCCAGATGTTCGTCGTCTATCCGTTGCTCATCGCCCTGGTCGCGCGCCGATCCCCCCTCTCCTTCTTCGCCGCGGTGCAGGAGGCAAGCGTCATGGCCTTCGCCACCGCCTCCTCCAATGCCACCCTGCCCACCGCGATCCGCGTGGCGGAGGACAAGCTGCGCCTGCCGCGCCGCATCGCCCGCTTCGTCCTCACCATCGGCGCGACCGCCAATCAGAATGGCACGGCAATGTTCGAAGGCATCACCGTCCTGTTCCTCGCCCAGTTTTTCGGCGTCGATTTGAGCCTGGCGCAGCAGGTGATGGTGATGCTGGTGTGCATATTGGGCGGGGTCGGCACCGCGGGTGTCCCCGCCGGATCGCTGCCGGTCGTCGCGATGATATTGGGCATGGTCGGCGTGCCGCCCGAAGGGATCGGGCTGGTGCTGGGGGTCGATCGTTTCCTCGACATGTGCCGCACCAGCCTGAACGTCACGGGCGATCTGGTGGCGGCCACCGTGATAGCGGCGGGCGAAGAGGGCGGACGGGAGCGCATAGCGGCATGACGGGCGACCGTCTCTGCGCCGCGGTCGTCGCGCTAGTGGCGATCACTGGGCTTGCGATCCAGTTCGACGCGACTTTTGCGCAAAACGGTTCTGTCGCGGAAACGCTGTGGATATTGCTGCGCTTCTTCACGGTGCTGACGAACATGGCGGTCGCCCTGACCTTCGCCGCGATCGCGCTGGGATACCGGGCAACGCCGCGTTGGCTGGGCGGCGTGCTGCTGGCGATCCTGCTCGTCGGCATCATCTACGGCCTGCTGCTGCGCGGCCTTTTGTCCTTGAGCGGCGGCGCGCTGCTGGCCGACACGCTGCTGCACAAGGTCACGCCGCTGATCACGCCGCTCTGGTGGATCATGTTTGCCCGCAAGGGGCAGCTTGGCTGGCGCGATCCCTGGATCTGGGCGATTTTTCCCGCGCTGTACCTGCCCTACGCGCTGCTCCGCGGCACGATGGAGGGGACATATGCCTATCCCTTCATCAATGTCGCGAAACTCGGCGGCGGCCAGGTCGCGCTCAACGCCGTCCTGATCGCGGCCGGCTTCGTCGCGGCCGGCTATGCGCTGGTCTGGATCGACCGGCGGTTCAGCGCGCGGCTTTAGCAGCCTCCGCCCACCAGACGAGGTTGCTGGCGAACCCGTCAAAGCCGCGTTCCAGCGCCGCGCCGCCCTCTCCCAGCGGCTGGGCCTGTTCGTCCAGCGCCTGGCCGATTTGGCCGACGCTCAGCCGTTCGGGCACCACCGCCATGCCCATCGCCGACAGCGTCACCGTCCAGTCGGCATGGCTGTTGACCCCGGCAAAGCGCCCCATCGAATAGCTGGCGATGGCGGCGGGTCGGCGATCAAACTCTTTGAGATAATGATCGACCAGATTTTTGAGGCCCGGCTGCATCCCGCGATTATATTCGCCCGCGACGAAGACGAAGGCATCGGCGGCGGTCAAGCGATCGGCTAGTTCCGCCATCGCGGCGGGCGCTTCGCCAGCGGGATAGTCGCTGTAGCGCAGGTCGAGCATCGGCAGGTCGATCGCCTTGGCATCGACCAGCTGCGCCTTGTGCCCCAGCCCCTCGAACCCGCCAACCAGATAGTCGGCGAGCCGGATGCCGAGCCGACCACGGCGATAGGAGCCGTAGAGGACGAGAATGTCGAGCGCCATGCGAAGCCTTCCCTGTTGATGAGGAGCGGTCTTGGCATGGCTGTGTGACGGGGTCCAGACACGAAGCTCACGCTATCCGTTTCTCGACTTCGCTCGAAACGAACGGATGTTATTCAGCGCAGCTTGGCGATGTTCAGGCTGTCTTCCTTGGCCCGCGCCTTGACTGATTCCTCGGTGCGGGTCAGCGCCTTGGCGATGGCTTTCAGGCCCATGCCCTTTTTGGCCAGCGTGTGCAGCTTCTGGATTTCGTCCTGGGTCCAGGCCTGCTTGTGGCGCTCGAAGCGTTGCTCGGCCATCGCCCTTAATCCGCGAAAGGATCGCGGACGAGGATGGTGTCCTCGCGCTCGGGGCTGGTGGAGACGAGCGTGACCGGGCAACCGATCAACTCCTCGATCCGGCGGATATATTTGATCGCCTGCGCTGGCAATTCGGCCCAGCTGCGCGCGCCGGCCGTGGTGTCGTGCCAGCCCTCGATCGTTTCGTAGATCGGCTGCGCCTTGGCCTGGTCCTGCGCATGGGCGGGCAGATAGTCGAAGGTCTGGTCGCCGATCTGGTAGCCGACGCAGATATTCAGCGTGTCGAACCCGTCCAGCACGTCCAGCTTGGTGAGTGCGATGCCGGTGACGCCCGACACGGCGATCGACTGCCGCACCAGCACCGCGTCGAACCAGCCGCAGCGGCGCTTGCGCCCGGTGACGGTGCCAAATTCATGCCCGCGCTCGCCCAGCCGCTGGCCGGTTTCGTCCTCCAATTCGGTCGGGAACGGGCCAGAACCGACGCGGGTCGTATAGGCCTTGACGATACCCAGCACGAAGCCCGCCGCATTGGGGCCAAGGCCGGTGCCGCTCGCGGCCGTACCCGCCACCGTGTTGGACGATGTGACGAAGGGATAGGTGCCATGGTCGATGTCGAGCAGCGTGCCCTGCGCCCCTTCGAACAGGATGCGCTTGCCCGCCGCCTTCGCCTTATTGAGGGTCAGCCAGACCGGCTTGACGAAGGGCAGGATGAAGTCTGCGATCTCGGTCAGTTCCGCGACCAGGCGGGCGCGATCGATCGGCGCTTCGCCAAAGCCCGCGCGCAGCGCGTCGTGATGCGCGGTCAGCCGGTCGATCTGGAGGTCGAGGTCATCGAGATGCGCCAGGTCGCACACGCGGATCGCCCGGCGGCCGACCTTGTCCTCATAGGCCGGGCCAATGCCGCGGCGCGTGGTGCCGATCTTGCCCGCACCTGACGCATCTTCGCGCAGGCCGTCCAGGTCGCGGTGGAAGGGCAGGATCAGCGGGCAGGTTTCGGCGATCTGAAGATTGTCGGGCGTGATGGTGACGCCCTGCCCCTTCAGCTTGGCGACCTCTTCGCGAAAGTGCCAGGGGTCCAGCACCACGCCATTGCCGATCACCGACAGCGTGCCGCGCACGATACCCGAAGGCAGCAGCGAGAGTTTATAGACCTTCTCGCCCACGACCAGCGTATGGCCGGCATTATGCCCGCCCTGGAAACGGGCGACGACATCGGCGCGCTCCGACAGCCAGTCGACGATCTTGCCCTTGCCTTCGTCGCCCCACTGAGCGCCGATCACGGTTACATTTGCCACAGATACAGTCCTCCGCCCGCCGCGCGGACCGGCCATGCCCTTCGACGGGACTCGGCATGCCGGTGGGATCAAGCGGGCACATGTCGCGCCCTGTTTCGGGGCGCGCGTTAGCCGCGCTGCCCCGGTGAAGTCAAGTCAATAGGCGCGAGGCTCCGCCCCATCCAGCCAGTGCGAGCAGCGCTGCGCCGCGCCATCTTCGTCGCCTGACAGCGCCGCGACGGTGTGCCACCCCTCGCCGCGCAGGGTCGCCGCGCGGTCTGCGTCATGGCCCAGCGGCAGGAACAGGCGCTTGGGGCTTTCGCCGCCGAAACCCGCATCGATCAGCGGATCGGGATAGAGCGAAAAGCCCATGGCCGGTTCGTCTGCGCCGTCGGCCCGCGCAATGGCGTAGCTGCCGCCGCGCCCGATCTCGCCAATGAAGCCCTCGGCGAAGATGGAGAAGCCGAACCAGTTCTGAAATTCGAAACCGTGCCGTTCGGTCGGATCGAGCGTCAGGGTGATGTCCCAGCCGATCGGCTTGGCGATGGCGCGCAGGCCCGCGATGCGGCTGTCGATCGCACCGCCCAATTGCGCGCTCAAGGCTTCGAGCCGCTCCATCGCGGCGTGGAACGGCCCGGTCGCCTCGATCAGCGGCAGATAGGCAGCGGCGGCTGGGCTGATGGCGACCAATGCGCCCGCATCCTTGGCGTCCAGTCCGGCGCGCACCGCCTCGATCGCCTGCGGGCCGAGCGGCAGCGGGCCGGCGGCCAGCGCATCGATCAGGTCGGGCAAGGTGAAGTCGATGGTGATGCCGGTCACGCCCGCCGCGGTCAGCGCCTCGATCGCGATGTTGACGATTTCGACTGCGGCCGCCGTGCCGTCGCTGCCGATCAGTTCCGCGCCCAGCTGGAGTTTCTCGCGTTCGGGGCGCAGTTGGCTGGCCTTCTGGCGGATCACCGGCCCGGCATAGGACAGGCGCAGCGGACGCGGCGCGGCGGCCAGCCGAGTCGCGGCGATGCGCCCGACCTGCGCGGTCATGTCCGGGCGAAAGGCCAGACTGCGCTGCGACACGGGATCGACCACGCGGACCAGATCCTGCGCGCGCATGGATTTCAACCGCTGGGTCAGCGTATCCTCAAATTCCGCGAGCGGCGGCATGACCCGTTCATAGCCATGGGCCGCGACCGTATCGAGCACGCGGCGGGCCAGCCGCGCGGAGGCTTCAGCCTGCGGCGGCAAGCGATCGGACAGGCCCTCGGGCAAGAGGCTGGGCGGGATCATGGTCATGGGACAGGCCCTTTAGCCGATAACGCCGTAATATCCAGACCCCGTTCGTCCTGAGTAGCCATTGAGCGAAGTCGAAATGGCGTATCGAAGGAGATCCACGAGGCAATCCTTCGATACGGGTCTTCGACTTCGCTCAGCCCTTACTCAGGACGAACGGATGTGGAAAACTTACGCGAAACGCAGCAGCTTCACCTGCTTCACGCCGGTCAGGTTGCAGATTTCCCAGCGCAGCGGTTCAGTGACGGTGCCGTCGACCGACAGCAGCAGCACGGCTTCGCCGCCCTGGTTGCGACGGCCCAGATGGAAGGTGCCGATATTGACGTCCGATTCGCCGAGCTTGCTCCCCAGCCGACCGATGAAGCCCGGCGCGTCCTGGTTGACGATGTAGAGCATCGTGCCGTCCAGATCGGCTTCCACCTTGATGCCGAACAGTTCGACCAGGCGGGGGCTTTCGGGACCGAACAGCGTGCCAGCGACCGAACGCTCGCCATTCTCGGTGGTCACGGTGACGCGGATCAGCGTCTGGTATGCGCCTTCGCGGTCGTGGCGTACTTCACGCACGTCCAAGCCGCGCTCCTTCGCCAGGAACGGCGCGTTGACCATGTTCACCGTGTCCGAATAGACGCGCATCAGGCCGGCCAGAACGGCGGCGGTGATGGGCTTCTGGTTCAGTTCGGCGGCATGGCCTTCGACTTCCACGGCAACGCCGGTGATCGCGTCGCCTTCCAGCTGGCCGACAAGGCTGCCCAGCTTTTCCGCGATCGCCATATAGGGCTTCAGCTTGGGCGCTTCTTCGGCGCTGAGCGACGGCACGTTAAGCGCATTGGTAATGCCGCCATCGAGCAGATAGTCGGACAACTGATCAGCGACTTGCAACGCGACATTGACCTGCGCTTCGTCGGTCGATGCGCCCAGATGCGGGGTGCAAATGAAGTTCGGCGTGCCGAACAGCGGCGATTCCTTGGCCGGTTCAGTCACGAACACGTCGAGCGCGGCTCCGGCGACCTGGCCCGAATCCAGCGCGTCCTTCAAAGCGGCCTCGTCGATCAAGCCACCGCGCGCGCAGTTGATGATGCGCACGCCCTTCTTGGTCTTGGCCAGATTTTCGCGGCTCAGGATATTGCGCGTCTGGTCGGTCAGCGGCGTATGCAGCGTGATGAAATCGGCCTTGGCCAGCAGCGTGTCGAGGTCCGCCTTTTCCACGCCCATTTCGATCGCGCGTTCGGGCGTCAGGAAGGGGTCGAAGGCGACGACCTTCATCTTGAGGCCCAGCGCGCGGCTGGCGACGATCGACCCGATATTACCCGCGCCGATCAGGCCCAGCGTCTTGCCGGTGACTTCCACGCCCATGAAGCCGTTCTTGGGCCACAGACCCTGCTGGGTCTGGGCATTGGCTTCGGGCAGTTGGCGGGCCAGCGCGAACATCAGCGCTATGGCATGTTCTGCGGTGGTGATCGAGTTGCCGAACGGCGTGTTCATGACGATCACGCCCTTGGCGCTGGCATAGGGGATGTCGACATTGTCGACGCCGATGCCGGCGCGGCCGATGACCTTCAGATTGGTCGCGGCGTCCAGGATCGCCTTGGTCACCTTGGTCGAGGAGCGGATGGCGAGGCCATCATAATCGCCGATGATGGCGATCAGTTCTTCGGGCGTCTTGCCGGTGATTTCGTCGACTTCAATGCCCCGCTCACGGAAAATCGCGGCGGCGCGGGGGTCCATCTTGTCGCTGATAAGTACCTTGGGCATTTTTCAATTCCTTATTTCCCCGTCATCCCCGCGAAGGCGGGGATCCATCTCCCGACGTCGCACAGCAGGCTGGGGTAGGAGATGGATTCCCGCCTTCGCGGGAATGACAACAATTATGAGAGTTAAGCGGCGGCCTTCACGGTCGCATAGGCCCAGTCGAGCCACGGCCCCAGCGCTTCGATATCCGCCGTCTCGACGGTCGCGCCGCACCAGATGCGCAGGCCGGCCGGGGCATCGCGATAACCCGCAATGTCATAGGCCGCACCTTCCTTCTCCAGCAGCGCGGCGAAGGCCTTGATGAAGGCTTCGTCGGCCCCTTCGACGGTCAGGCACACGCTGGTCTTGGACCGCGACGCTTCATCGAGCGCGAGATGGCCAAGCCAGTCGCGCTCCGCGACGATCTTGCCGAGCGCCGCCGCATTGGCATCGCTGCGCGCGATCAGGCCGGCCGAGCCGCCAATCGACTTGGCCCATTCCAGCGCGAAGATCGCATCCTCGACCGCCAGCATGGACGGGGTATTGATCGTCTCGCCCTTGAACACGCCTTCGGCGAGCTTGCCCTTCGACACCAGGCGGAAAACCTTGGGCAGCGGCCAGGCGGGGGTGTAGGTTTCGAGGCGCTCGACGGCGCGGGGGCCAAGGATCAGCACGCCATGGCCGCCCTCGCCGCCCAGCACCTTCTGCCAGGAGAAGGTCGCGACGTCGATCTTGGCCCAGTCGATGTCATAGGCGAACACCGCGCTGGTCGCGTCGGCGAAGGTCAGGCCCTCGCGGTCGGCGGGAATGAAATCGGCGTTCGGCACACGCACGCCCGACGTGGTGCCGTTCCAGGTGAACAGCACGTCGTTGGAAAAATCGACGGCGCTCAGATCGGGCAGCTGGCCATAATCAGCGCGGATGACGGTGGGGTCGAGCTTAAGCTGCTTGGCCGCGTCCGTCACCCAGCCTTCGCCGAAGCTTTCCCAGGCGATGGTGGTGACAGGGCGGGCGCCCAGCATCGTCCACATCGCCATTTCGAAGGCGCCGGTGTCGGACCCCGGCACGATGCCGATGCGGTGCGTGTCGGGCAGGTTCAGCAATTCGCGCATCAGGTCGATGCTGTAGGCGAGACGCGTCTTGCCAATCTTGGCGCGGTGCGAGCGGCCGAGCGAGTCGGTGGCCAGCTTGGCTGCATCCCAGCCCGGAGGCTTGGCGCAGGGACCGGAAGAGAAGAAGGGGCGGGCCGGACGGCTTGCGGGCTTTACGGCAGGCGCAATGGTGGCGTCAACGGCAGTCAAATCAGTCATGTAGCGTCTCCTTACAGAGAGCAGCGCGGCGTTGGGACCGCGTGGCCCGTCGGCGGCACTAGAGATTTCGGCAGACCTGTCAAGCCGCACATGAAAATCGGACGAACCGAATGCGCCGTTAACCTTCGGCAAGATTTGCCCTGCTACCATGCCGTCATGAGCGAATGGGCGACACGGATAGCGGCGGCGCGGGGCGTCGGCCTGACCACGCTTCTGGCATTGGCGCTAAGCGGATGCGGCGGCGATCTGGTGCCGCGCGGCCGGGTGGCGCGCGCGCCTACGCCTCCGTCGAAGCCGGTCCGCGCCCTCGCGCAACCGGCGCTGGAAACCCGGCAATGCTTCGCCAAGCTCCAGTCCCAGGCGGTGGCCTTCACCCCCCTGCCCGACCGGACTTTCGGCGGCGGATGCAGCGCGGTGAACAGCGTCAAACTGATCGACATCGGCGTGCCCGCCACCAATTTGGGCGCAATGACCTGTAACCTAGCCGCCAATTTCGCCGCCTGGGCCCGCTATGGCGTGCAGCCCGCCGCGCGCATGATCCTGGGCGCGGAGATCGAGAAGATCGAGACGTTCGGCACCTATAATTGCCGGCCGATCGCGGGCAGCGGCAAATTGTCCGAACATGCCCATAGCAATGCGATCGACGTGTCCGCCTTCGTCCTGTCCGACGGCCGGCGAATCACCGTGCAAAAGGGGTGGGGCGGCGACCAGCAGACCCGCCAGTTCCTCAAACTGGTCCACACCAGCGCCTGCAAACGGTTCAACACCGTGCTCAGCCCCGACTATAATGCTGC